>CAYNHK010000053.1:0-24589 GCA_964396875.1 uncultured Acidobacteriota bacterium | reverse complement strand
CTGGGACGCTGGTTCGTCGCCGCCTCGAGGCTTGCGAACAAGCCGCCGCAAGCCATGCCAATCGCGGCGATGCGAGCCCACCGACGAGGCGCCTTGCGCACGCTAGTCGAACGAATACCGGAGGGAGAACCTGATCGTGCGAACTCCTACCTGGCTCCTCGGTCCGGTGGAGACCGGGGTGAACCTCCCCGCGGTCGTGTTCTCGGCGTCCGGCGACCATGTCCCGCCGGGGTTCGACTGGTAGTCCACGTAGGAGAACCCGGTCGCGTTGAAGATGTCAGCGAACAGGCCGATCTCGTGGCCCTTCCCCAGTCGCAGCAATCTCTCGAGCCGCAGGTCCAGGTTGGTCGTGGACTGGTTCCGGCGCGCGCCGCTGGGCTCCAGATAGACGGTCTGAGTCGCCGTCGACGCACCTCTTGAGGCCGCCCAGGCGGCGGGCGGCTGCACGGTCACCGTGCGGTTCCACGGGGCTCCGCTGCTCTGCAGGAAATTGAAGGAACCTCGGAGCTTCCCGGGCAGCTTCACGCTTCCCCAGAGTTTGACGACGAGGGGGCGGTCGAAGCTCTGCCGCGAACCCGCGCGGTTCGTGATGAAGTTCGGAGTCTGGAATTGCCCGTGTCCTGAGCTGGCACCCGACTCGTCGAAGGTTCCATAGTTCTTGGAGAAGACCGCCGAGCCGCCAAGCATGAAGTCGCCCTTCCAGCGACGGTTGACCGTGATGTCGAGAGACGTGTATCGGCCGACGGCATCAGGCACATTGGTGAGTCGGGTGAATCGGGCGGGCGCGTTCTGACTCTGGAAGTACATGGTGACCGGCACTGCGGGGAAGCCGGCTCCCGCGGACGGCACCGTCGTGTTGAAGGGAATCCAGAAGCCCGAGTTGACGTCGCTCCAGTACTTGCCGGTGTTCAAATCGTAGAGCAGGTCGGTGATCTGGTTCTTCCGATCGCGGTAGAGGCCGGACACACCGACGTTGAAGTCGCCGAGCTGGCGTTCGATCCCCAGACGGTATTCGTTCAAGTACGGGGTCTTGATGTTCGGGTCGATGTTCTGCTGCCACGTGGTGCCAGTGAGCCCGAGCGGGCTTGCGGTATCTGCCTGCGCCCAGCGATCGATACCCGGCGCGTCGGGCCGACCATTGCGATTGTCATCCCACCAGTTCATGAGGAAGGTTGCATCTCCGGACGGAATGCCGAAGTTGAAAATCCAGGTGGTCAGCCGCTCCTGATAGCGCGCGAAGTGAGCTTTCACGATCGTCCGCCTGTCTCCCGTCAGGTCGTACGCAAAACCCGCGAGCGCTGAGAAGCCCTTCCAGGGAAGGCGATCGTCGTCTCCCGGTGAGCTGAGCGGTCCAAAGGGGTTCATGCCCCAGCGCGGGCGGAAGACCGCCTCGCCGATCGCCACCGCCAGCGGGTCTGCCGCCGTCTTCTCGACGTCGGGGACGCCTGACTTCGTGATGTCGTAGCGCACACCGAGGTTCAGGGTGAGGCGGTCGTTCACGCGCCAGACGTCCGAGACAAAGGCGCCCGACCGGTCCATGTCCTCGGCGAGGCCGCAACATCCCTCGAAGGTGCCGCCGGTCCCGAAGAGCATCCGTCCATCGCCAAAGGGGCCGGGGCCGGACAGTCCGTCACGGCCGCGGTAGAAGTAGAGGTTCGAATTCCAGACGTCCCAGTTGCGGATCGAATTGCCGGGGGACCACACGAGGGCCTGACCGAACGTGGGCTGGTACTCGGCGCCGGCCTTGATCTCGTGCGACCCGCCCCAGTCGGGTGCGAAGTGAGTGATGCTTAATGAGCCGTTGTAGTTGCGCTTGTCGCCCAGCCGCTGGTCCTCGCCGCGTCGCCCCCATTCGTATCCGGTGAAGCGGTCGATGTAGTGCGGGTTCATCTCGGTGCCCGCCTGCGCCAGGTTGGCGCCTTCGAAGCGCCACACCCCGAGGCGAGCATCGAGGAGGGTCTGGGGCCCGAGTGTCCAGGTGAACTGGCTCGACAGGCTGAACTGGGTGGCGGTGAAGTCCCGCTTCGCTTCCTGGGCGATCCGCGCAGGAACCGTCCGATCGTAGGGGCTTACGTCCTTTGAGTAGTTGTAGCTTCCGAACCACCGCATGGTCGGCGCGATCTGGGCCGTCAGCTTTCCGAAGATCCAGTCGATGGTGCGGGGTGCGTTGTAGTTCTCGTACCGCGTCCCGTTGATCGTGACCGGAACGAAGGAGCCGGCCACCTCCTCGCTGGTGCGCCGGTAATTGGCCAGAAACCAGAGGCGGTCTTTGAGGATCGGGCCGCCGAGCCTCAAGGAAGCGTCGCGTTCGAACTCTTTGAGTGCGGGCTTGCCGATGCCGAGGGTGTTCGAGTGCTCCTCGGGCAGGAGAATCTGGTTGAAGTCCCGGTTGGTGGCGTAGAAGCTCGCCATGCCGCTCAAGCGATTGCTGCCGCTGCGCGTCACAAGGTTGAGGGTGCCGCCGATCGCGCCGTAGTTCTCCATCGGATTCGAGGTGGTGATGAACTCGATCTCTTCCACGGCATCCCAGCTGATGCTGGCCTCGGCGTAACCCTGGTTGGGTGCGTTCTGGTTCGCGCCATCGACGAGGTAGTTCGTTTCGTTGCGTCGCGATCCCGAGGAAGTGCGCTCGACGACACCGGGAGCGAGTTGAGTCGGTCCCAGAATGGGGTCGCGGCCGAGCGGCAGCTGGTCTATGACCTCCTTGGTGATCGTCTGGACGTTCTTGACCTGCTGCGTGTCGATTACGGGTGTTTCCGCCTCGACCAAGACCGACTCCGTGGCGCCGCCGGGCTCGAGCTTCGCGTCCATTACGAGTACCCGGCCGACCGGGAGCTCGATTCCGGTCATCGTCCGGGTCTTGAACCCGTTCATCTCGACGCGGATGGCGTAGGTGCCGACGGGGAGCTGCGTCGCGCGGTAGCGGCCCTCCGACCCGGTGGTCACGACGGCCGCCTGGATAAGAGCCGGGCTGGACACGGTCACGGTCGCGCCGGGGATGGCGAGCCCCTGGCTGTCCAGGACCTTTCCCTCGATCGTCCCATCAATTCGGGTCTGCGCCATGCTTGAACTGGCTAGAAAAGCGGCCAGGAGCCCAAGGCGCCAGGATTTCGTGAACCTCATATTACGTACCCTCCGTCTGGTCGGAACACGTCCTCAAAAGGTATCTGCGGGAGAGATCCGTTGTATACAGATCTGAATGTAGCGGGAGGATCGCAGGACAGTCACCAAAAGGAAATGGTGATTCTTGACCAATACATACCTTTCTTTGACCACTCCTGATCAGGGCACCTCGTTTGGACTCTCAAGAATTGCCCTAATGGGTTGCTTTCAGGAGAGGCTTGAATCGTGCGTTCACGAGTCCATCGCGATTCATGACCCGAAACCGGGAGAGGATTGAGCGCCGAAGTCCCGGGCGCTACGGGCGGCTGCGCCCGCTCGCGCGATAGGAAGCGAGAAGATCGCGCAGACGCGCGACCACCTCCGGGCGATCGGCGTGGAGGTTTTTCGACTCACCCGAATCCACCTCGAGGTTGTAGAGCTGGCCGGGGCGGTCCGGGCTCGAAGGCCGGTCAGCCGGAGGCACCCAGCCGCCCGATCCGTCGGTCCCGGTAATCAGTTTCCAGGGACCCTGGCGAATCGCGAAGGCGCCGTTGACGGAGTGCGAAACGATGGCCGGGCGGATCGGCCGGTCGAGTTTCCGGCCGAACAGGGCGGGTGAAATGTCGTAGCTGTCGGGGCCGGCGTCTTTCGGCAGGTCTTTGCCAAGGATGCCGGCAAGTGTGCCCATGAGATCGGTCAGTTCGACGGGCTCCGGGCTCACCGCACTTTCGGGAACGCGGCTCGGCCAGCGAACGAGCAGAGGGACGCGATGACCTCCTTCCCAGGCATGCGACTTGTACCCTCGGAAGGCGCCTGCGGACGCGTGGCCGTTGGTGCCCGGGTGCGGACCGTTGTCGCTCGTAAAGATGAGCAGCGTATCCCCGGACACGCCGAGTCGATCGAGCGCCGCTCTCACTTCTCCCACCGCCCAGTCGGCGACGGTCACGAGGTCTCCGCGCGGCCCGTCTCCACTAGCACCTCGTGCGAAGGTCGGCGGCAGCCACGGCGTGTGAGGAGAAGACAACGACAAGTGGACGAAGAAGGGGCGCGCCGGCGCCTCGGCGACGCTGCGTTCCATGAAGGAGATCGTCTCTTTCACGAATTCCACATCGACGGTCTCGAGCGAGAAGCCCGGTGCTATCCATCCGGCGCGAGGGCGGCCGTACTCCTCCTCAGCGTTTGGGTCGACGAAGATCTTCCGGTCGGGTCGCGCGGTAGGGCGATCGTTTCGAATGAAAGTGAAGGGGCCGTCCATCGTCGGACAGGCCGCGGTGAAGTAGGCGTAGTCGAAGCCCAGGTCCCGCGGGCCGCCGCGGACCGGCTGATCGAAATCCACATTCATGCCCTTCGCGGCATCGCCGTCCTGCCACGACCCGGCGACGTTCTTCTCCGCGTTCGCCGCGGTTCCCACAAGACCATTCGCGCGGACCCAGCCCAGACCCAGATGCCACTTGCCGATCATCGCGGTGGTGTAGCCGTTCTGTTTCAGGAACGATGCGACGGTGAGCCGGTCCGGCTCGATCAGCGGCGGCGTGTAGCCCCCGATGACGCCCTGCTTGAGCCAGGTCCGCCAGGCGTAGCGTCCGGTGAGGATGCCGTAGCGACTGGGGGTGCACACGGCGGCGGGAGAGTGGGCGTCGGTAAAGCGCATGCCCTCGCGCGCGATGCGGTCGATGTGGGGCGTGGCGATCCGGGACTGAGGGTTGTTGGCGCCGATGTCGCCATAACCCAGATCGTCGGCGAGGATGAAGACGACATTGGGAGGCCGTGGCGGCGCGCTCCAACCGGCGGCCACGGATCCCGTCGCGGAAGCCACTGCGCTCGCCGAGAAGGCAAGGGCCACGAGTCGCCAGTTTCTCCCGTTCATGCTGCTGTCTTTATGTCACTCAGTAGGACCAGTCTTTGTCGCGCACCGGACGGAGAATCTCCATGACTTCGGCGACGAGTTCGGGATCCGCAGGTTGAGAGTGCCACGCAACGTTACGGCGAACCGACTCGGCGCTCGCCGAGCTGAAGAGCGTGGTTGGAATCTGGGGATGCTGGCTCGAGAACTGAAGCGCCAGCTGGCTGATGCTCGTGCCGCGGGTCGCGCAGTGCTGGGCGGCGCGGCGAAACAGCGCGCGGTCTTCCTCGTTTGCCGGGTGCCAGGCGGCCGGGCCGCGGTCGGTCAGCAGGCCGCTGGCAAACGGCGAGCCGTTGATGATTCCGATTCCCCGAATGGCCGCAACCCGCAGCAGGTCGAGGAGTCGTGTGTCGTTGAGGCAGTAGTGGTTGTGGACGAGCGCGGCCTGCACATCGCATTCCCCGAAGATGCGATGCCACAGGTCCATCGGGTGGATGCCGAAACTGACGGCGCCGACCCGGCCCTCCCGCCGCAGTTCCGAAAGCGCTTCGATCCCCTCGCGAAGGGCCCATTCCACATGACGACGTCCCTCGTACTCGATGTCGTGGATGTGCACGATGTCGAAGTGGTCGACCCCCAGCCGGCGGGCGCTTTCGTCGAGGGACGCGCGGATCCGGTCGCGCGAGTAGTCGAAAGTGTCCGCGCCATAACCCGTGGGGCTCGTGTACTTCCCCACTTTGGTCGAGAGATAGAAACGATCGCGGGGCACTCCACGAAGCGCCCGCCCGAGCACGGTCTCGGCCCGGGTGCCGCCATACGCGGGCGCCACGTCGAAGTAGTTGATCCCGAGGTCGAGGGCGGTGTGAACCGCGGCTATGCCTTCGGTTTCGTTCACTTCACGGAAGACCCCGCCCAGTGAGGAGGCTCCAAAACTCAAGGAGGAGACGTTCATCCCCGTGCGACCGAGTGGCCGGTACTGGAGACCGGCGCTCGCTTGCTGCGCGACTTCGCTTGCCGTATTCATGGGGCGGTCAGGGCCTCCCTGATCCGAGATCGACTTGAACCTTCAAGGCGCCGCCGCGCCCCGACGCGAGTTCCAGCGCCTCGCGCACCTGAGCCAGCGGCAACACGTGGGTGATCAGGGGCTTCAGGTTCAACCGTCCGGAAGCCACGAGGCGCATCGCCTGTTCCCATACGTTTCCGTAGCGGAACGAGCCCACGAACTGGAGTTCCTTCACAAGCAACTGGGTCAGGGGAAGAGGCGTCCGCGGCTCCGAGGGCGAGCCCACCTGAACGATCGTCGCGCCGCGCCGTGCCAGTTCGAATGCCTGAGCCACCGCCGCCGAGGCGCCCGAGGCTTCGAACACGGCCTCGAAGCCATCCTCGACCAGGGCTCCGCCCGCTTCCGCTTCGTGGGTCGCGGAGTCGAACACCACGTCCGCGCCCAACGCGAGCGCAAACTTGCGGCGGTCTGGGTCGGGGTCGCTGAGGGCCACGGTGGTGGCGCCAAACGCGCGCGCGGTGAGTGCGATCAGGAGACCGATCGGACCGCCTCCACAGACGAGCACACGGCGAGAGGCGACGGAGCCCGCGCGGTGAAGGGCCTGGAGCGCCACCGCCAGAGGCTCCATGAGCGCGCCGATACCATCGTCCATCGCAGGCGGCATGACGTAACACTGCTCTGCCCCCACTCTCAGGTACTCGGCCAGGCCGCCGTCGGTCGGGGGCCGGGTGCTGGCGCTTCCGAGCATCCGGATGTAACGGCACAGATTTCCGCGGCCCGCACGACAGTAATCGCACTGACCGCATTGCCTTGAGGGATTCACGACCACGCGGTCGCCCGGACTCGGTCTCGCCACCCCGTCCGCAACGGCTGCCACCTCGCCGCACAGCTCATGGCCGAGCACGAAAGGCGCCGTGGCCACAAAGGCCCCCACTCGCCCATCCTCGTAGTAGTGAACGTCGGTGCCGCAGAGGCCGACCCGACGAACCCGGACAAGGACCGTGCCCGGCTCGAGCTCTGGCCGTGAGCGATTCTCAACGCGCAGATCCCGCGGGCCATGTAAGACTGCCGCCAGCATGTGACTCACGCGCCCTCCTCGGTAAGCGCGACGCCATAGAAGCGCGCGCAGTTGCCGCCCAGTATCCCGTCTCGCTCTCTTGGTGTGAGGTCGCGCACGAAGTCCATCACGACGCCCATCGTGGTCGCATAGTCCGCGGCCAGCGTGCAGACCGGCCAGTCGGACCCGATCATCAGGCGGTCCGCGCCAAACGCCTCGAGCACGACATCGAGAGCGGGATGGAAGTCGGCGGGCCGCCACGCGCTCCAGTCGGCCTCCGTGACGAGGCCGGAGAGTTTGCACGAGACGTTCGGTCGCTCGGCAAGACGACGAAGATCTTCTTTCCAGAGTGATCTCGAGACGTCGCCAACGCCGGGCTTTGCGATGTGATCGAGCACAAAGGGCTGGTCCTTGAATTCATCAACGAGGCGGATCGCCGCCTTGAGGTGCGGGGGACGCAGCAGCAGGTCGTAGGTAAGTCCGGCCGGCCCAAGGCGCGCGATGCCACGACGGAATTCGGGGCGCAGCATGAAGTCTTCGTCGGGTTCGTCATGGACGACATGGCGCACGCCGACCAGCTTCGGGTTCGCGCCGAGCCTTTCGAGCTGCGCCGCCAGGTCAGGCGAGCGCAGGTCCACCCAGCCCACGACGCCGCGGATGAAGGCGTGCCGATCGGCGAGAGCGAGCAGCCATTCGGTCTCTTCGACCATCTGGCGGGCCTGCACCGCGATCGTCCCGTCGAAACCTGTCCCGTGAAGCAAGGGGGCCAGGTCCTGGGGAAGGTAGTCTCGACGCAGAGCTTCCATCGCGTCTGTCATCCAGACATGCTGCGCGGGGTCGTAGCGCCAGAAATGCTGATGGGCGTCGAGTCGGATCGAGCGGAGCATAAGGGGAGGGACCTCAGGCGCTACGGCTCACGGACGGCGAAGCGCAGGCGGCCCCGACACCGGAGCCGCCCACGCGCTCAAGGACTTCGCTAGTTGAAGTTATAGCGAACCGAGAGACGGAACGTCCGGACGCCGGTCTGACTCAGCGCGCTGGTCGAGGCCGGGCTGAACGTGCCGGTCGTGCCCCCCTCGCCGGTCGGAGACCATGTTCCACCGGGATTGGACTGGAACGTGAGATACGAGAAGCCGGTGACGTTGAAAGCGTCGATGAACACGCCGAGTTCGTGCTGGCCGTTGATCTTGAACAGCTTCTCGAGCCGGAGATCGAGATTGTTGATCGCCTGGTCGCGCCGATCGCCCCGCGGCTCGACCCAGATCGTCTGGCTCGCAGTCGATACCCCGTTCGCGGCGGCCCACGCCGCTGGGGGCGCGACGGTTACCGTCCGGTTCCACGGGGTGCCGCTGGTGTAGAAGAAGTTGTAGGACAGACGCACGCCCTGCGGCATCAGGACGCTGCCGAACAGCTTGACCACGACGGGACGGTCGAAGGGCTGGAGCGAGTCGCCGCGGTTGACGGCGTAATTCGGCGTCTGGAACTGTCCGAGACCGTTGTTGTTTCCCCAGACCTCATAGTCGCCGTAGTTCTTCGAGAAGACGACCGATCCGCCCACCATGTAGCGACCGTTCCAACGCCTGTTGGCTGTCACCTCGAGCGCCTGATAGCGAGCCTTGGCGTCGACGTTCGTGATCCTGGTGAACGCGGCCGGAGCATTCGTTTTCTGGAAGTAAACCGTCGTCGGCACGGCGGGGAAGCTGGTGCCCGCGGCCGGCACGGTGGTGGTGAAGGGAACCCAGAACCCCGAACTCAGGTCGCTCCAATACCTGTTGTTGTTGAGGTCATAGAGGAGCGAAGTCATCAGGTTCTTTCGATCGCGGTACACGCCCGCCACGCCCACATTGAAGCTCCCGAGATCCCGCTCGACGCCGACACGGTACTCGAGCACGTAGGGCGTCTTGAGATCCGGGTCCACGTTCTGATGCCACGTGGTGCCCGAAAGCGCCAGCGGGCTCGCCGTATTGGCCTGGACGTAGCGGTCGGTGCCGGGGAGGTCCGGCCGGCCGTTGCCATTGAGGTCGAACCAGTTCATGGGGAAGCTCGCCTGTCCGCTCGGCACGCCGAAGTTGATGTGCCAGCCAAGCAGTCGCTCCTGATAGCTCGAGGCGCTCGCTTTCAGAATCGTCTTGCGGTCGCCCGTGAGGTCAAAGGCCGCGCCTACCTGACCGGAGAAACCGCTCCAGGGGAGGCGATCCTTCTTGCCAGCGGACACGAGCGGACCGAAGGGGTTGACGCCAAAGCGCGGAACGAAGACCGCCTGGCCGATGGCCTGCGCGAGCGCGTCGGCTGCGGGTTTGGTGACTTCATTGATTTGAGACGACGTCGAGTCGTACCGGAGACCGAGGTTCAGAGTGAGACGGCTGTTGACCCGCCACACGTCGGAAGCGAAGGCTCCACCGCGCGCGAACAGGCTGGGCACGCCGCTCCCAAGTTCCTCGGTGGAAGCGGTGGTGAAGGTCAGGAGGCCGTCTCCCCGGACCGGGTCGGGACCGGTGAGGCCGAGCAATCCACGGTAGTAGTAGATGTTGTCGCGGTACGTGCGCCACTCGCTGATCGAGTTCTCGCTCGAGAAGTAGAAACCGCCGTTGAGTTTCTGGTACTCCACGCCGGCCTTGAACTCGTGGGAGCCGCCCCAGTTGTCCTGGAAGCGGGTGATCGCCGCCGAGGCGTTGTAGTTGCGCTTGTCGGTGCCGTCACGGCCCCCGCTCCAGCGTCCGTACTGATAACCGCTGAACTCGTCGAAAAAGGCCGGATTCGCCTCGGTGCCGGGCTGCGACTTGCCATCGTAGTTGAAACGCCAGATCCCGAAGCGGGCGTCGAGGAGTGTTTGTGGGGAGAGGGTCCAGGTGAGCTGGCTCGAACCGGTGTGCTGCTTGGCCGCCCAGTGCCTGGTGGCTTCGAGCGACCGGCGAGGCGGCGCGCCGGCAAGCTCCTGCTGAGCGTCGCCGGCCGAGTAGGTGTAGCTGCCGAACCAGCGGACCTTCGGTGTGACCTGGGCCGTGAGCTTGCCGAAATACCACTTGTTCTCTTGGGGCGCCGAGTAATTATCGAACTGCTTTCCGTTGATCGTGGTCGGGACGAAAGTGCCGGCCTTCTCGTCCGTTAAGCGACGGTAGTTCGCGACGAACCACACCCGGTCCTTGAGCACGGGACCCGAAAGGCGCAGCGACAGGTCGCGTTCGTACTCGGCGAGGCTGGGTTGTCCGATGCGCAGGGTGTTCGAGTGTTCGAGGGGCAGGAGGATCTGCGCAAGATCGCGATTGGTGAAGTAGTAGGAGGCCATGCCCTGGAACTTGTTGCTCCCGGTCCGGGTTACGAGGTTCAAGGTACCCCCGATCGCGGCGTAGTTCTCCATCGGATTGGCGGTGGTGATGAACTCGATTTCCTCAATCGCGTCCCAGCTCACGTTGGCCTCCGAGTACCCCTGGTCCGGAGCCTGCACGTTGGCGCCATCAACCATGTAGTTCGTCTCGTTGCGCCTCGATCCTGAAGACGTTCGCTCGACCACTCCGGGAGCCAGCTGAGTGGGGCCGGTGATCGCGTTGCGGCCCAGGGGCACCTGGTCGATCACCTCGCTCGTGATCGTCTGCACGTTCTTCACCTGCTGGGTATCGATCACGGGCGTTTCCGCCTCGACCGTGATTGACTCCGAAGTTCCACCGGGCTCGATGGTGGCGTCAATGACGAGCACCTTGCCAACGTCAAGCACGATGCTGGTGAGCTCGCGGGTCTTGAAGCCGTCCATGGTGACGCGCACGGTGTAGACGCCGCGGGGCAGACGTGTGGCGCGATAACGACCGTCGGCGGTGGTGACAACGACCGCGGTCTGGATCAGGGCAGGACTTGAGACCGACACGGTCGCGCCGGGCACGGCGAGCCCCTGACTATCCAGGACTCTTCCCTCAATCGTGCCGTCGATTCGTCCCTGCGCCGTGCTCAAGCTGGCCATCAAAACGGCCGCTAGACCAAGGCGCCAGGATTTCGTGAACCTCATAAACCTACCCTCCGTCTGTGTCGGACTTGATCGTCCGGAAAAAGGTGTTTCCATCAAACAACTGCCAACCGACCGCCCGCCGTCGCGTCGCACAGGTCTGTATACAGATCTGAATGTGGCGCGATGATCGCAGGACACTTGCGGAAATGAAATGGTGATTATTGACCAATACATGTCATTTATTGACCTCGGGTGCCGAGGCTGGACAATCGACGTCTCAAGAATGGCCATAAATGAGATGTTTATGACGGGTTTCAATTCATGCGCTTAGAATCCATCGCGATTCGTGACCTTGATTAAGGAGGCGTGAGCGTTGGACCAGAGGGAACGGGAACGGTCGCAGCCGGCGTTCTTTTCGCGCCAGGTGAAGTACGTCCGCTCGTTCTATCTCGACCTCGCACCCCCCGCGAATGCATCCCTGGCGGTCGTCTGCGGCGGCTTCGAGCGGTGTCATCCCGACTACCTCATCGACCGCGCGAACTTCCCTTACCTCGGTCTCGAGTTCGTCGCCTCGGGCCAGGGCAGTCTTCAACTCGCGGGGCAGGACGTTCCGCTCCGACCCGGCCTCGTTTTCTGTTACGGGCCCGGGATCCCCCACCGGATCGCCGCCGATCGCGCTGATCCGCCAAGCAAGTATTTCGTGGATTTCGTCGGCGTCGATGCGGCCCGCATGCTGCTCGATTGCCGGCTCGCCCCGGGGGTCTGGTGCCATGTGGATAGTCCGGGCGACATCCAGCGGGCGTTCGACGACCTTGTGCACGACGGCTCCCGCGGTGGCGCCATGGCGAATGAACTTGCGGGCGCGCGCCTCCACTACCTGATGTTGCGAATCGCCGCGGCCCTCTCGCCCGCTCACGAGGATCACACGGCCGCGTTCTCGACCTATCTGCGTTGCCGGCGGCACATCGAGGAACACCACGTCCGGTTGACCCAACTCAGCGAAACCGCGCGCGAGTGTCACGTGAGCGAGGCCTATCTCTGCCGGTTGTTTCAACGCTACGACCGCCAAACGCCCTACGAGTTGCTGACGCGCCTGCGCATGAACCGGGCGGCGAAGCTGCTCGAAGATCCGAGTCACACCGTGAAGCAGGTGGCCGCCGAACTGACCTTCCGGGACGCGTTCCATTTTTCGCGCGCCTTCAAGAACGTGTTCGGCGTCTCGCCGAGGAGTTTTCGCGAGACCTTCAACGATTCCCACCTGTCGCTCCCTCAGAAAATCGGGGCGTGACCAGATTCGACCTGCCAGATGGAGGAGAGCTATGACCTTTGACCTGCGCGGCCTGGCCGCACTGTGGCTGACGATCGCCAGCGTGCCGGCAGTCACGGCCGCCGACGCGCCGCCTCTCGCTCAGTGGCGCTTCGAAACCGGCGATTTGGTGGCAGGAGCCCATAGGCTGGTCGAGGGCGTTTCCGGCAGGGCCCTGCGCCTTGACGGTTACACCACGCGCGTCGTCCAAAAGGCCGCCGAGGCGCCGCGGCTCGGTTCGACCTTCAGCGTGGATGCGTGGGTGGCCCTGGCCGCGTACCCGTGGAACTGGTGCCCGATTCTGGCTCAGGAAAAGGATGGCGACGCCGGCTATTTCTTCGGCGTCGGGCCGCGGGGGGAACTCAGCCTACGGCTCGCGGTAGGAGGGCGATGGGTTTCGGTCGAGTCCGCCCAGACTCTCCCGCTCCGCCGCTTCATTCACGTCGCCGCGGTCTTTCGCCAAAACGAGGGCGTGCGCCTGTACGTGGACGGGGTAGAAACGGGCCGTCTCGAAACACGTGGGGCCCTCACGACCGCTCCGGAACAGGATGTCGTGCTCGGAGCGAATCGGGCGAAGGTCCTGCCGTCCCATCCCGTGCCTCCGGCTGAAGGAACGCGGCCGTCATGGTTCTCGCTCGACGGAATCCTCGACGAGGTCCGGTTGTTCGATCGGGCGCTCGGCCCCGAAGACGTCACGCGCGAGGCTCGTCGGCCCCAGGCCTCACAGCCGCCCGACCTCCCCCCGCGTGTCCTGCCCTCGGGCCCCGCAGGTCCTGGCCGCTTTGGCGCTTACTACACGAAGTTGAAGTACTACGAAGACTGGGATGCGCTGTGGCCGGTGTCCGATCACCCCGACATCGTGGTCCAGTTCGACGGCTCTCCGGTGCGCGTCGTCTTCTGGCGCGGCCTGCGCTATTCCCCCGCCTGGGTGACCGAAAACGGCCTGTGGCTCGCCGATCAAAGCATGGAGAGCGGCAACAAGGAGGGTTGTGTCGAACACATGCAGGACATTCATACGAAGTACTCTTCGGTCCGCATCGTCGAGAGTTCACCGGCGCGTGTGGTGGTGCATTGGCGCTATGCGCCGGTGAGCGGGCACGACCACAACTGGATTGCGAACGAACGCAGTGGTTTCGCGTGGTGGGTGGACGAGTACTACACCTTCCTGCCCGACGGCACGGGCGTGCGCAAGGTCCGCTGGCGCCGGCCCGAGGCCTCGCTCGCGTTTCCATGGCTCCAGATCCAGGAGACGAGCGTCCTCGCCCATCCCGGTCAGAACGCGAAAGACG
Organism: uncultured Acidobacteriota bacterium; assembly: GCA_964396875.1. Classification (GTDB taxonomy): domain Bacteria; phylum Acidobacteriota; class Vicinamibacteria; order Fen-336; family JAGNNV01; genus JAGNNV01. The sequence continues at coordinate 11,052 of CAYNHK010000053.1, read as the reverse complement.
TGCTGAGCAACGACGCGCTCACGTATGTGGATCTCGATGGCCACAGCGCCACCTACTCCTGGCCCGACGACAAGAGCGTCAACACGCGCGACCGGCGCAACATGGCGGTCGATCCGAGCATGGTGAAAGACCTCAAGCCGGAAACGCCGGTGATCCAGGTCGTGAAGATGCGTGCAAAGGCGCGGCCCTTCGTCATCTATGAGCCGGGCACCAAACCGCGGGTCTACGTGGGACGCGTGCGTGACGAAGTGATCAACTTCCCGGCCTACAACCACTGGCCGGAGAGCCTGGTGAGCTCGGATGGCCGCTTCGTCCAGGCCGCCGACCGCACCACCAGCTGGTCGATCTCGCAGAACTATCCGCCCGAACACGATGAGGGAAATGGGTACTCGTGGGTGGCGCTGCTCTACGGGGCGACCTTCGGCGAACCCGCATCGCTTGTGCCTCTGGCGCGCTCGTGGAACCGAGCACCTGAACTGCAGGTCCGCTCCGGCGCGGCCGAGAGTCGTGGTTACGACATCGGACAGCGGGCGTATACGCTGCGGTGCACGTCGGGGACGGGCTGTGGCGACCTCTCACTCGATATCGCGGCAAGCGTTGAGCGACCACTCGCGAACGCGCTCCTCGTGATCGAGGGCTTCGGCGATGGAGCGGCGGCGGTCTCGGTCAACGGCCAGCGCCTCAACGAGGGTGCCGGTCTGCGGCTCGGGCGAAGACAGACGATGCAGGGCACGGACCTGATCGTGTGGCTCGAACGAGCCGCGACCGAAAAGGTCGACCTTCGCATCTCGGGCGCGCCACCCGTGCGCTGAGGGCAGCGCGCCGAGACGGAGCAGCTCAGTTCGGCCGCGGGCCTGAGGGCAGATTCTTCGCGAGGAAGTCCGTCATCAGACCGTAGAGATGAAGCGACGTGCCCTCGCCCTCGGAGATTCCGTGCGCGCGGTTCGGATAGGCCATCATCGTGAAACGTTTGTTGGCGGCGACCAGCGCGTTCACGAGCTTCTCCGTGTTCTGGTAGTGGACGTTGTCGTCGCCCGTCCCGTGGACAATGAGCAGGTTGCCCTGGAGCTTGTCCGCGAAAGTGATCGGCGAGCCGAGCCTGTAACCCTCGGGGTTGTCCTGCGGGCGAGCCATGAAGCGCTCCTGGTAGATGGTGTCGTAGAGACGCTGGTCGGCCACGAAGGCGATCGCGATCCCGGTCTTATAGAGGTCCGGATACCGGAACATCGCGTTCAAGGTCATCTGCCCGCCCCCACTCCATCCCCAGGAGCCTACGCGTTCGGCGTCGAGGTAGGGCCACTCGAGGATCTTCCGGACCGCCGCGGCCTGGTCCTGCGAGGCGAGGATGCCGATCTGCCGGTAGATCGACTTGCGCCAGGCGCGGCCCCGGGGCGACGGTGTGCCGCGGTTGTCCATGCTCACGACTACGTATCCCTTCTGCGCGAGCATCAGGTGCCACATGTAGTTGTTGCCGCCCCAGCGATCGAGCACGGTTTGCGCGGCAGGTTCACCGTAGACGTGAATCAGGAGCGGGTAGCGCTTCCCTTCCTGCATCGCGGGCGGCTTCATCCGCCAGCCGTCAAGCTCGACTCCCTTTTCGATCTCGACACGGAAGAACTCCACGGGCGTCTTGCGCAGGGCCTCCACCTTCGCGCGCAGGGCCTCGTTGGCCGCGAGCACGCGCAGTCGCTTGTGATCGGGCAGGCTCACGAGGTCGGTGACGGGCGGGATCTCAAAACGGGAAACGGTGTGGATGGCGAAGCGTCCGTCGGGAGACATCTGATAGCTGTGCGTCCCGGGCTCGGAAACCGGGGTCAGGCGCTCCGGAGCGCCCTTTCCATCGACGCGCGCGCGGAACAGATAGCGCCGCGTGGGCTCGGTCGGCGACGCGATGTAATAGAGGTATCCACCGCGATCGTCGACGCTCAGGAGCTGAATCACGTCCACTCCCGTGGGAGTGAGCGGCGTGGGTGGGCCGCCAGCGCGCGCCACGGAGTAGGCGCGCTTCCAGCCGTCCCGTTCGCTGAGCCACAGGAAACGGCGGCCGCTGTCGAGCCAGTGGAAGTCGTCCTCCACGTCCACCCAGGTGTCGTCCCGCTCCGAGTGAACCGTGCGCACCGCACCCGTGGCGGCGTCTCCGAGCATCACGTCGAGCGTGTTCTGGAGTCGGTTCAACCGCTGCAGCATCAGTTCACCAGGGCCCGCCCACTCCATGCGCGCGAGGTATTGGTCGCGCGGGTCCCCTGGCACGTCCAGGAAACGGATCTCGCCACCCTCGGCTGAGACGACACCGACGCGAACCGCCGAGTTCGTCTCGCCGGCCTTGGGATACTGGATCCGGGTGAGGGTCGGGTAGAGCCCTGACGTGTTGTCGATCAACGTGAATTCTTTCACCGCAGACGCGTCGGACTGCCAGAACGCGACCTGGCGGCCATCCGGGCTGAACCTGAACCCATCGCGGAGCCCCAGCTCCTCTTCGTAGACCCAGTCGAAGGTGCCGTGGATCAGGGTGGGGCTACCGCCGCGGGTGAGACGCACGATGCGTCCATCGGCAATGTCCTCCACGTAGATGTCGTTTTCGCGCACGTAGCCGACGCGGCGTCCATCGGGCGTGAACTTCGCGAACATCAGGGTCGATGGCGCCGCGTCGCGGCCGAGCTTCTTGAGGTTCCCGCTCGCAAGATCCAGCAACCAGTAGTCGCCGCGGCTGTTGATGCGCCAGACACGCTTCGTATTCGTGAAGACGAGCAGTTGTTTCCCGTCCTGCGACCAGGAGTAGTCGTCGATCTCGAGGGGCGTCTTCGCCCCCGCAGGAGTGAGACGGGCGAGGGACACAAGCACCTCGCGGCGGCCGGAGGCCGTGTCGTAGCGGATCAGCTCACGAGGTCCGCTGGTACTGGGCCCCCCCGTGGCTTCGAGTGTCGTGTAACTGGCGCCGCCGTCGAGCCAGCGGGCCGGGCCGAAGCGCTCGGGTTGAAAGTCCTTCGACTTGAAGATCCGCTCGAGGGTGACGAGCGAAGGATCGCTCGTGGTCGCGGGCTGGGCCTGGGCCGGCACAGCGGAGTACCCGAGCACAGCGAGGCTCAGGGCCACGGCCGTCGGCGTGCGCATCATTTGAGTTGGGAACGAACGCTTCGCGCTCATCATTGGAACTCCACCACGAGGGTCGCGGGCTGACCCGCCTTGAGGGTCAGCGTGCGGCGGTTGGGTGCGTCGCCCGCAGCGAGGGTCGCCGAGGTATCACGCAGCTTCGCGGTCTTGATGGGACGCGGAACCTCGAGAACCAGACGCTGAGCCTTTGGAGAAGCGAGCGTGACCTCGACTGAGCCCGGCTTCCACTGAAGTTTCTTCACTTCCACCTGTCCGCGACACAACAAGCCCTCGATAGTTCCCTGCGGCCAGGTCTTGGGTTGCGCCTGGAGGAGCGACACCTTGCCGGGCTCACTCGTCACGAGCATCCTGATGAGCACCGCGGGCAGACCGCCGCTCACGTCCATGTTGAAGAGGCTTCGGTAATTGTGAGTCGAGGCCATGTTGGGCAGCCAGTAGCGGGTGACGAGAGGCACGAACGACCGGTACGCGAGATCCGCTTCACCGAGGCTCGTCGCGGCCTGACCGAGCTGAACGAGGCCGAACGACATATAGCCGCCGCTCCGCTGCCAGTCCGTCCAATGCTTTTCGAGCTTCAGCTCGATCACCCGCTTGAAAGCCGCCATGAGCTTCGGGTCCCTGGCGATCTCGTCCGGCAGGCCGTCATAGAGCGCATAGAGGTGCGAAGAGTGACGGTGGGCGTGGTTGTCCTCGAGGAGCGGGGTCAACCACTCTTTGACGCCGCCCTCGGGACCCATGATGTAGGGCGGCATCTTCGTCAGCATCTTTTCCCAAAGGGGCACCTTCTCCTGGTTTCGCCCAAGTTCGCGGGAGAGTGCTATCAGGCGGGTGAGAAGCTCCTTCGCCGCCGAGACGTCCATCGTGGCGTTGAAGGTGGCCTGTGACTTGGTGTTCTCGGGAGCGTTTTCGGGCGATTGGGTCGGTGAGAACACCAGCCGGCCGTCTTTTCCTTCATAGAGATAGTCCTCGAAGAAGAGCGCGGTCTTTTCCATGAAGGGCATGGCGTGCTCGACCAGGAATTTGCGGTCGCCGGTGTGGAGGTAGTAGTCGTAGAAGAAGTGCGCGGCCCACGGCGCGCCCGCGACCCAGAAGCCGCCGGCGAACCGCGGCGCCAGGGCGTTGTTGAAGCCGTTGGTGCTGGTGCGCGACGGCAGAACGACGCCGCGCGCGCCGAATATCCGCTGCGCGTTCAATTCCATCCACGGGACCAGGTATTCGATGTAGGACGTGAAGGAAAGCATGAGCTCCGGCATGCGCGCCATCAGCAGGCTCGCTATCGCCGACTGCACGTTGCCATTCTGGGTGTAGTCGCTCGCCCAGGGCGGATCGTAGGTGCCCGCCCACACGCCCTGCAGGTTCGGCGGAAGTTCGCCGATGCTCGAGATGATGTTGTAGCGGCTGGCATCGAAAGTCTTCTCGATCAACGCGGGCAGGATCGCCTCATCCGTGCTCTTCGCGATCAGATCCTCGCTCGAAAGAGAGCGGTCGGCCCCGCCGCCGAGATCGAGCCGGACGCGGCGGAAGAGATCGCCGTGGATCTTCGTGTGGCGCTCGAGCAGCGTCTCGTAGGAAGGGGCGAGGGCCGCGAGCCGGGTCTGGGTACGCTCGTGGTGGGTCTTGTCCTCTTCATAGACCGGGAGAACGTCAATGAGCAGCAACACCTCGTCGGCGCCCGTCACCACGAGGCCGGTGCCATCCACGCGCGTCGATCCGCCGCGCGTGGTCACGCGCGCGACTCCTTCGATCGAGTGAATGCTGCCGGGGTACGCGTTCTGGAACCGGTGGCGGTAGGTGAGGTGTTCGTCTTTTGCCAGGGCCTTCGAATCGCGCATGTGTTTGCGGAAGCGCTCGTGACCGGGTTCACGCGCGCGTAACTCCAGCCGCGCGTTCACGGATCCCGGGCGCTCACCGCGAATCCGCATCACCGCGACGGAGTCGGCGCGAGAGACGAATAGCGTGCGCACGTAACCGCCGCGTGCGTCCTTCCACTCGACGCTTGCTTCGCCGGTCTCGAAGTTCACGCCGCGCCGGTATCCCTCGATGTTGGGATCGCCGTCCATCTTGATGCCGAGTTCGAAGGCCGGTACGAACGGATCAGGGTATCTGAAGCCGTCCTGACCGGAGAGGTCGAACGCGAGCTGACTCGCCTGCTGGTAGAGGCCGCGGTCGATCAGGCCGCGGATCTCGAAGAGACGCGGGCCAGTGAGCGGCGGGAGATGCGGCGGACGTTCGGGAAGAAACATGCGTTCGTGGCTGAAGATCACGGTTTCGTCGAGAGGCTGGCTCATCACCACGGCGCCCACGCTGCCGTTGCCGCTCAGCAGACCGTATTCCCAGGTCGAGCCCGGACGCGTGCTCACGAAACCGCGCTCCGGCGTCCCGAACCCGACGGCCGAGGCCGCCTCGCTCGCTGGAGGCAAGGCCAGGAGAGAGAAGAAGGAAACCGCCGCCAGGACCCGTTGCCGCATATGTGTCACCTCTTGCGCGTTCGCGCGATACCCGCCCCGAAAGAGGGGAGCGGCAAAACTGTACACAGTCTCGTATACAATCGTCAAGCTCGCGGCCGGTCCCGCACAAGCTTCTGAAAACGGAGAACTCAACATGTCCGGAGTCTTTCTGGCCCGTCTGGCCCTGGTCGTCGCCACAGCGGCAGTCGCGAGCGGCGCGCGTCAGGCCGCAGCGCAGGACCGCCCGTCGCCCCTCCCCGGTCCGGCCGCGTGGTGGCCGCTCGACAGCGTCGATGGCGCAACAAGTCCCGACCGGGCCAGCGGTCATCGGGACCGCATCGAAGGTTTGCACCGAATCGCCTCGGGGGTGGTGGATCAGTCGATCGTTTTCGATGGTTACACCACGGTCCTCAAACGAGCGGCGGCGGCGGCACCGGTCATTTCGGGCGCGGTCACCATCGAGGCCTGGCTCGCGCTCGGCGCCTACCCATGGAACGTCGTGCCGGTCGTGGACCACGGCGACGAACAGATGCGCGGCTACGTCTTCGGCCTCGGCCCGCGCGGCGAGCTCTCAATGAAAGTCGCGGTCGACGGCCGTTGGCTCGAAGCCCGTTCGTCGGATGGAGCCATCCCTTTGCGCCGCTGGACTCACGTCGCCGCACGGTACGACGTGGCGTCGGGTCTCACCCTCTTCATCAACGGACAGGATGTCGCGAGGACCGCGCTCCCGGCCGCGGGTCCCGGCGGTCGCAGCGGCGCGCAACGCGGTCACATCACCCCGGCGCGTGGACTCGACTTGATCGTGGGCGCCGTGCGCGCGCCGATCCGGCCGACGCCCTGGCATCGCTTCGAGGGAACGCGTCCGAGCTGGTACTCGATCGATGGCGCGCTGGATGAGGTGAGGATCCATGCCGCCCCCCTTTCGGATGCCGACGTCATGGCGTCCGCAGCCGCGGCAAAACCCGGCCCTCCTCCACTTCCACCGCGTGCGCTGCCTTCGGGTCCACCTGGCCCCGGCCGCTTCGGCGCTTACCTGACGAAGCTCGCGTACCACCCCGAGTGGGACGCTCTCTGGCGCGTTGATGCGCACCCCGATGTTCTGGTTCGATTCGACAGTTCGCCCGTCCGTCTCGTGTTCTGGCGCGGCACGCAGTATTCGCCCGCGTGGGTCAGCGAAAACGGTCAGTGGATGGCCGACCAGAGTGTTGAGGGCTACGACGCGGACTTCACCTACGAACACATGAACGACAAGCAGAATCGCTACTCCCACGTCCGCGTGATCGAGCAGACCGACGCGCGCGCGGTGGTGCACTGGCGCTACGCGCTCGTGAACGTGAAGAACGAGCTGTGGAATACCGAGGAGCGGCTCGGCAACGGCGCGTGGGTGGACGAGTACTACTTCGTGTACCCGGATGCCGCGGCTGTACGCAAAGTGGGCTGGAATCGAAACACACTCGGTAATCCGGTCCAGTTCCAGGAGTCGATCCCGCTCACCCAGCCCGGCCAGGTACAAGGCGACGTGATCCACCCGGACTACGTCACAGTTGGAAACCTCGCCGGCGAAACCCAGACCTTCTCTTACGTCACGGACCCGAAGCCCGATTCGAAGAAGGTTCCGGCGGACCTTGTCATCCAGCGCCACAACCTGAAGTCGACGCACAAACCCTTCATCGTCTTCGAGCCCGGGAACAAGATGGCCTACCTCCGCGACATGAACCTCCTCAATCTCTCGCGTCCCGGTTCTGGAAACCACTGGCCGGTCGGCCAGACGCCGTCGGACGGCCGCACCAGCCTCGCCACCGACCGCGCCGCCCACTTTCTGGGCTTCCCGATCTCAACCCCGCCGCTCAACCAGGGGCCGGACGGGCGCGACTTCCGCGCCTCGCTGTATGGAATGAACGATGGTCCCTGGAGCGATCTCCTGGGGCTCGCGCGTTCGTGGTCGCAAGCGCCGGAACTGCAGGTCGCCGCGGGCCGCGTGCGTACCCTCGGATACAACCGCTCGGAGCGCGCCTATCTCTTGAAAACGGAGGCGGCCGTGGATCGACCGCTCGAACTCGTGGTCGCCGCTTCCCCCACGTCGCCGGTGCATAACCTCGCGCTCGTGGTCGAGGGCTGGGGCGAGGCCTCAGCCCGTCTCGCGCTCAATGGGCGAGAGGTGCCGCGCGGCCCGCGATTCCGCTACGGCCACCGGCACACACTCGCGGGGACCGACCTTGTGGTGTGGATCGAGACCCGCAGCGAGACCTCGGTTCGCATCCGTCTCAATCCCCAACCGTAACATCTCGACCAACCAGGAGAGTCAGCATGCAGTTTCTGAACAGACAGGTGCGCGTGGGCGCTGTGACGTTGGCCCTCGCGATCGCGATACTCAGGCCTTCCGCGGCAGCCGCCGAAGATCCAAGAAGCATTCCGCCCGCGCCCCCCCGCGCCGAAGGCGAGGGTCCCTGGAAGCGGCTGATCCTGAGGGGACCGACTCTGATCGACGGAACCGGGGCGCCCCCGGTGGGACCCGTCGACATCGTGGTCGAGGGAAACCTCATCCGCGAAATAAAGAGCGTCGGCAACCCCGGCGCTCCGATCGATCCGGCGAATCGACCTGCCGCCGGACCAAATGACCATGTGATCGATCTCTCCGGCCACTACGTGCTGCCCGGTTTCGTGGACCTCCACGGCCATCTGGGCGGTCGCGAGCAGGGCACGCCGGCCGAGTATGTGCTGAAGCTCTGGATGGCGCACGGGATCACTACCAGCTCTGACCCCGGGAGCGGCAACGGGCTCGAGTTCATGGTCGAGCACAAGAAGAAGAGCGAGGCGAACCTGATCACGGCGCCAAGACTCTTGCCTTACGTCTTCTACGGCCAGGACGTGAAGGACCCCATCACCACCACCGCGGGCGTTCGCACCTTCGTCCAGGATGTGGCGCGCCGGGGCGCCCTGGGCATCAAGTTCTTCGGCCTGCGCCCCGACCTGATGGCTGCCGCCATCGACGAATCGAAGAAGCTCGGTCTGCGCACCACATGCCACCACGCCCAACTGGCCGTGGCCCGGCTCAACGTGCTGGACACTGCTCGCATGGGCCTCACGTCGATGCAGCACTGGTACGGCCTGCCCGAAGCCCTCTTTACAGACCGCACCATTCAGGACTATCCGCGGGACTACAACTACAACGACGAACAGGACCGCTTTTCCGAGGCCGGCCGACTCTGGCGTCAGGCCGCCCCGCCGTTCAGCCCGCGCTGGAACGAGGTGATGGACGAACTCTTGAAGCTCGACTTCACTCTCTCGCCCACCTTTCATGCCTACGAAACGACACGCGACTTCATGCGCATGAGCCGCGCGGAGTGGCACGAGGAGTACACCCTGCCCTCGGTGTGGCGCTTCTACCTGCCGAGCCGCACGAATCACGGGTCGTACTTCCACTACTGGACCACCGAAGAGGAGGTGGACTGGCGCAACAACTACCGTCTCTGGATGACGTTCGTGAATGAGTACAAGAATCGCGGCGGCCGCGTCGGTATCGGAACCGACTCGGGCTACACGTTCAACCTCTACGGATTCTCGTTCGTTCGCGAAATGGAGTTGCTCCGCGAAGCGGGATTCCATCCGCTCGAAGTGATTCGTTCCGCGACCCTCGCGGGCGCCCAGGCGTTGGGCGTCGCCGATCGCGCGGGGAGCCTGGAGCCCGGCAAACTGGCCGACATGGTGGTGGTGAAGGAGAACCCGGTCGCGAATCTGAAAGTGCTGTACGGGACGGGCGCGGTCAAGCTCGACGCCGACAACCGCCTCGTCCGCGTGGGCGGCGTGCGTTACACGATCAAGGACGGCATCGTCTACGACGCGCCGAAGCTACTCGCCGACGTGCGCCGCATGGTTCGCGAGGCGAAGGACCAGGAAGGCTTCGAAATCCGCCCGGTCGGCCGCTGAGCCGGGCTAGAGGATCGCGCTCAGGACCTCGCTCGACATCAAGACGCCTCGGCGGGTGAGGCGGATGTTTGAGTCATCGACGTCGAGAAGTCCCGCGGCGATGCTAGGGCGCAGGGCGTCTCCGAACCGATCCATCACATCGACATCATGTCGCGCGCGGAACATCGCGCGATCGATTCCGCGACGAACACGCAGCCCGGTCATCACCGCTTCTTCGAGGCGCTCCGTGCGAGACAACACGCGCTCCCCCGCCCGCGCCGATCCTCGTGCTTCGACAGCCGCGCAGTAGCTGCCGAACGTCGGTTCGTTCCAATAGCGGACTCCGCCGTCGAACCCATGAGCCGACATACCGAAGGCGTGGAACGGTCCGTCGTCCCAGTATTTGAGGTTGTGGCGCGATTCGAAACCTGCCCTGGCGAAGTTAGAGATCTCATAAGCGTGAATGCCCGCCGCGGACATCGCGTCCTCGGCTTCGTTGAAGAGATCAGCGATGAGATCGTCATCGGGCAGGTTCAACGTGCCCTGGCTCGCTCGGTGCGCCACCACGGTCTTGCCGTCGGTTTCGAGCACGTACAGGCTGACGTGATCCGGGCCGAGGTCGAGGAGCCTTCGCAAGCTCGCATGGAAGCGCCCCCGCGTTTCACCGGGCCAGCCGAGGATGAGATCCATCGAGATGTTGGTGAAGCCGGCAGCTCGAGCCGCGCGAAGCGCTGCGGTCGAGTCGTCGCCCGAGTGATCGCGAAACATCTCGCGCAGGACGGCGTCGTCGAAGGACTGAACACCGAGGCTGAGACGCGTCACGCCGGCGGCGCGCAGGTTGGAATAGCCGCGCTGGTCCAGGTCGCGTGGGTTCGCTTCGAGCGTGACCTCGGTGTCGGCGGCGAGCGTGTACCGGCTCCTGAGCGTAGCGATCAGTTCGCCGATCTGCGCGGGGGGAACGAGAGAGGGCGTGCCGCCGCCAAAGTAGAGGGTGTCCGCAATGCCGCCGGCTGCAGACGCGCGAATCTCAGCATTCAGTGCGCTCAGGTAGCGATCGCGGCGCGAATCGGCGGGTCGTCCAGGGTCGATGGCGAAGTGGCAGTAGGCGCACTTCTGGACGCAGAAGGGAATGTGGAGGTAGACGCCGAGCGATCGCTCAGCGGCGGCCGCGGTCAACGCCCGCTGTCCAGGGCTCCGCTCTGGTTGTAGTGCTGGCGGTGCACGCGATGATCCGTGCCCTTCATGCGCACGAGCACGCACATCTCCATCAGGCGCGAGCGGAGCCGGTTGCCGATGCGCTCGACCAGGTACTCCCGATCCGTCGCATCGCCGCCCACCTGATCCAGACGTCTGATCTCCGACGCGTCCTTGTCGTCGAAGTTCGTGGTGATGATCGACGGCCGCTGGTGAACGTAGCGCTGATTGAGGATGTAGAAGAGCGTGTCGTTCATCCAGTCCGTCATCTTCCAGGCCCCGAGATCGTCGAGGAGGAGGACGTCCGCCTCGACCACCGGCTCGAGCACCATCAGCTCGGTGGTCTTGGTCTCGGGGTCGTAGGAGGACTTGATCTCGCGGATGAGCTCGTGGA
>CAYNHK010000052.1:0-24618 GCA_964396875.1 uncultured Acidobacteriota bacterium | reverse complement strand
GCCGTGGTGGCCAGATCCGCGGGCGCAATCACATCCACGAAGTTCCAGTGCGGCTTGGTGAAATATCCGGACTCGGGGTACACGCCGATCGGTCCCGACCACCGCTGTCGAACCAGTTCGATGGCCCGGGGAATGGCTTCGATCTCGCTGTGCATGATGTTGACCACGGACGGTCCCATCGGGATGAGGGCGTCCAGCACCGTGATCAGCTCCAGATCGGGGTGGTCGAAGCTGACGATGCGGCCGTCCTCTGCCTTCCTGCAGGCGACCCCGAGCCACACGGGGAGTCCCGTCTCCCGTGCCGCCTGCATCGCACGCGACGCGTGGCTCGTCTCAACGATCATCTCCAAAGCGATCAGGTCGACGCCCGCGTCCAACAGCAGGCCGGCCGCTTCCCGGTAGGCCTCGAGTTCCTTTTCGGGGCCGAGGAACGCGCCTTGATCGAAGCCGGGCGGTTCCGTCGAGATCGAACCCGCCACGGCCACCTCTGGAGCGCCGGCGTTCTCTCTTGCCTGACTCGCGAGCCTGACTGCGCCGCGGTGGACCTCTTCGATCTGGTTGCCATAGCCCGCGGGTTCGAGCATCTGCCGGGTCGATCCGAAGGTGTTGGTGATGATCACCCTGGCCCCGGCGCGGATGTAGTCCTCGTGGATTTCACGGACGACGTCTGGATGGGTGAGCACGGCGGCTCCGCTCCAGGCGATCTTGTCCATGGGCACGCCGCGCCGTTGCAGCTCGGTGCCCATGGCCCCATCGATCAGGAGGATCCGGTCGGCTTCGAGCTGCCGCCGCCCGGGTTGTCTCATGCGGAATCCGTGCTCAGCGCGCGTTCGCGTCCACGAAGGCCGCCAGGTCGTTCTTGAACTTCTGCATAGACGGCGGGTGCACATACATCATGTGACCTGCATCGTAGTAAGCGATAGCGGCGTTGCTCCGCACGGCATCGGTCACCGCCAGATGTTCGACGGCGTACTCCGCGGTGCGATACGGGCAGGCGAGATCGAAGTATCCGGTCTGGATCAGCACCTTCATCCTGGGATTCAGGGTCATTGCGTGGCCAAGGTCCTCAATGGTGTTGGCGAAGGGCAACCTCGAGCCGCCGGGCCGGGTGTGGCGGTCGTCCCAGTCTTTCCATAGGCCGGCGGACAAGACGTAGCTCCGGTCGGACTCCACTTTGAGTTCCTGCCGGTAGTAGTCGTTGAACGTGGCCACGATCGCGGGCGCTATGGCGCTTCCGTAGGGGTCGTACGGCATGGTCTCCGCCAGAGGGTTCAGGGTTCCGCTGGTGTAACGGGTGTCGACTCGGCCCGTGACCACTCCCTTGTTGCGCATCAGCTCCTGAAGAAAATGACCCTCGCTCATCCTGAGGTTCGCCTTGTCCCAATAGTCAGCACTCACCCCGGTGTAGCGGGCGAGGCCAGCGAGGACTTTCTGTCGCTCCGCGGCCGTGGCCCTCGATCCCTTGAAGAGGACAGGCGCGTAAACCTCCTCGGCGAAGGCTTCGACCTCACGCAGGAAGGGCTGCAACTGGGCCGGCCGGTTGGCCAGCACCTGGTGAAACCAGGCGGTGGCCGCGTAGGTGGACAGGTAATTGACATCGCCGTCCCTGAGACTCCACCCGGCGTTTCCGCTGCCGAAGTCGAGGTACGGTGAGACGAGGACGATTCCGTTCAGGGCCACGTTGTGCTTCTCGAGCAGTTCATAGGCGACACCGGCGGTGCGCATGCCGCCGTAGCTCTCGCCGAGAATGAACTTCGGCGCGGCCCACCGCCCGTACTGGTTCAGGTAACGCACGATGAAATCGGACACGGACTTGATGTCCTGGTCGACGCCCCAGAAGTCCTTCCCCTCGCCCTTGCCGATGGGGCGGGAGAAGCCGGTGCCCACGGGGTCGATCATCACAAGGTCGGCGCGGTCGAGGATGGTGAACTCGTTTTCGACGGTGCGGAACGGCCCCCGCGTATTGGGGACCAGGTCCTCGAGCACCGTGCGCTTCGGGCCGAGGATGCCCATGTGCAGCCAGGCGGAGGCCGAGCCGGGTCCGCCGTTGTAGGCGAACATGATCGGACGGGTCCGGGGGTCGGCGCCGTTCTTGACATAGGCGGTGAAGCCGAAGAGGGCGATCGGCTCGTCCTTGTCGTTCGTGATGAGCATGGTGCCGGCGGTGGCGGTGTACGCAAGCACCGAGCCGCCGATCTTCATCTCGTGTCTGGTGGTCCAGACCTTCGCCGCGGGCGCCGCCTTGGCCAAAGGCGCTGGCGAGGCCTCGGCCTTCGGCGGGGCCTCCTGCGGGTCGGCCGCCCTCGCGAGAGCCCCCGGCGCGGTGAGCGCAAGCGCCGCCAAGCACGCGGACAGCGTGACGAGCATCTTCAACCGACGGACTGGCGTAGTCATCGGAAAAGTATAGGTCGCCGCCCGCCGGGCTTCCGACCCTGGCGGAGGCCGACCCCCGGCGCACAACCCTCTGTGCTACGGCATCGCCTGAAGGCTCGCGATCAGACGATGGACCTGCGGATCGTCCGGACGGAGGATTCGCAGTCGCTCGGCCCAGTCCAGGGCCTGGGCTCTGCGGCCGGACTGCGCATAGAACACGGAAAGGGCATACGGCATCGCCGGGTCTTCGGGGTCGAGCTGTTGCGCCCGCAGCAGGGAAGCTTCGGCCAGATTCTTTCGACCCATCTGGTCCAGGGCGAGACCGTAGTTGTAATGCACTTTCGCCTGGGTCGGCAGAAGCTTCGCGGCCTCGGCCAGGGAGGCGGTCGCCTCCTGCATGCGCTTGCCCTCCGCCAGCAGCAGCCCCAGAGAGTAGTGAAGGTCGCCGATTCGCGGGTTCCGCTTGAGACCCTCGACGAGAAGCCTTTCGGCATCGGCATTTCGCCCGAGATCGTTGTACATCTGGGCGAGATTGGCTCGCGCAGCGATGAAGTCTGGATCGATCTTCAGAGCGCCGAGATAGTGTCTTTCGGCCAGCTCTTGCCGGCCCGTGTTTCCGTAGACCAGAGCGAGATTGAACTGTGCGGACGACATGTCCAGGGCGACGCTCTGGGCCGCGATGTACTCGGACAGCGCGGCCTCGAAGGCCGGACGAGCCGGTGCCGGCAGCGAATCGACGGGAAGCGACGAAAGATTGCGCGCTGCGGCGATGCGCACGGCCCGAACCGGATCGGCGAGCAGGGGTGTCAGAACCTCGACGCGTTGCGAGGCGCTCAATCCCTCCACGCTGTCCGCCGCCGCCGCGCGCAGTTCGGGGTCCGGGCTAAGCGCCGCTTTGACCCGGGCCTCCGCTCCGATGTACGGCTCGTGCCGCAGTTCGGCGAGGGCGCTGGCGCGGACGATGGGGGGAAGGTCGAATCGACCGAGCAGGTGGGCCACGGCCTCGGCGCCCGACGGTTTGCCCGCCCGGGCTGCCGCGAATGCCTCACCATAGTGCGGCCCCTGCTTACGCACGGGGCCATACCACTTCACCACGGCCTCGGCCGACCACTGCGCGTTCTTGCCGACATGGCAGCTCGTGCACGCGTCGGGGGCGCCGATCCTGACGGATACATCGGGCCGGGGGATCCTGATGCTGTGATCGGGCCGGGGCTGAATCTGCATGTACGTGGTCGAGGGCATGTGGCAGGCCACGCACGAAGCGCCTTTCGATCCCGTTTTGTGAAAGTGGTGCGCGGGCGAGTCGAAGTTTCCGGCCGCCGCCGGGAAGCTGGGATTCGGGTCGGGCTTGTGGCACTGCATGCACACCGCGTCGCCTTCCAGCTTGAGTTTGCCGGTGTGCGCGTTGTGGCAGTTCGTGCAGGTGACGCCTCGCTCAAACATGCGCGACTGGCGGAACGAACCATCGACGTAGACCTCCTCGAGCTGCTGGCCATCCGGGTGATACACGCCCTGAACGAGGAGGCTCGGGAGGTAGTTGTCCAGGATCGGTTCACCCGGAATCGGGGATGCGGTGAGTTCGCTGCGCCTCGAGTGGCACGGCGCGCACAGTTCGGTCCTCCTCCGGGCATCCGCTCCTCTGATGTCCACGGTGAGTCCCCGCGGTTCGCTCTTGATCACGGGAATCGGTGTTCCCGCGCCGCGCAGAGCCGTCTCGTAGCCGACGTGACGGCTGCCCGGTCCGTGACAAGCCTGGCATGAAACGTTGGGCTCCGCCCAGCGCGACGCGAAGGTGTCAGTCGCGGGGTCGTAGCGCTTGTCGAACTGGGTGGTGTGACACACGATGCACATCGTGTTCGCGGTCTGATAGCGGCCGGTCCAGTGCAGGATGTCGCCTGGCGGCAGATTCTCGTTGGGGAGCAGATGAAACCAGCGCTTCTTCGGTCCATCCCACGCGATGCCGAGAGGCTGCAGGCGGCCCCCGGGCATCCGGATCAGATACTGTTGAAGCGGCTCGAGGCCGAATGTGTACTCGATCTGGAAGTCGGCCGGCTTGCCGTCGGGGCCCTCGGTGTTCACGAAAAATGCGTCACCGCGCTTGAAGAATCGCGACGTCACGCCGCGATGGACGAACGTCCGGTTTTGAAAGTCCCCACGCACCGTGGTCGCGGACGGCGGGGCCATGGCGAGAGCGTGGTGCGAGTTCTGCCACTGACGTCCTTCCTCCTGGTGGCAGGTGAGACAGACGCCGTTCTCTACGTACTCTGCAGGAGGCCTCGGCGGCTCTCTGGGCGTGGCTGGCGCGGCCCGGCGCAGCCATGAAAAGCCGAGGACCGACACAGCGACTACCCCGAAGGCGGCTAACCACCAAGACAGCCGTTGCCGGCGGGGCCGACGGACCGTGTGGACCACCATGATGCCCACCTACGGCGAACCGACCGCGCGCGGGCCCGGTGGGAGATTCTCAATCAAATAGCGCGCGATGAGGCTGCGAACGTGAAGCGTGGACCCTGGTCCCTCGGACAGACCATGATCGCGGTTGGGGTAGGTCATGTAGTCGAAGCGCTTGCCGAGTTCGATCAGGCGATCGACCAGCGCTTCGGTAATCTGGATGTGGGTGTTGGTCTCGCCGCTGCCGTGCATGATCAAGAGCCGGCCTTTCAGGCCCTCCGCGTAGTTGATCGCGGCGGCGGTACGGTATCCGTCGGGGTTTGTCGCGGGCGTGCGCATGAAGATTTCCTGGAACCAGGCGTTGTAGAGCTCCGGGCGCGGTTTCGGCGCCACCGCGATCGCGACGTGGTAGTCGTTCGGTTTCCTGAAGATCGCGTTGAGCGTGTTCGAGCCGCCCCCGCTCCAGCCCCAGATGCCCACACGGGAGAGATCAACGTACGGCCGCTGCCGGCCCAGTTCGCGCAAGCCTTCGGCCTGCTCGTCGGTCGAGAGCGGTCCGAGACTGCCGAACACCGCTCGCCTCCACGCGGCGCCTTTCGGAGCAGGCGTGCCGCGATTGTCGATCGATGCGACGAGATAACCGGCTTCCGCGATGGCGCGGCTGAACAGGTTCTGGCCGCCGCCCGACCAGTCGTCGGTGACCGTCTGCAAATGCGGCTCGCCGTAGATGAAGATGAAGAGCGGGTACTTTCGCGAAGGGTCGAAACCCGGCGGCTTCAGGAGCCACGCGTCCATCTCGACGCCCCCCGCGATGGTTAGCTTCAGGAACTCGACCGGTTGTTCGAACCAGGCTCGGGCCTTTTCCCGCAGGGGTTCATTCGCTTCGAGGATGCTGATGGCGCGATGCGATGGAAGCTCGACGAGCTGGATTCTCGGTGGCGTGTCGTACGTCGAGTAGGTGTGAACCGCGAACCGACCGTCCGGAGAGAACTCGTATGAGTGCGTGCCCGGCTCGTTGCCTGGACTCACGCGTTCCGGCCCGGTTTTTCCGTCGAGTCGGACGCGGTAGAGATAACGCTGCGTGGCGTTCTCGGGCGACGCGAGGTAATAGAAGTAGCCCTGTGTCTCGGCGGTCCGCCCGCGCGCGATCACGTCGCTCGGGCCGGGTGTGAGAAGTTTCGGCGGGGCGCCGTCGCGTGAATGAACGTAGGCCTGACGCCACCCACCCTTTTCGCTCAGCAGCACGAAAGCCCGGCCGCCGTGGATCCACTCGAGGCCGGCGTTCGCGGCATAGCTCGCGTCGACCCAGGCGGGGTCGGTCTCGGCGTAGAGCGTGGAGAGTCCCCCGGTCTTCAGGTTCGCGATCAGAAAGGAGCGCGCGTCGCGGCCGCGCGAAAGGCGCTCGATCAGCACCTCGTCCGGCCCCGCGAAGCTGACGCCGCCGAGGTAGTAGCCCTCGGGCGCGCCTGGGACCGCGAGCCACCGCGTCTCGCCCCCATCCGCACTGACGACGCCGACGCGGAGCGTCGGGATCACGCCGCCGACCTTCGCGAAGCGGCGGTATTGAACCTGGGGATAGGTGGGGTCGCTCGTGTCGAGCATCGGCCTCAGGGCAACCGCGCGCGAGTCGGATTGCACATAGACGATGCTCCGTCCATCCGCGCTCCAGGCCCCGGCTCCGTTCATCAAGGCGTCGACCACCCCGTCGGAGGTGAGAGCCGTTGTGCGCCCGCCCGCGAAGTCGCGCACGTAAAGATTGTGCTCGCGTGCGTACAGGAAACGCGCGCCGTCGGGAGAAAGGCTCGCGCGCAGGGGAATGCGGTCGGCGCCTGCGACGAGCGGTTCGAGAGTCCCGGAGCGACGGTCGAAATGCCAGTAGTCCACGAGCCTGCGGCCGCTTCCGGAGGGCACGGGCGCGCTCGTGAGCAGCAGCAACCGAGCGCCGTCCGGTAAAACCGCGCCGTCCTCGATTGTGAGGGGCTGTGCGCGTCCGGGCACGACCAGCTTCTCGAGCGACAGCAACGTGCTGCGGCGTCCGTCACGCGTGTCGTGGAGCATCAGCTCTCGCTCGCCGCTGCCCGCCCTGCGTTCCTCCAGTGTGATGACACCGGAGCCGTCGGGGAGCCATGTCAGCGGGCGCACCGACCGGGCTGCGAATTCCCGCCGCTCGTAGATCACGCGGAGCCGCGCGTCGACCTTCGTCAGGGGGTCGCGGTCCTGGGCTTCGCCTGGCTGCGGGATCGCAGCAAAGATCCCTGCGAGAAGCAAGAGTCTTCGAAGGACGAGCTTTGTTTCACTCACCGTGAACCTCCGATCAGCGCTGTACTGGGGCGACGACGCGATAACTGCGACCGGCCTGGGTCGGGAATGAGAACGATCCATCTGTCTCGCGGGTCAACGTCACTGTCCCGTTGCCGTCGTGGACGGAGGGCGTGCCCAGGACGCGCAACCGGCAGGGCCGGCCGAGGCGCGACACGATGCGCGCCTCGGTCAGCCGTCCATCGCGCCACGCGAAGTCGAGATCGAAACCTCCGCGCGCTCGGAGCCCGCTGACTGAACCCGTGGGCCAGGCCGAAGGCAACGCGGGGAGAAGGTGGATTTCGCCCAGGTGGCTCTGCAGCAGCATTTCGGCGATCGCCGCGGTGCCGCCCAGGTTTCCATCGATCTGGAACGGCGGATGTGCGTTCAGCAGGTTCGGGTAGGCGCCGCCCCCACGCGAAGAGATCGCGGTGATGCGGGTGGATCGCAGGAGACTCCGCAACAGCGCATAGGCATGTTCGCCGTCCAACAGCCGCGCACGGAGGGCCGCCTTCCAGGCGATCGACCAGCCGCTGCCCTCGTCGCCGCGCAGGTCGAGGGACCGGGCCGCGGCCGCGGCCAGAGCGGGTGTTCCGCGTGGTGTGATCTGGTTCCCGGGGAAAAGGCCCCACAGATGCGAGACATGGCGGTGCTGGTCTTCGGGATGGTCGAGATCGTCGAGCCACTCCTGGAGCTGCCCCAGCCGGCCAACCTGGAGCGGCGGCAGTCGCGCGGCCGTAGCGCGCAGCCGGTCGCGAAGCGGTGCGTCCACGTCCAGGATCTCAGCGGCTGTGGCCACCTGGTCGAAAAGCGCGCGCACAAGCTGAAGATCCATCGTGGGGCCCGCGGTGATTCCAAGGGGCCGCGTGCGCGTGCCATCCGGCAGCCGCTTCCACGCGAGGTCGCCGCCGATGCCGTTTTCGGGCGAGCTCGACGGATTCGTGACGAGATGACCGCGCTTCGGGTCTTCCACGAGAGTGTCGAGGAAGAACTCCGCGGCGCCTTTCATCAGCGGGTAGGCCTCGCGCAGGAAATCCGTGTCGCCGCCAAAGAGGTAATGCTCGTAGAGGTGGGTCGCGAGCCACGCGGCCCCGCCGTTCCAGGCGCCCCAGTAGGCGCCGTGGATCGGCGCGGTGGCCCGCCATAAGTCGGTGTTGTGCCCGAGCACGTAGCCGCGCGCGTTCCAGTTGGCGCGCGCGGTGCGGCCGCCGGTTTCGCTGATGTCGCGCAAAAGGCCGAAAAGAGACTGGTGACACTCGGCAAGGTTCGTCACCTCCGCCGGCCAGTAGTGCATCTGCAGATTGATGTTCGACGTCATCTTGCTGCCCCAGGCGGGGTTGGTGTCGGCGTTCCACAGGCCCTGCAGGTTCACGGGCTGGCCGCCTTCGCGCGAGCTGCTGATCAACAGATAACGGCCGAACTGGAAGTAGAGCGCCGCGAAAGCCGGATCACGCCCGGCCGCGAACTCGGCGAATCGGTCCTCTGTCGAAATCTCGCTGGAGAGCGGCTTCCCGAGGTCGAGACGTACCCGCCGGAAGAGCCGCTGGTGGGCCGCGACATGGTCGGCTCGCAAACGCTCATAAGGTTTCGCCAGCGCCGCGTCGAGCGCGCGCTTCGCGGATGCGCGCGGATCGCCGGTCACGTCGCGGTACGTCTTGAAGTTCGTCGCCGCCGCCATCACGAGGGTCACGTTCGTCGCTGCTTCGACCCGCAGTTCGGGGTGCTCGCGCTCGAAGTCGAGCCGGACGGAACCGCCATCAACGCGCGCGCTGAGCTGAGCCTCGTAGCGCAGGCGTTCGTTCGCATCCGCGAATCGGTCGGTCCGGCCGCGCAACACCACGGTGGCCGGCGCCTCACTCGCGATTTCAAAGGCGGCGTCGCCCGCGCCCTTTGGGTTGACGCGCCCGCCGAGTGTCGCGGTGAGGGTTATGGCGCCGGGCCGATCCGCACTGATGTGGACGACGATCACATCGTCCGTGGCGGAGGCGAAAACCTCTCGCCGGACCAGGGCGCCGCCGATGCGGTATCGCGTGGTCGCGATCGCCGTGTCGAGATCCAGTCCGCGGCGGTATTCGGAAGGGAACGCGTGATCGGGCAAGGTCAGCAGGAGGTCGCCGAGCGGCTGGAATTTCGCCTGCTCCCAGACTTTCGCCATCATGCTGCGTTCGAAGAGCGCCTCCGCCTGCGCGAGCTGGCCCGCGAACACCAGCTTCCGTATCTCCGAGAGCGCCTGGTGACCCGCGGGCTGGTTCGGATCGTAGGGGCCGCCGGTCCAGACCGTGGCTTCGTTCAGCGTCAGCTTCTCGGTGTGCGTGCCGCCAAAAACCATCGCGCCGAGCCGGCCGTTGCCCACCGGCACGGCCTCGATCCAGGCTGCGGCCGGCCGATGGTACAGAAGCTTCAGGTCGGGTCGGGTTCCTTCTTGAGCCGACGAGGACGTTCCGCCGTGCGCGGCTGCGCAGAACGCGACGACCGCGACGAGTACGAACGCGCCGCGCGCCATCACATCACGGGTACACGCTTGTACTGCTTCACCGTCTCCTTGTCGAGAATCGAGACGCCGGTGTCGATGTTGGCGGGCACCGGCCCGAAGGGTGAAGGCCCGAGGGCTCCGGTCGGATGGCGGGCAGCGTGGACGAGCTGCATCGCCATGTAGCCCATGAGGTACGGGTTCTGGCCCACGGTGCCGCGGATCTCGCCGCTTTCAATGAGCTCGATCACCGGCGTCGCGAAGTCGAAAGCCATGATCTGGACCTTGCCCTTGCGTCCGAGGTTGCGCACGGCCGCGGCCGCTCCGGGGCCTGGGTTGCCGTGGGCGCAGAAGATGCCCGTGATCCCCGGGTTCGCCTGCAGCATCGCCGTGATCTGCGTCTCGGCGCGCGCCACATCGCCCTCGTCGTTGACGGTGGCCACGATGCGGATCCCGGGACCGAACTGGCGAAGGCCTTCTGTGAAGCCCTCCACGCGTCGCCGTAGATGGTCCGGGCCCGGGAATGTGGAGATGCCCACCTCGCCCTTGCCGCCCAGCCACTCGGCCATTGCCTGACCGGCGGTGAAGCCGGCGTTGTAGTTGTTCGTGCCGACGAACGCGAGCCGCTTGCTCTTCGGAGCGTCGGAGTCGAAGGTGATCACCGGGATGCCCGCGGCGATGGCCTTGTCGATGGACGGAGTGAGCGCTTCGGCCTCGGCGGCGGTGACCGCGATGCCGGCCACTTTCCGCGCCACCAATTGGTCGATGGTGCGCGCCTCGAGTGCCGCATCCCACTCCGCCGGGCCTTTGAGCTCGACGGTGACGTGCGCACCGATCGCGGCCGCGGCGTCACGCATTCCCGCGTGGGCCCAGTTGAAGAACTCGCTGCCGCTCAAGAACACGACGGTGGCGTAGGTCTCCGCCGGCCGCGCTCCCGCCGCGGGTGCTTGCGCCTGATTGCACGCCGTCGCGAATCCAAGTCCGAGGACAGCCGCGACGGAGGCGACTTTCAATCGCAGTTTCATCGCTTCACCGCTTGAGGTTTGGCCGCAACGTTCACAGAGACCGGGCGCGTACCCACGACCGGCAGCCAGAGCACCAGATCGGTTCGCTCGAGGCCGCGCACGTGACCGAAACGCAGGCCTTCGGCTCGGCCGAAGGAGCGGCCATCGAGTGTGACCACGGGTTCCGTCTCACCCCATCCCTCGATTCGCAGTGACACGTTCTCAAGCGGCGTCTCCTCGCTCGCTTCGAACCTGAAGGCCAGGTTCGAGGCCGCGCCGTCGCGTCGCAGCACATAGCCACGATCCGTGCGGTCATAGGCTCCGCCGCTCCAGCCGGACCCGGTCATCTTGAGCGCGGGGGCGTTCACCCACGATCGTCCGAGCCGCGCGATGTCGCCGGGCACGGGCTTCGTCCTCGCCCCGTAAAGCCAGGTCGCGTAGTAGGCCCCGTCCGGTCGCCGATGAATGGGCGGGCCGCCCCACGAGAGCGAGAAATGCGACGGTCGGTCCGGCATGATGGCGTAGCGGCCATCCGAAGGGATCTGCGCTTCCGGCCAATGGTTCCACCACGGGAAGGCGGAGATGTCGCGCCGCGATTCGATCTTGAACACCCGCATGCGCGCGCCCGGCTCGAAGATCTCGAAAGGCTTGTGCTCGGACTTCAGGTTCACGATCTGGGCCACCGGTGCTGCGGGCTTCTCGTCTTTCGAGAAGTCCGGCATCTCGTTTCGCCACGAATAGAGGTGCGATTCGCCCTTCAGGTTCACGAGAGTCAGTGCGTCGAGGTTGATGATGTCTTCCGGCCGTTGTCCCGGCTGGGCGAGGACGATGAACTCCGACGGGCCAAGCGGCTTACCGCTCGTGAACATCACCACTTCACGCACGGCGAGGCCGTCGGGGAAGAAGGTGAAGTACTCGTCGATCCAGTCCGACCAGCCGGTGCGTTCGTCAGGCTGTGAGAATTCCTGCCGCACGCTCACCGGCGCGTAGCGCCAGTGCACCACGACCCGCGCCTCGTGATTCTCGATGATGCGGACGTGCGAGTAGCGGTTCTGCGGGTCGAGCATGTGCTCGAAGCAACCTTCGTGGTTCGTGAAGTGCTCGGCGCTTTGATCGGCCATCCACGTCCCGTTCTCCATGACCCAGGCCGGGGAGTAGCGCGTGCCCCGCCAGAACACCACTCGAAGCGGCGAGCCGTCGAACTGGACCACGATGTCCGGGTGTTCGCTGACCCGGAAGAGCGCGTCCCACTCCTTGTAATAGTTGAGGTGGGTGTAATAGGCACCGAAGCGGCCCGGCCCCTTGGGGCCCGAAGGCATCACGCGGGGCGGAATCTCTGGTTCGGTCGGCGGCTTCGCGGCGGAGAACTCCGCCCGCAACTCCTCGGCGCCGCGCGCTCGCCCATGGATCTTCACTTCGTCGAGGATGCCGTCAATGGTGAACCAGGCGGCGAGCGTCGCTTGCGGCCGCACGGGGTGAGAGGGCACGCGCTTCTCGTGATTCATTCCGATCAGGAGATCGACGCCCGCTGCCAGCATCGCGCCCGCGCTTGCCCCGCCCGCCGAGCCGAGATCCGCGGAGGGCTGGAGTTCGCGTCGCTCGCATCGTCGGGCCACGCTTCCGTCGACGAAGACGGTGATGCCTGCGTCGGGGTCGAACACCGCGGCCACGTGCGCGAAACGACGCAGCTTCAGCTTCGGTTCGCTGCGGCACGACAGCCAGTGGCCGCCGAGGGAGAGATCGAGGCCGACCTCCCCGAGGGGGCCGATCCCGAAGTAGTAGCCCGCGTGTTCGTCGCGCTCATGGTCGATTATCGGGGCCCAGTTCCATGGGTAGGCGGCGAGCGCCACCCACGATTCCAAGGTGAACGCCCCCGTGATCTTTGGCGCCGCGCCGTCGTTTCGGCGGATCAGCGAGGTGAAGCCGTCGAGCCGGAGAGCCCGTCCGACAACCCCTCCCACCCGCGTGGTCTTTCCTTCGATCGAATCGCTGATCGAGGCCGCGCGGTCGCGCGCGACGCCCTCGCCCGGGTCGTCGTCGAACGACCACCATGCGACGGGCGCTTGTGGTTGCGGCTGAGCGTGCGCGACGCTGGACGCGGCGAGGATCAGCGCAAGGCTGACGACGGCCCGGGCGCTCACCACGCACCTCGCTCGCCGAGGTCCTGCACCACCCGCTCGTATCGGTCGCTGCCGCGCCGCCAGTTTTCGACCGTGGCGCGTTCAGCCGCGTCCGCGTCTCCCTTACGAATGGCTTCGATCATGTCTTTGTGCTCCTTGAGGGCATCGCTGAAGTCCGTCAGTAAGGCCGAGGTGTAAACGCGTTCGTACCGCTCGACCTGGGGCTGGAAGGCCCGCAGTTCGGCGGAGAGACGGCGGCCGGTCACCGCCTCGTCGATCGCGCGATGGAAGGCCACATGGAGATCCTGCGCCTCGCGCAGGCTGTTCGGTCTCGACTTCCACGCGGCGTGGAGATCGTTGTTCAGCCCCTCGAGCCGCGCGGCGAGCGCGAGCCGAGCCGCATCGGGGAGTTGGGTGGCCGAGCGCGCCGCCAGCCCCTCGAGCGCGCCGAATATCGCGTGGAGCTCCCTCATGTCCTCGACCGTCATCGGCGCGACACTGAGACGCGTGATCGCACCGTGGCGGTGAGCGATCACGAACCCCTCCTGTTCAAGCTGCTGCAGGGCCTGGCGGATTGGCGTCCGGCTCGCCCCGAGCCGCAGCGTCAACTCGGACTCGCTGAGGGGCGCTCCGGGTGAGAGCTTCATCGCGACAATCAGGTCGCGGATTTGCTGGTGGGCGTCATGTCCCAGACTTTCCTGAGACTTCGGTCGCTTTCGTGCTGCGGTCATAGAGGCTCTTCCCATCTTGAGAGTTGTGTCCAGACTTGTATACTGTGGATCGGCACCGTAACTTATAGGAAAAAAGGGCTGTAGCCAAGGGGCTTCGATCACTTTGCATTCACGGGAGACGACGGTTGCGGTTCAGGGGAAACGGGCGGGTGTCGGCCGCGAGGCCGTCCTGCTGGCCACCATTCTTGGCCTTGCCGCGGCTCTCTCGGTCGCCCGGCCCGGTTTTCTGAACTCCGAAAACCTGATCTCCATCGCGACCGGAATGGTCTACGACCTGCCCCTCGCCATGGCCGCGACTCTGGTGCTGGTCGTGGGCGGGATTGACCTCTCTCTCGGCGCCGTTCTGGCGCTGTCGAGTGTCGTGACCACGCTGTCCCTGCGCGCGGGAGCGCCCATTCCGCTCGCCATTCTGGCCGGGCTGGCCGTTGCCGCGGCCGTCGGAGCGCTGAATGGCCTCCTCGTCACGCGCTTCCGGCTGGCCCCGTTCATCGTCACTCTTGGCACGATGTCGCTTGCCCGTGGGGCCGCCGTGGTGCTCACCTCGGGCTACATGGTGGCGGGCCTGCCCCCCGCCTTCCTCGCCCTCGGACGCGAGCGCTTTCTCCTGCTGCCGGTCGCGATCTGGATCGTGGCCGCGTTGCTCATCGCCGGACACGCGCTGCTGCTGCGCTATCGACCGCTCCACGATGCCTTCTACGTGGGCCAGAACAAGGAAGCGGCCCGGCTTTCCGGCCTGCGCGCCGACGCGGTCACCGCTTCGGTCTATGTCATCAGCGCGTTGCTCGCGGGGGTGGCGGCCCTCTTCATGAGCTCGAGGCTCGGCATGGGCTACGCGCGCTTCGGAGAGCTTGCCGAACTGCGGGCGATCGCGGCCGCGGTGCTGGGCGGGGCATCGTTCAGCGGCGGCGCCGGCAGCATTCTCGGCTCGGCGCTCGGCGTCTTGCTGCTGGCCCTCATCCAGAACGGCTTCGTTCTGCTCAACCTCTCGATCCACTGGCAGAACGTCGCGACCGGGCTGGTCCTGCTCCTTGCGATCACGATCGATGCCTTGCGCCGGCGTCACGCGGGGGAGCGCGCGTGACCGCCCTCGTCGCCCTCGACGGCGTCAGCAAGCGCTTCGGAAGAAACACCGTCCTCCAGGACGTGTCGCTGCAGGTTGCGCCTGGATCGATCCACGCGGTCGTGGGTGAGAACGGCGCGGGCAAGTCCACTCTGATGAACATTCTGAGCGGTCTGCACCAGCCTGATGGCGGTCGCCTCCTGATCGATGGCGAAGTCGCGCGCCTCCAGGGCCCGCTCGACGCAATCGATCGAGGCATCAGCTCGGTGCACCAGGAGTTGAGTCTTTTTCCGAACCGCACCATCGCCGAGAACATCATGGTGCGTCGTGAGCCTTCGCACTACGGCTTCGTGAAACGCGCTGAACTCGAAGCCCGCGCCGGGGAAGCCCTCGCGCGGATTGGCAGCGTGCTCGATCCCTCTCAGCCGCTCAGCGGCCTCGGCATCGGCGAGCAGCAGGTGGTTGAGATTGCCCGCGCACTCGAGCGAAACGCCCGCCTGCTGATCCTCGACGAGCCGACGGCGGCACTCACGGACCATGATGCCAGTCGCCTCCTCGACGTGTTGCGCGATCTCCGCGCGAAGGGCGCCGCCGTGCTGTACGTTTCACACCGGCTCGCGGAGGTCCTGTCGATCGCCGACACGATCTCGGTGCTGCGCGATGGGCGGCTCGTCGCGACCCTTGATGCCGCTCAAGCGACCGAGGATGATCTCGTGCGCCTGATGGTCGGGCGAGAGCCCGAGCCTCTCGCCGCGCGTTCCGCAGGGGCGCCCGGACCTGACGTTCTGGTGGCGTCGAATCTCGGCCGTCCCCCCGCCTTTGCCGATGTGAGTTTCTCGCTGCGGCGCGGCGAGGTGCTGGGCTTCGCCGGCCTCATCGGCGCCGGACGCACCGAGGTGGCGCGAGCGATCTTCGGCGCCGACGTCCTCGTCAACGGCTCGATGACGCTCGACGGCGCGCCGTTCCGGCCCCGTTCGCCGCGCGAAGCGATCGCCCGTGGCGTTTCGTACCTCACCGAGGATCGGCGCGCCCTCGGTCTGTTTCCTGGTCTCTCGCTGGGCGACAACGTGGTGGCGGCATCGCAGCCTGCGGTCGCCTCCAGGCTGGGGTTCCTGCGCCCGGAGCGGCTCAAAGAGGCGGCGATGGCGTTCCTGCGCCGGCTCGATGTGCGCCCCCTCGATACTTCCGTCGAAGTGGCGAACCTGAGCGGCGGCAACCAGCAGAAGGTGCTGCTCGCGCGCTGGCTCATGGCCGCCCCCCGGGTGTTCATTGTCGACGAGCCCACCCGCGGCGTCGATGTCGGCGCGAAGGGCCGAATCCATGCCGAGATCCAGGACCTGGCGCGTTCGGGCGTCTCGGTCCTCCTCGTTTCTTCAGACCTGCGCGAAGTCCTCGCCCTCAGCCACCGGGTCGCCGTGTTTCGCGCGGGCCGGCTCGTGCGGGTTCTCGAAGCGGCCGAGGCGAACGAAGAGACGGTGATGCGATATGCCGCCCTCTAGGCCGCGGTCGAAGTTGAGCGCCCTGCCCCCGCAGCAGGTCGCGCTGCTCGTTTGCATCGTGGCGCTCGGCAGCTTCATGTCTGTCACCTATCCGGGCTTCGCGACGATCGCGAACGCGGAGGTGATCGCTATGGGGTTCGTGTTCGAAGGGTTCATGGCGCTCGGCATGACCCTGGTGATCGTCACCGGTGGCATCGATCTCTCCGTGGCCGGGGTGCTGCCGTTCTCGGCGATCCTCACCGCCTTGTTGCTGCGGGCCGGGGCGCCGGCGCCGCTCGCCATTCTCGCCGCCCTCACGGTCGCTGCCCTCATCGGCCTCCTGAACGCGAGCGCCTCCAACGGACTTCGGGTCCACCCTTTCATCGTGACCCTTGCGACCATGCTTTCCCTCAAGGGGCTGAATCTGGTGCTCACCGGCGGCGGCCCGATCACCGGAATCCCCCCCGATGTCGCGTGGATCGGTCAGGGGCGCCTTCTGGGCATGCCTTTCCCCCTCGTGCTGTTTGCCGCGATGGCCGTGACCTTCGCCGTGCTTCTGCGGAAACATCGCTTCTGGCAGCAGACTTACCTGATCGGCGGAAATCCGCGCGCCGCCCGGACCTCGGGGGTGCGGGTTTCGTTCGTCCTCGCTGTCGTCTACATGACGAGCGCACTCTGTGCGGGCATCGCCGGGGTCATCGCGGCCGCCACTCTCGGCAGCGCCAGCGCCGGCTTCGGCCAGAACGCCGAGCTGCGCGTGATTACGGCAGTGGTGATCGGCGGAGCGAGTCTGCAGGGAGGTTCGGGATCGATCGGCGGGACGCTGCTCGGTCTCTCCTTCCTGGCTCTGCTCTATAACGCCTTCTCCATGACCGGCGTTTCAACGTATTGGCAGGATGTCGCCACCGGCGCGCTGGTCCTCGCCTCGGCACTCGCGACGGAACTTGTCACGAGGCGTCGCGCACGGCGGTAGCGCTCAGATCATGGAAGACCATACCGAGCTGATGGCGGTCATCAAGTTGTGGACATCGTTACAGAAAGAGAGAGATTAATGAACTCAGACATCTTCCAAGGGTGCATCCCGGCGCTGATGACGCCGTGTCGGCCCGATCGCACGCCGGACTTCTCCGCGCTGGTGAAGAAGGGTCAGGCCCTGGTGGCGGCCGGCATGAGTGGAGTCGTCTATTGCGGGTCGATGGGCGACTGGCCGCTGCTGACCGATGAGCAGCGTCAGGAAGGAGTGCGGCGACTCGCCGAAGCCGGCGTGCCGGTGGTCGTGGGCACGGGGGCTCAGAACTCGAAGCGCGCCGCCGCTCACGCCGCGCACGCGCAGCGGGTCGGAGCCAGGGGGTTGATGGTCATTCCGCGGGTTCTCTCTCGCGGCGCTTCCGTGGCGGCTCAGCGCGCCCACTTCGCGGGCGTTCTCGGCGCGGCCCCCGAGCTGCCGGCCGTGATCTACAACAGCCCCTACTACGGATATGAAACCAAGGCCGACCTGTTTTTCGACCTGCGCCGTGAGTTTTCCAGTCTGGTTGGCTTCAAGGAGTTTGGGGGCGCCGCCTCGCTGAGCTACGCCGCCGAGCACATCACTCATGCCGACAGCGACGTGTTGCTCCTGGTGGGAGTCGACTCGCAAGTCTGTCACGGCTACATCCGATGCGGCGCCAAAGGCGCCATCACCGGAATCGGAAACTGCCTGCCTCGCGAAGTGCTGCACCTGATCGCACTCTGCCGTCTGGCCGCTTCCGGCGATGTCGAAGCGAGGCGACTGGCTCGCGAACTGGAGGACGCCCTCGCCGAATTGTCGCGTTTCGACGAAGGCCCTGACCTCGTGTTGTATTACAAGTATCTGCTCGTGCTGTTGGGCGATGCCGACTACACGTTGCACTTGAACGAAACGGATGAGCTTTCGCCGAGCCAGCGGCGATATGCCGAAGCGCAACTGAAGCTCTTCCAGCAGTGGTGGGCTGGCTGGCCGGGCAAGTCGTACGGCGGCTGATCGAGCCGGCCGGCAAAGACTATCCGCCGGTCAGGCGCCTGACACGGGGCCGCGCCGCCAATCGCCGTCGACCAGACGCCACACGCGGTCGTGCGGCGGGGCGTCCCGCAGCGCGGGCGGAAGTCGGTCGGGGCGCACCTGGTCGTAGCACTGGAGCATCGCGAAGCGGCGCAGCGAGGCGGGGATGCCCACCGCGGTGAAGCCGGGGTGGCCGGTCGAGGGATACGGTCCGCCGTGGTTCATCGCCGCGGTGACGGCCACGCCGGTCGGCATCTTGTCGTTCAGCAGACGGCCGACGCGCGGGCGCAGCAGCGGCTCGATGCGGTCGTGGAGCGCGTCGTCCGAGCCGCGCGTGTCCGTGTACAAGCTGCCGGTGAGACTCCCCTCGAGTCGCTCGACAATCGCGCTGAGTTCGTCTGGATCGCGAGCGACCACGAAGAGCGCGGCGTTGCCGAAAGCCTCGGTCTGCAGCCGATCGGGTGACGCCAGGAACTCCGCCCCCGACGCGCGCAGCAATGTGTTGCGGAAGCGGTAGCCCGGTTCCGCGACTGGAGTGCCGCCCGTAACCAGGCTCGCGCCCGCGGCCTGCAGCGTGGCGACGCTCGCAGTCAAGGAGCGCGCGACGGCCGACGAGAGCAACGGCGCGGGCGTCGCGGCCTCGAAGCGCGCCTTGACCGAGGCGACGAACTGTTCGCTCGCCTCTCCGGCCACGAGCAGGACGAGGCTCGGGCTGGTGCAGAACTGGCCCGTTCCCATCAGGCTGCTGGTGACGAACTCGTCCACCAGCGCCGCCCCGCGCTCGGCGAGCGCGCCCGGCAGCATCAATACCGGGTTGACCGCGGAGAGCTCGAGGTAGATCGGCTTGCCCGCGGCGTCGGCTGCGGCCTTGAGTCTGAGTCCGGCATGCCGGCTGCCCGTGTAGCCCGTGGCGCCGGTGCGCGGGTCGGCGACCAGCCGCTCGCCGTCCGCGTGGCTGGTGCGGTAGATGAGTTGCACGCTCGCCGCCGGCAGTCCAGCTTCGCCCACTGCTTTGAAGGCCTCCTCGGCCAGCAGACGAGTGGTGCCTGGATGGGAACTGTTGGCCTTGGCGATAACCGGGTTCCCGGCCGAAAGCGCGGCCACGAAGTCGCCGCCCGCAACGCTGTTGAAGGCGAACGGGAAGTTGTTGGGACCAAACACCCAGACCGGGCCGATCGGCGAGAGCAGCGAGCGTATGTTGAGTTTGGTGTCGATCGTCGGGAGCGCCCACGAGCCTTCGCGCGCGGCGAGAGCACCCTGCCGCAGCTGCCCGGTGGTGCGCGGCAGCTCGACGTCGGCGAGCCGCGGTGTCTTCGGCAGGCCGGTCTCGGCGTGGGCCATCTCCACGAGCTCGTCCTTCCGCGCTTCGATGCGCGCCGCGAAGGCCTCGAGGAACGCAGCTCGCTTCTCGGCGGGCTGCGCGCGCAACACCGCTGCGGCTGCGGTGGCCGCGGCCAGGGCCTCATCGCAGTCGGCCCAGTCGCTGATCGGATACTCGCCCGGCAGCCGCTCCCCGCCCGCGGGGTTTTCGGCGCTGAAGGAGCCGTTCGATTGTGCAGGGCGCCACTGGCCGGCGATGAGAACAGGATGGAGAGTCATGGTAGGTCGAGGATCATACTGGCCGCTTTCGATCTGCTCTTGCCGATCCCCATCGCAGATGCGAAAGTCCTTTTCGGTAACCAAATGAACAATACTGAAGCGCCGAGCCTGCTGACCCTCGCGGAGACATCCGACTTCCGAAGAACCGGTCGCATTGACGAAGTCGAGCGCCTTTGCGCCGCGTTTTGTCACAAATGGCCAGAGGCCGCGCGCGCTTTTGAATACGGGCGTTCGGCGCAGGGACGGCCGCTCATGGCCCTTCTGGTTTCGCGGGCGGGGAGCCTGGACCCCGCGGAGTTGCGACGCCTTGGCGTGCCTTTGCTCCTGCTGCAGGGGGGCATTCACCCGGGTGAAAGCGACGGCAAAGACGCGGGCTTCATTGCGCTGCGCGAACTGCTCGGCGGGGAAGCGGCGACCGGCGTGCTCGAACGCGTGGCCGTGCTCTTCGTGCCCGCCTTCAATACCGACGGACACGAACGCATGGGTCGCGCGAATCGCCCCAATCAGAACGGGCCCGAGGAAACGGGCTGGCGCGCGACCGCGCACAACCTGAACCTCAATCGCGACTACGTGAAAGCGGACGCCCCGGAGATGCAGGCCATGTTGCGGCTGCTCAACCAGTGGGATCCCTTGGTTTGCGCCGATCTCCATGTGACGGATGGAGCCGACTTCGAGCCCGATATCTCACTCCAGGTGGAACCCATCAATCAAGGCGACATGCGGATGCGGGCGAGCGGTACGCAACTCCGCGACGCCCTCATCGGCAAGCTGGCCGCGCAGGGCTCGCTGCCCCTGCCGTTCTATCCCGATCTCGCGAGGACCGATGACCCGGCCTCGGGCTTCGTGCTCACTGTCTACTCGCCTCGGTTTTCGACCGGCTATTTCCCGCATCGCAATCGTTTCACCGTGCTGGTCGAAACGCACTCCTGGAAGAACTACGCCACACGCGTCCGGGTCACGCGGAATACCATCATCGGCCTGGCGGAACTCGTCGGCCAGCACGGGGAACAATGGCTGCGGGAAGCTCGTGAGGCCGACAGCGCCGCGGCTCAGCTCGGCGGGGTCGAGATGACGCTCGACTACCGCTCATCGTGGCGCGAGCACACCAAGATGGGCCAGGCGGAGAGTCACGTCGATGACGCGGATGCGCGGATGATCGAGTTCCGCGGCTATGCCTACACCCGCACGCTTTCGCCGATCTCCGGCGACCTGATGACGGTCTACGATCCGAAAACGCCCCAGATCTGGCGGGTTCCATTCCGCGACCGGGTGGAAGCGTCGCTGGTGGTGCGGGCGCCGCGGGCCGGGTATGTCGTGCCCCCGGAACACGTGGAAACCGTCGGAACGAAGTTGACCCTGCACGGCATCGCCTTTGAACTCATGCCCCAGGCGCGTGGAAACGCGCGGGTCGAGGAGTTCCTCATCACCGAAGCGGAGTTCTCACCCGAACCCTTCGAAGGCCGCCAGCGGGTGGCGATCCGCGGCGAGTGGCGGGGGGCGCAGCGGGATGTCGCGACGGGTTCGCTGTTCGTGCCCATCGCCCAGCCGCTATCAAGGCTCATCGTGGCCATGCTCGAGCCCCAGGCCCCGGATTCCCTGGTCGCCTGGGGATTCTTCAACGCCGGCTTCGAGCAGAAGGAACAGATCGAGCCCTATGTGGCGGAGCAGATCGCCAAAGCCATGTTCGACGCGGATCCGGGCCTGCAGGCTGAATTCGCAGGCAAGCTGAAGAACGACCCCGGGTTCGCCGCGGATCCGGCTGCCCGACTCGACTTCTTCTGTCGCCGACATGCGTCTTATGACCATCGGCGCCATCTCTATCCCATCCTCCGGCTGGACTCCACCCCGTAACAGAACAGGCCAGACCCTACTGCCGGCCCCTTGTGCCTGGCCTCGTTGCTCCGGCCCGGTGCCAAGGGACTGGGTCCTGCAATTGGTCGTCCACACAGTCGCACGTATTATGTGGACATGAAGAATGTCACCCTCTCCCTGGACGAGGCCACCCTTCGCGACGCCCGACGCATCGCGGCAGAACGCTCGACATCTGTCAACGCGCTCATCCGCGAGTTCCTCGATCAGCTCACCGCGCGCGAATCACGCGCTCACGCGGCGCGCCAGCGCATCGTGAAGCTCAGCCGAAACTCCAAGGCGGGACGGGGTAACTCCACGTGGACCCGCGACGAACTGCATGCGCGTTGAGTGCTTCTTCGACACGAACGTTCTCGTGTACGCCGCCTCTTCGTCCCGGGCCGACGCGGCCAAGCGGACCCAGGCGCTCAAGCTCATTGAGGAGTCCGATTTCGGCGTCTCCGCCCAGGTCCTGCAGGAGTTCTACGTCACGGTCACTCGAAAGTTCCAGAGGCCCCTGGCCCCGGCAGCGGCCATCTCCCTGATGGAAGCGTACCGCGTCTTCCCCACCGTTCCCACGGACTATCCGCTCATCGTCTCCGCCGTCGAGTTATCCCTGAAGCACGGGGTCTCCTACTGGGACGGGGCGATCATCGCGGCCGCCGAGGTTCTGGAGGCGGACACGCTCTACACCGAAGACCTCAACGACGGCCAGCTCTATGGAACCGTGCGCGCGGTGAATCCGTTCGCTCGGTCCTGAGCGCCAGCCGGACGCGGGCTCGGGGACGATCGGTATCACGCTTCCGGCCGAGATCAAGCCTTGGCTCATTTCTTGACCGGAGAGATCTTCGCCCTCAACAAGCTCCATCACCAGCGCTCGCGAGGCTCCCGTGCCCGTCGTCATTGCGCGGCCGCCTGGGGACGGCCCCTCCGTCATTGCGAGGAGGCCGGCTGAGGAAGCCGACGAAGCAATCTCCTCAATCCCGTGAATCGTCGCGATGTTCGGATGGTTCAGCGACGCCAACGTTTGCGCTTCCCGAGTGAACCGCGCGAGCCGCTCCGGGTCATCCGCGAAGGCCGCGGGCAGGACTTTGATGGCGACATCGCGATTGAGCTTGGTGTCGCGCGCGTGGAACACCTCACCCATCCCGCCAGCACCGATGCAGGCGACGATCTCATACGGTCCGAGTCGCGCGCCCGGCGAGAGCGTCATTTCGTAAGCCCCGCCTGCCAGTTGAGCACGACCGTGATGGGGGCGAGCGGCTCGGTGGCCGCGTTAGGATCAATGCGCGGCTTCAGGAAGATGAAGCGCTGGCCGTCGCGGGTGACGTCGTACTGGTCGAGGTTCATGTTCGGGCGGGCGATGGGCGACTGAAAGAGCAC
The DNA here is from genome assembly GCA_964396875.1 of uncultured Acidobacteriota bacterium. Classification (GTDB taxonomy): domain Bacteria; phylum Acidobacteriota; class Vicinamibacteria; order Fen-336; family JAGNNV01; genus JAGNNV01. Next base: position 1,846 of record CAYNHK010000052.1, on the reverse strand, counting down.
GGTCGGCGCTTTGAACTCGAGCGCGCCCGTCTTCGGGTCGGACTCAATCGCCACCGACATCATCTGCCCGTCGAGCGTGAGGTAGAAGAGTTCTTTCCCGTCCGCGCGCCAGCGCGCCTGGCCGCCCCCGCGCGAAGACACCTGCTGCCGGTTGTCAAATGCGGGAAAGGAGGCGACCCAGGTCTCCCATGTGCCTGATTCGTCGCTGTTGTAGGAGACCCATTTGCCGTCCGGGGAGAAGTGAGGCGAGTCGATGCTCTTCTGCGATTTCCCGAGCAGGACCGGTTTGGGGGCGCCTGACTGCGGCGCCGCGTACAACTCGGAGGGCGGCAGCGTTTGGAAGAGGAGGAACCTGCCGTCGGGGGACCAGTCGGAAAGGGCCCCCCGGGAATCAGGGAGCTCAAACACCACGGTGGCGTCGCGGGTACCGAGGATCTGCTGATAGAAAGCAAGCTTGCCACTCCGCTTCGCGCGGAACGCAAGAGCGCGTCCATCCGGCCGCCATACGGGGTCCGCCAGGCTCGAAAGACCGTCGTCGTTGAAGGTGAGACCGCTCGTGATCCGGCTGCCGAGGTCGAGAGTGAAGAGGCGCGAACCCGCCCCTGAAAGCGCCACGCGCTTCTCGTCCGGGGAGAGCCGGATTTGATTGTAATTGGCGGGTTCGCCGGCCGTACCCATCGCTTTGCCGGTTCGACTCATCCACGCCAGTTCGACGACCCTTTCGATGGCCCTTCCCCTGCGAAACACGAGCGCGCCCGTGTCCGACACGGAGAACGCCGCGCGGACGCCCCCAGTGAGAGCGACCCCATCCGCCACCCGCACCGGCTCCCCGGCAAGCTGGAAGTGCCTGGTGTCGAATGCGTGCGCGAACAGCACGCCCTCGCGGTGATACAGCAGGAATCCCGGTGACGCGTACGCGGCCGTCGAACTGACATCGAGCACCTGTACCGCTGGCCCCCCGTCAAGGGATGCCACGTGCAACCCTTGGGAGATCGTGCTGTAGATGAAGTGCCGACCGTCCGGCAGAAACACTGGAAGATAAGCGCCCGTCTGCTCCGACGAACCCAGGTCCGATCGCGGTCCGCCCGCATCGGAGACTCGGAAGAGCCTCCCGCCCTCGGAGAAAATAAGCACTCCCTCGCGGTTCCACGTTCCGCCGACGAAGAGGCCAACAAAGTCGCAAAGGTTCTGGGGCTGGCCGCCGCTGATATCGATCTTCTTGAGCTTGCCACCGGCGGCGAATCCCACGTGACGGCTGTCCGGAGACCAGAAAGGCTGCTCCGCTCCCTCCGTGCCCGGAAGCGGCTGGGCCTCGAGGGCCCCCATCGGGCGAAGCCACAGCACCGGGGGTTTACCCAAAGCGGGCGGCGACGGAAAGACGATGAAGCGCCCGTCGGGCGAGATGACGGGCGCGGCGGAGGACGCCGGGAGATTGCCCAGGGTGTCGGGCGTCTGAATCGAGAACCGAATCTGTTGATTGTCGACGGGCTTCACCTTCGACCGCACCCACAGGAAAGGGACAGCGCTGAGCGCCGCACCGAAGACGACTGCGGCCGCCCAGGGCAGCGCTCGGCGCCAAACGGGAACGATGGCCACCGCTGCGGAGCCCGGAACCGAGGCCGCACTGTCCGGCCCGCCCGCTTCGATCCGCGCGATCTTCACCCGTGCCTCACCAATGTCGCGGAGTCGAGTCTTCAGGTCGCGATCGAGGCAGCGTTCGATCAGCCGCTTCAGCCGAGCGGGCGTGTCCGCGGGCAGATCGTCCATCGAGAGCTTGTCCTTGAGCACCGACGCGAGGGTCTCCGAGACGTCCTCGCCCTTGAAGGCGCGCTTGCCCGTCAGCATC
>CAYNHK010000051.1:0-24772 GCA_964396875.1 uncultured Acidobacteriota bacterium | reverse complement strand
CTTGAAGGGGCGCTGGCTGGTTCTCGCCTGGTTCCCCAAGGCGTTCACCGGTGGTTGAACCGCCGAATGCAACTCGCTCCGTGAGAGCGGCAGTCTCATCCGGCAGTTCGATACCGCGTACTTCATGATCAGCGTCGATACGCTGGAAGACAACAAGGGCTTCGCGGAGAAGGAGAAGGCCGACTTCCCGATGCTCGCGAATCCCGACAAGAAAGTCGCCTTCGCCTACGGCGTCATAGCCGCGGACGCTCCTCCCGACCGACAGTTCGCCCGCCGCCACACCTTCTACATCAATCCCGAAGGCAAGATCGCCTTCGTCGACCGGGCGGTCAAGCCGCGAACATCAGGCCCCGACATTGTCGCGAAGCTCGCGGAGTTGAACGTTCCGAAGCGGAAGTAGCCACTGGGCGGTCTCCCCTCATTGGATCTGCCTGACGATCTCCTCGCGCCGCGTCCGAACCCGGACATCGAGACGGCGATTCGCGCGATCCGAGCCGACGTAAGGCGGCTGGCCGAGGAGACGGACCACGTGGCCCGGCGCGGTTACGCTCGAGTGCTCATCGAGCAATTGACTTTCCTCGCCGAGAGTCCCGAAACACTTCCCCCGCTGCTCGCGGAGGGCGTGGTTGAAGATGCGGACGACTGGCTTGGCGAGGACCTGCTCCAGGGCCGGGCCCTGAGGTCTTTGAACGAGCGTCCGTTCGCGACGCCGGGCAAGACTCCCGACCGTTTCTTCATCGAGTTCAACGGACGTCTGTCATCGCTCTTCACCGACCTGCCCGAGGACGACGGACCCTTCATGGGTTTCGCCGGACCCTGGGTGTTCGTGCACCGCGTCGCGCACACGACGGCTCCCGCCACCTCCCGCCACCTGACGAGTTCCGAGGGCCTGGGTCGAGCGGCCCAACTGATCAACGCGGACGCCTGCGCGCCTCGTTCACAGGGTTACCGGCTCTTCGTCGACCCGCGTGGTTATCTTCGTCCACGTGGCGCGGTCCCGCCCAGCCTCGTCCTCGGAACGATCGAAGGCCTCTCCGCGGCTTGTCGGGCGGCCGACGAACTCTCGCAGGCCCTGCGCATTCGGCTGGTGGTGGCGACCACGGTTCGGCTCATCGATAACCACTGAGCGACCACGCCGAGGCCGCCGTTCCGTTCAGCCGCTGGGATATCCTCCGTCGTCTTGACCCTTCCCCGCGCGGCTCGTTTCCTGAATCCACTCGTCGCCGTCCTGATGACGGCGTGTGGGTCGACCGCCTCCGCCCCTTCTCCGGCGGCGGGGCCGGTCGCCGGGCCCACCGCGACACCCACCGCACCCACACCTGCTCCCACGTCATCGGTTCCGGCTTCGTGCCGCAATCTTCCCGTCGCCACGGGGACCGAACGGGGCTGTCGCGGCGATGTCTCGGACTTTCTAAGACAGGTGACGGACGCCGTGTCTGCCGCGCAGGGAGCCACGATCGTGGATCCCGACTCGAATGAACGCTACCCTCTGGTCGACAACGGAATCATCCAGAGCCCGAACGCGTATTTGAAGCTGATCGTCGATGCGCTCGATCGCCAGGGCCTGTGCGCGGCGTGGGACGGCGCTGAACTCAACGTGCGGCGCTCGAACGACTACAACGAGAACTTCGACCTCATTACCGGCGCCGGCGGCTCCTGGATTAAGTACATGTCGACCTGCGTTCCGGCGACGCCTGTCCCCGCGATCGTGCCGCCTGGTGTGCAGGACCCGGAATGCCGTCTCCCGCCCAGCCGGGACACCTACTGCGACCGTCCGCGATCGGCTTACGAAGGCGACGTGATCGGCGTCCTGGACGAGCTGATCGCCCAGGATCGCCAGCTTGCGAATCCTCTCATCTTCGATTTCCGGGATCGGCTCGCGGGCGTGCCGGAGGGCTGGAAGATCACCAATCCGGATCTCTACTTCTCCGAGATGCGGAAGAGGCTTCGAACCAGGGGCTATTGCAGCATCCGGAGCGCCGAAGACGAATTGTGGATCAAGAAGGGCACGAACCGGTTCTCGGAGCACTGGGACCTGTTGAAGGCCGAGGGCTACAGCCTGAGGGTGATGGCCGCGGCCTGCCACGACGCCGCGTTCTGAGCCCGGGCGCCCCTAGTCGTCCGCGTCGGCGGACAGTTCGATTCCAAACCTCGACGCCATCCGGTACAGCGTCCGCCGGTCGATCTTCAGGATCTCGGCGGCTTTCGTGCGGTTGCCCTTCGTCGCCGCAAGCACGTGGACGAGGTAACGCCGCTCCAGTTCGTCCAGCGTCGGCAGGTCGACGAACGCACGGGCCTGCGGACTCACGAGGCTGCGGAAGTGTTCGCCCACGTCCTCCTCGTGAACGTGCGCGCTTCGCGTGGTGAGCACCAGGCGCTCGATGGTGTTCTCCAACTCGCGGACGTTGCCGGGCCAGGAATGAGAGGCGAGCGAATCGACAGCGCCCGAGGTCAGTTCCACCTGCCGGCCCGCGCGCGCGCAGGCATTGCGAAGAAAGACGCCCGCGAGGAGAGGGATGTCTTCGCGGCGCTCCCGAAGGGGCGGAACGCGGATCACGAAACCGCTCAGGCGATAGAAGAGGTCCTGACGAAAACGCTTCTCCTTCACCTCCAGATCGAGGTCGCGGTTGGTCGCGGCGAGGACCCGCGCGTTGACCTTGATCGTCCGGGTTCCGCCCACGGGCCGGATCTCGCCCTCCTGCAGGACGCGAAGAAGGCTTACCTGCAAAGCGGGCGTCGTTTCGCCGATCTCGTCGAGGAAGATCGTGCCATGGCTCGCCGCCTCGAAAAGGCCCTTCTTATCCGAGACGGCGCCGGTGAAGGAGCCTTTCACGTGGCCGAAGAGTTCCGAGGCCAGCAGCGTCTCCGGCACGACGGCGCAGTTGAGGGCCTCGAAGGGCCGACTCGACGCCTTGCCGAAGGAGTGGATGGCGCGAGCCACCAGCTCCTTTCCCGTTCCGGTTTCGCCGACAATGAGGATGGGCGTCGAGGCGTCGGCCGCGAGGGCGATCTGCTTGTACACCGTGAGCATCGCGGCCGTGCGCCCGATAAGACCGGCCGGCATCGCCGTCCGGAGCGGTGCGCCCGCTGGCGACTCCTCCGCGGCGGTCTTCAGTGCCCGTTCGACCGTGTCGATGACGTTCTGGATCTCGAAGGGCTTGCTGATGTAGTCAAAGGCCCCGGCGCGCACCCCTTCGACGGCGCTCTCCACCGTGCCGTATCCGGTCATCAGGATCACCTGGGTGTGCGGCGAACGAGCGCGAAAGGCCTTCAGGACGTCGATGCCGCTGTGCCTCGACTCGAGGTGAATGTCGGAGAGGACCACGTCGAAGTGCGACCGTTCCGCGAGGGTCAGGGCTTCATCGTCGTCGGTCGTGGTCTGGATGACCCGGCCGGGGGCGGCCAGCGCGTCGGCGAGAAGCGCGCAGATCGCTTCGTCATCGTCGACGATCAGTAGAGACGCCATCCCGCGGAGAGTCTAGTCCCCGCGGGAACATGGCTCAGGCCGCGACGTCGATCGAAATACCGAGCCGCCGCAGGGTATCGCCGGGATGGGAAGTCGCCTTGAGATCCCACATCCGCAACCACGACGCCTTGGCGAACGCCGATCGCGGGTTACGCACGCCGAGGATCTCCCGCGCGGCCTGCGCGTCGGCCGCGTCCCCAAGGCCGTAAAGAACGAGAGGCAGGAGGGCGCGCAGTCGGCCGAGGCCGGGGCCCGCGGCCGGCGCGGTCGAGGGTCCATCCCGCTTGAGCCGCGACCGCACCAGGGTGAGCGCCCCGCGGGCGAGGTTCTCGAGTCGTGAGCCGCGGTCGCCGTCGTCCTCCCGTAAAGACGCCGAGACGAATCCCTCGAAATTCGGATGCCTCTCCTGAAGTCGGCGGCGTTCGAGTTCCAGATGCACCCGGCCAAGCGTCTCTTTCAGGTGACCGTTCTCGATCTCGAACATGAGGCGCTCCGCCCCGATGGGATCTCCGGTCCACCGATAGTTGGCGGCCGCAGCGTAGAGCGACTTCAGGTCGGGAGGGGCCGAGGTGGCACGATCACCCATGCGTCGCGCGCGTTCGACTTCGCTCCAGTGATAGGTCGTCCTGCGGAGGAGGAACGCGTCTCCAAAACCGAGGACCGCGTTCGCCGCCTGCTTCAGGATCACCTCGCGCCTTTCGGGGGTGAGCGGACCGCTGGCCCGAATGACATCGTTCAGGACGAGCAGGCCGCCATGATGGACGATCAGATCGAAGGCCTCGGCTCGGTCCAGGGCGCCTTCCGTGAATCGGGCGAGACCGGGCAGAAAGCCCGGGTCTCCGGCCAGATGCCGATGACCGTGGCGCGCGTCGTGCCATCTCACGCTGACCCGATCGCGCTCCACGGCGTGGGCATCGACGACACTCAAGTCGATATTCACCAGGTACCGGCGGCGGAGGGTGGCAAGCGCCGCCTCGGCTTCGGTGGCGAGCTTCTGGCGGGCCGGCGACCGCAAACCGACCACGAGGAGAATCAAGTCGAGCGTTCCGGAAGGGTGTTGAACGAGGTCCCGGGTCGCGATTCCACCCTCGCCGCGGCCGTAGCTCCCGGCAAGAATCAGTGCTTTGAGATTGTCCTTCAGAACAAACCGCAAGACTGCGCGCGAGGCTTTCTGAACCAGCTCGTCGAGAACGCCCTCGACATGCGCGTCTCCCATCAATGTGAAGCGGGCGGGTTTCATTGGGCGCTCCTTACCGTCAAGGAAGGGGGCAGGATGCTCTTTTGCGTGGCCCGAATCAGGATCTCCAGATCCCGCCGCCCGGTCTTTCGGGCGCTGTAGACGAAATCGACGGTATCTTCGCCCTCGCCGGCCACGAAGTCGGGTGTTCCCACCACGAAGGGCGAAATGAGTCCCGGGCGGACGGCGACCCGATAGGAGGCCACGGCGTGCGGCTCGAGCGGAGCCATCGGCCGCGGCCCAACCAGGGCCAGACGGCCGAGCGCGAGGTCGGCGAGGTCGGGCGCATGGTCAAGGCGCAGACGGTTCGCGAAACCCTTGAACGCGCCATCGCGAAACACCAGACGCCGGCGCCAGAACAGCCGGGCATCCTTGCCCACGGTGAGCGTTCGTTCTATCTCGAAACGAAGCCCGAACAATCGAAGGATGGCCAGGAGAACAGCGGACAAAGGCAGCGCAAGAGCGGCTGCGATGAAGTCGAGGATTCTCATGATCGTTCTCCAGAGTTAGAAGAGGATGTGCGGCTTGACCGCGATGGCCACGACGGTGATGTCCGCGTCCGGCGCGTCATCCCCGCCCCAGCTGTCCACGTCGGCGCCGAGGGCCGCCACGACCTCGGCAGGGGTGGCCGCGTCGATCTCGCCCAACCAGCGCGCCACATTGAAGATCCGGCTCCCGCGACGCGCGAACCGCGTGAGTTCGTCAGTGGAGATGAGAACCAGGTCGCCCGCGGCAAGTGACATCGCGATCTCCCTGGTCGGGGCCGGCGACGCCTCCCCCTGGCCCGCGCGTGGGCGAGGCTCGAAGACACTACCGTCGGGACTTCGAACCGCGATCTGGACGTGCCCTGACTGAGCCATGCTGAGCGTCATGGGATCGCCGTCGATCCGGGCGAAGGCAAGGTCGGGCGGGGTCGGCCGCTTCCATCGGCCCGTGAAGGCAAGGGTCGCGGAGGTCAGGATCTCGTACGGACCGCCGTCGGGGCCCAGCGCGGCCATGGCGCGCAGCACACCGTTGAGACACGCGGCCCCCATGAGCGCCGCGGGCAGGCCCTTGTCGGCCAACCCGCCGACGACTACGTCGACACCCCCGGAGGGCCGCGCCGTGACGTCGTGAAAGTCTCCACCGACCACCCGCGATCCTCGGGACCAGCTCGCCCAGGTCAGCGAATCTGTCTCTCCGGTACGCGACGATTCGAGGAGGGATGAGCGGATCCGGGTGCCCGTTTCGAGTTCGGCCTGGGCCCGTTCCTGATCGAGGATTCGGCGGGTCCACGGATCCTGATCGAGAACAGGAAAAGGAATGACTGCGGGGTTCAGGGGCGGTCGGAGGAAGGTGGCGGTGTTCATCATGCTCCTGAATAGATCAAGGTCCGTGCCCGGTGGCGGAGGCGAGGCCTCCCTACTCAACCTATTGTTCTGGCTGGACTTGAAGGACTCAGAAAGAAGCGGGTGCCGTGTTCTTGGTCCGCAGGATCGCCCCACACTGGGGCAATCCAGTCGAACATCACCCCGGAACAGCAGTCACGGCCACCGGCGGGCCGCCGATAGGATGCCGGTCGAGGCGCTCCTGAAGACTCGATCCCCTCCCATTCACCTTGCCCTGATGCTGCTCGTCCTGGGCGGCTCGATCGACGCCTCCGCCCGCCGGGGCACACTCAGAGATGAGGTCCGAACGGAGGCTTTGCCTCTTTTGATCGCGACCAACCACATGGGCCTCGGGGCCGAGAGCCAGGCGGTGGTGCGTTGGGTGCTCCAGAACCGCGGTCCGCTCTCCCTCCGACCCAGCGGGCTCCACGTTGAAGGCGAAGCGTCTCCGCTGCCTTTGACGCCCGTCATGGCGCGGACGCTCGGTCGGCTGGACCAGTGGTACAGCCTCACGGCGACGGAAGCGGATCCGATAACTCACGCCCAACTCAAGTCGGCAGCGTTGTCCGCGGTCGCCATCGAGAGAATCCGCGGCATCTTCGAACGCGCCATCGCGCGCGGGGTCAGGATCGGCGCCACCTGGGTCACGCCGGAGACCGGGGGCGAGGCGACGATCGATCGCGATCTGCATCTGGCCGAAGTCGTGGACGCGCGCTGGGCGACGGTTCAAGCCCTGGTCAAGGTCTCGCGCGACCCCCAGGCGATCGCCGACCTATCGCAGGCCCGCGCCGTCGAGATCGCAGCGGTGGACACCCATGGCCTGCTCAAGGCCGCGCTGGCGCGATTCCGGCTGGGGACAAAGGGTTCGGCCGAAGAGGTTCAGCGTGCGCTGCTGACCGTCGCGCGTAACGCCGCGCCCACCTACTCGTTCGGCCCTGAAGAGCAACTGGCGCTGATCACGGGGCGCGACTGGCAGGGACGCTACGTCGGCGCATGGCACACCCACTCACCCCACGATGTCGGTGGAACCTGGGGAGGCGGAGATGTCCCGAGTTTCGAAGACATGCAGAACGCCGTCGCGTTCGGCCAGTTCCTGACCCTGTCCTTTCAGCCCGACGGCTTCGACCTGTACGACGCCGAACCGCTCGGCGACGCAAAGCGAATCGACTTGAAGCTGGTGAAGGTCATTCGCTACCGGTCCCCTCTATGGCGGGCCCATTTCCAGAAACTCCACCCCGGCACGAGGTAGTTCGCATCGGAGGTGCGAAAATCGGAAGTTCCTCATGCGAGACCGCGTCCGCTTCTTCTCCGCCTTCGTTCGTCGCCCTTTCGACACGGGGGCCATCACGCCCTCTTCCGCCCATCTGGCCGAGGCGATGGTGGAGGGCATGGGGATACCCGACGCCGACACGGTGGTCGAGCTTGGTCCGGGGACTGGAGTCTTCACCCGCGTCATCGAAAAGCAACTCCGGCCCGAAGCGCGTTTCCTGAGTTTCGAGATCAATCCCGAGCTGGCGGCCGAGTTGAAAGACCGATTCCCCCGGGTTCAGATCGTGAACGACTCGGTGGAGAACATCCGCGAGCACCTGTTGGCGGCGGGACGCCACGACGTGGACTCCACGATCTCCGGCCTCCCCTGGGCCGCGTTCTCGCCCGACCGTCAGGCGAAGCTGCTCGACGCCACGGTGCAGGCACTCAAACCCGGCGGACGTTTCGCGACCTTCGCGTATTCGCACGCGGCATGGCTTCCACCCGGCCGCCGTTTCCGCGAGCTTCTCGACTCGCGGTTCAAGCGTGTGGAAACGTCGAAAGTGGTGTGGCGGAACACGCCGCCTGCCTTCGTCTACCGCTGTCTGAAGTAACGTCCCTGGCCCGAAACTCCTGCTTGAGCAGGTAGCTGCCGTCTCACGGCCTTCTCGTCAGCACCCGGCCCGGGCGGGCGCCGGTAGGCTTCCCCTCCCACACGAGTTCGCCCGAAACCCACACTCTCTCGATGCCCGAGGAAAGGCGAAACGGCTCGGTGAAAGTCGCGTTGTCGATCACCGTGCGGGGATCGAAGAGCACGAGATCGGCGACCTGGCCGGCCGCGATCGTGCCGCGATCCTTGAGGCCGAGGCGGGATGCGGGCAGCGAGGTCATCTTCCGGATGGCTTCTTCCAGGGTCAGCCATTTGCGCTCCCGCACGAAGCGGCCGAGCACCCTCGGAAAACTCCCGGCCCCGCGGGGGTGGCGGTATTCGATACCGCCGTCGCTCGAAACCATCGTCCAGGGCCAGGCATAGAAGGCGCGGATGTCTTCGTCGATCATCGACTTCACCACCACGGAGGCGCCGCCGTTCCGAGCGATCTCGATGAAGATTTCGATCGGAGTGATTCCGCGCCCGGCCGCGATCTCCGTCATTGTCTTGAATTCGAAGGAGGAGTCCTTCGCATAGGAGGTGATCAGCACGTTCGAGGCGCCGCCGACATCGGCGAGGCCGCGAGCGACGCTCTCGGGGTCGTCGTACTTCTTGTTCGGGATGAGGACCAGGATCGTCGAACTCCACGCTTCCCACGGATAGCAGTCGGCGGTGATGTCCACGCCGCGCCTCCTCGCCTCGTCGAAAAGACGCAGAGCGTCTTTTGCCTTGCCCCAGACCGAAGCCGTGCCCACCTTGATGTGTGTGTTCTGCACCGGGACCTTCGCCTGCTCGCCGATGTTCACGAGCTCGGCCATGGCTTCAAGCGCCTTGTCGGCTTCGTCGCGGATGTGAGAGATGTAGAAGCCTTGATGGCGCGCCGCCACCCGCGCCAGGGAGACCACTTCGTCCGTGGCCGCGTAACCGCCGACCTCGTATTCGAGACCGCTCGACAGGCACAAGGCTCCGTCCTTGAAACCCTGATCGACCAGCGCCTCCATGCGCGCCACCTCGTCGGGCCGCGCCGGACGCTTGTAGTCCTCGCCCATGACCCTCGAGCGGACGCTCGCGTGCCCCACACACGTGGCGACATTCACCGCGGCGGGCGCGTTCCGCCGGGCGTCGAGGTATTCGGCAATGGGGAGCGGAGAGCTGCCATCCTGACCTACGAGCAGCGTGGTGATGCCCTGCGAAACCTGGGAAATGGCGAGGGGCTCGCGCGCGAGGCCGCTGGTCGAATGGTTGTGGACATCGATGAACCCCGGCGCAAGGACTCTTCCCTTGCCTTCGATGGTGATCTCACCCCGACGGCGCGCGATCTCCCCCACCGCCACGATGCGGCCGTTCTCGATCCGCACATCCGCAGCTCGAAGCGGGCCGCCGGTTCCGTCGGCCACCCGGGCGCGCCGGATCACCACCGACTGCGCCGATGCCGCGTCGGCGAGCGCGAGGGCGATGAGAGGCCCTGCAAGAAGAACGCGTGCTCTCGAGGTCATCATGTCCTCGCGATGTTACGGGACCGGCGAGCGGCTACACTCCTCGTTCGGACCCCCGGGCGGAATCCCTTTTAAGGAGTCGTCATGCGTCTCGATCACCCTCTCAAGATGAAAGCCGTCGCGTCGGTGGCGGTGGTTTCGCTCGGTTTCGCCGCCATCGCCCTCGCCCAGGCGCCCGGACCTGCGCCGGCGGCGACCGACGATCCGGTGGCCGCACTGGTCCGCCAACTGGACCTCGAAAAGTACAAGGCGACGATCAAGGGACTGACGGCTTTCGGCGACCGTCGACAGGGCACGGAACGAAACCGCCAGGCGAACGACTGGATCGAGGCCCAGCTCAAGAGCTACGGCTGCACGAACACGGAGCGCATCAAGTACGACTTCACACAGCCGACGCCCCGACCGACTCCCGCTCCGGGCGCTTCGCCTTCAGGTCCGCCTCCAGGATTCGCTGGCCGCGGCGGGCCGCGGAGCGGGGGCCTCGGCGGCCCTCCCGGACAGGGCGGCAGCACACTCTTCGGCAACCGCGCGCGGACCGGCGTCAACAATGACCCGATGCTTCAGCAAGACGAGAAGCTCCGCGCCCTGAACACAGAGCAGACGCCGCCGGGAACGACGCCGCGGGAGCAGGTTTACTGCACGAAGATCGGAACGAAGTTCCCGAACGAGATGTACATAGTGGGCGGGCACATGGACGGGATCGGCTGGGGTGAAGCCGCCAACGACGACGGCTCGGGGACCGCCATCGTGATGGAACTCGCGCGCATCCTCCATCAACCCGGGGTCGAGACCGAACGCTCGATCCGTTTCATCCTCTTCAACAACGAGGAGTCGGGTCTCAATGGCGCGGTGGCGTACGTCGCTCAGCGGAAAGACCTCCAGGGCATTGAGGAACCGAAAGGCTCCGGCCGGTACCCCGAACCGACGTGGCTGGGCATGATTCAGCACGACATGATGTTGTGGGATCACGGCATGCCGATACCCAGGCTCGACGCCAACGGCAAGCAGGAAACCGATCCAAACGGCCGACCCATCTTCGTATCGCCGAAAGAGCAGAGGCTCGAGGCGGACGTGAACATCGAATTCCAGTCGACCGCGAAGCAGGCGGACGCCGCGGCGAAACTCGCGTGGCACTTCCGGGCCGCCAACGACAAGTACGCGACCGACTATCCCGCGGCCGTGGGCTTCCACATGACCAACACCGATTCGACGCCGTTCATGGATCTGATCCCTGCGATCAGCCTGCGCGAAAACGAACGCGGCATGCATATCGGCGCGGGCTGGAACCCCAACTGGCATCAGCCGAGCGATGTCTTCTCCACCTATTCGGACAAGGATTTCCGGCTGGGCCTCAATGCCGCGCAGACCACACTTGCGGCGATTGCCCAGCTCACGGGCGCCACGATCAAGAAGTAGAGGTGGTTCGGACCCTTGCCGTCACGGCCGCCAACGAGGCCTTCGTTCCCCTTCTCCGGGGTCTGGTCGGTTCGTTGCAGCAATGGAAGGCGACACCCATCACCGACTTCGCGTGCTTCGATCTGGGCCTTGGGAAAGCGAGCCGGAACTGGATCGCGTCCTGGGCCCGTTTCGTGGTCGAACCCGGCTGGGATCTGCCCGTTCACGCAGAGACGAGGATTGCCAAGCCCGCGTATCGGGGACTCACGGTGCGGCCGTATCTGCGGGACTACTTCCCGGGATACGACGTGTATCTGTGGCTCGATGCCGATCTATGGGTGCAGCAGAAGGCGGCTCTCGGCGCGTATATCAAGGGCACTTCCAGCAAGGGCCTCGCCGTCGCCGCCCAGAGTCACCCCGCCTATGTCCACCAAACCGGCTTTGTCCGGCAGCGTGTGTCCCATCTCGAGTCGTACTACGGCCCCGGAGGCGCTCGGCCCCTTGCCGTCGAGCCTTACTTCAACCCCGGCGTCTTCGCCCTCAGCGCTTCCGCTCCGCATTGGACGGCGTGGGCGAAGTCTTTTCGGGCCGGGCTCGAGCGAACCGAGGGCCGGCTGGTCAATGATCAAACCGCGATCAATCACGCGGTGTGGACCGGTCGACTGCCGGTCGAAGCGCTCGACGCCCGCTTCAACTGGTGCTGCCATCTCGCCGCCCCCTTCTTCGACGGAAAACGCGATCGGTTCCTCGAGCCCATTCCGAACGGCCGCCCCATCGGTGTCGTCCACATGACCGCGTACACGAAGGACGAAACGAGGCTGCACTTCAAGTCGAGGCCATGACCATGAACCGATTCTCGCGCGCGTCATTCCTGCCCGCTCTGCTGGCTGCCGTGGCCCTTTCTGCTCCAATCGCCGCGGGAGCGGCGCAGGCATCGCCTGTGCCCGAGGTGCGCGCGCTATGGGTGGACGGGTTCCATGCGGGAATCCGCTCGACGGGTGAGGTCGACGATCTCGTGGATCGCGCGACGCGCGCGAACTTCAACACCCTTTACGTGCAGGTGCGTCGCCGGGGAGACTCGCTCTACACGGGCGGACTCGAGCCGGCCCTCGACGATCCCAACTACTCTCCGCAGTTCGATGGCCTCGCCGCCGTGGTCGAAGCGGGACATCGCGCCGGCCTCAAAGTGCACGCGTGGATCAACGCCATGCCGATCTGGCGCGACGAAGCCGCGCCGAAAGATCCCCGGCACGTCTTCAATCTCCACGGCCCGGACCGCACCGGTCCGGAGAACTGGCTCACGCGCAACCGCGAGGGCGCGATGAAGTTCCCCGTGGGCTACTTCCTCGATCCCGGTCATCCCGCGGCGCAGGAACATCTGGTCTCGGTCTATCTCGACATCACTCGGCGGTACGCAATCGACGGCATTCACTTCGACTACATCCGCTACCCGGAGACCGAGGAGCGCCTGCCCCGCGGCTCGAATGTCGGCTACAACGAACTGAGCCTCGCCCGATTCCAGCGCGCCACCGGACGGTCCGACGTGCCCGCTCCAGATGACGAAGCCTGGACGCGTTGGCGGCGTCAGCAGGTCACCGACCTGGTAAGACGCGTTTCGATCGAGGCACGGGCCATCCGGCCGAAGATCCAGGTGAGCGCCGCCACCATCGCCTGGGGCGAGCCGCCCGTGTCGAGGAAGGACTTCGAGAACGTCTCGCCGATGCAGAGGATCTTCCAGAACTGGCGAGACTGGATGGACGAGGGTCTGCTCGATGTCGCGGCGCCGATGAACTACGCGCGTGAACACGATCCACGGGTGCGGGAGTGGTTCAACGGCTGGATCTCGTGGGAGAAGCGCAACAAGAAGGAACGCCATCTGGTCGTGGGAGTCGGGGCGTACCTGAATACCCAGGCGGCGGTCCTGGACCAGGTATCGCGGAGCCGGGAGAAATCGGGGAAACACCGAGCTGACGGTGTTTCCTTCTTCTCGTACTTCCGGCCGTCGTCGAATGGCGGCGGCGAGGAGCAGGCCGGAAACGCGGAGCCCGCGCCGGATCGGCTGGACTTCCTCGTTCAAGGCGTGGAGGGGAGGAGCGGCGTTTTCACGGAGCCCGCTGCGGTTCCGGCCCTGCCCTGGATCGAGCGACCCACGCACGGTTTCATCGCTGGTCTCGCGAAGGACCGCGAAGGCAAGCCGCTCGATGGCGCGACCGTGCGCATCAAGCGCACGGGATGGTTCAGGCGAACCGCTCGCGTCACCACGGACGGCAACGGCTGGTTCGGCATCTCACAGCGATCGCCGGGCCGGTATGTGATCCGTCTGGAATCGCCGCAGGGATCGAGCGGAACTCCGGTTACAGTCGAAGTACGCGCGGGTGCGGTAACCCGCCTCGACTCCGCGCTGATCGGCAGCCGTTGAACACCTCATCACGAAAGGCCTGACCACCATGAACAAACGTGGTTTCCTGCGAACTCTAGGCGGCGCCTCGGTGGGGTTGAGCCTTGGCGATGTAGCTCCCCTTTTCGCCGAAACCCAGGGGACGCCGCCATCGGACCTGGCGTCCGACGAGCGCTTCTGGGCGGGCATCCGGGCGAAGTACAAGCTGAAGCCCGACTACATCAATCTCGAGAACGGCTACTACTGCATGCAGCCGCAGGAGGTGCTCGAGGGGTTCATCGCAAGAGTTCGCGAAGTGAACACTGAAGCGTCCTACTACATGCGCACCCGGCAGTACGCGGAGAAGGACGCGGTGCGCGCGCGGCTCGCCGGCCTCGCTGGTTGTTCGCCCGAGGAGCTGATCATCACCCGCAACACCACGGAGTCGCTCGACACTGTGATCGCGGGCTTCGACTGGAAAGCGGGAGACGAGGCGGTGATGGCCGAGCAGGACTACGGGGCGATGCTCGAGATGTTCGACCTCCAGGCGCGTCGCTACAGCATGGTGAACCGACGCGTGTCCCTTCCCCTCGACCCGAAATCGGATGACGAGATCGTATCGCTCTACGCCGGAGCGATCACGCCGCGCACAAGACTTTTGATGGTCTGCCACATGGTCAACATCAGCGGACACATCCTGCCGGTGCGGAAGATCGCTGACATGGCTCACGCGCGTGGGGTCCAGGTGATGGTCGATGGCGCCCACGCCTTCGCCCATCTCGAGTTCGCCATTCCCGACCTCGACTGCGACTACTACGGGGCGAGCCTGCACAAATGGCTGGGCGCCAACCTCGGCGCGGGGATCCTGTACGTGCGGCGGGACCGGATCGAGAAGCTCTGGCCGATCTACGGGGACAAGAACTTCGCGGATGGGGACATCCGGAAGCTCAACCACACCGGCACGCACCCGGTCCACACGGATCTCGCGATCATGAACGCGATCGACTTTCACGAGAGCATCGGCATCGCCCGGAAGGAAGCGCGCCTGCGCCACCTCCAGAATCACTGGACGCGGCAGGTGCGCGGCCACGCGCGGATCCGTCTCAACACGCCCACCGACCCCAAGCGATCCTGTGCGATCGCCAACGTGGGCATCGAGGGCATCGCCCCGCGCGACCTCGCGAAGACCCTCCTCGAGAAGCACCGCATCTGGACGGTGGGCATTGAGACCGCCAACGTCCATGGCGTCCGCATCACGCCCCACCTCTACACCACCACCGCCGAGCTGGACACTTTCGTCGGCGCGCTCAAGATGATCGCCGCGGCGTAACGTTCGGGCGCGCTCGGTGGGTAGCTGCGGACGATGGGCCTTGGCTCGCCTTCACATTCGCGGACCGCAGGGCGTTCATCTAGGCGATGGAGCGGAGCTGGCCGCTCCGCGAAGCTTTGAGAGGAGCCTTGCGGCCCGCTCGTTCAGGCGAGGCCCATCGCCCTTCGCAACTCAGGTTCCGCGAAGTTGGGGGACCCCACGATCGCGTGGCTCAGCAATTTCGCCGACGATGGAACCCGGACCGCGGTCACCACATAACGCAGCGGACCACCGGGGACGATGGCGTCGAACGGATAGCACGTGATGAGGGTCAGACGATCATCGCCGAAGTCGTCGAGCAGGTCCGCGCGGGTGTGGTCGACGATGTCCATCTTCACAACCTCGTAGTCGTGGAGTTCACCGTCGCGCCCCTCCATGAGCAGGGTATCGCCCCGTGTGAGGTCCTTGAGGAAGCGGAAATGGGTGTCGCGATGACCCGCGATCACCACGTTCCCGGCCTCCCCCGGCCGCGCCGTCCCCGTCACATGGCCGGGGCCGAAGGCGAGCGTCCGGCCGCTGCCCCCGTCGAGCACGATCATGTCGACGCGATGCATCGGGGCGCCGAGCCGGGCCACGGGCGTGGTGTCCGCCCATGGCCACGGCTTCGGTTGACCTCCCTTCTTTGAAGTCTGAGCCCACGCTCTCCGGATCAGGGCCTGGGCGAGGGACGCCTTCGAGTGGATGTAGGCACCCCTCGCCATCTGCCCGACACCCCAGCAGATGAAGACCAGGGCCGCGATCTGAAGAGCGCGGCGCTTCACAACCGCTTCCCCATGGCGAAGAGCACCGCCGCCGCGATCGAGGCGGCTAGGCCCTGCAGCAGGAACAGCGTCGCCGGTGTCGCCGACTGCGGCAAAGTTCCCGCAGCCGAACCGTGCGGCGTGTTGACCGGAATCATCACGCTCTCCATCGACTCCTCAAGCGGCCGCACCGGCGTCAAGTCGACGGCGACGAGACTCGTGTGCCGGGTGACCAGATGGTGAGTGAGGCCGAGCGAAACCACTTCCGTGCGCACGGCTTCGGGATCGGCGCCTTCGTGGACGCCGTCGAGGAGGGACTGGATCTTCCGCCGCGCCCACAAGACGTTGATGCCACGGCCGGCCTGAGTTTCCTCGAGCGGGGCGATCGTTTCGAAGGGCTGGCCGTCGCGCTGACCGCTCACCCGGATCGCGGTCGGAACTTCGTCGAAGCGCGCACCCACCACCACCGGCTCACCCAGGTAGAGATCGGGCACGCGGCTCGGCCAGACCTCGGCTTTCTCCGCGGCGATGCCGTCGAAGGAAACCTGGATGTCGGAGAGAACCGGGCTTTCGATCTTCGTGTACAGCTCGGTCATCTGCTTCTCGACCGCGTTGACATCGGAGATGAACGTGAACGTCCCGCGCCCGAACTCCGCGGCCTTGGTCATGAAATGCGAGTTGGGAGCGGAGCCGATGCCCACCGTGAAAAGCCGGGCCCTTCCGAGCTTCGTCTTGATGACCGAAAAGAGCTGATCCTCGTTCGACACCGCGCCATCGGTCAGGAAGATCACCTGTTTCACGGAACCGATCCGTTCCTGCTCAGGCTCATGCGGACCCTCGGCCAGCGCGGCGAGAAGCGCGGGCAGCATCTCGGTGCCGCCTTCGGCGTTGAGCGCGAGTGCGTACGCGACGGCGCGCTTGAGATTGTCGGGCGAGGCCGGAACAGGATGCGGAAACAGCGACGACGTGACCGAATTGAACTCGATCAGGTTGAAGGAGTCCGAGGCATCGAGACGCTCGATCGCCAGGGCAAGGGCCTTCTTCGCCTGCTCCATCGAGGCGCCCGACATTGAACCCGAGGTGTCGATCACGAACGTCACTTCCCGAGGGATCCGCACCGACCACACCGCCCCTCCCGAGGGCGGAAAGAGCGTCACCAGGGCGTACGTCGCATCGGGCCCCTTCTCCATGGCGATGCTGCTCTGCGGCATGACGCCGGGAAGCGCGCTCCAGGACACCTCGAAGTCACGATCCGCGGGAACGATCTCATCGCGAAGCCGCGCGCGGAACTCCTGGCCGGATCGCGGCTCGATCTCGAGGGGATGGGTGTCGCTGGTCACGGATCCGACATCGAAGCCGGCGTTGAGGTTCAACTCGATCGAGACGGGGTTGGTCTTGACGCTCGTGGGCAGAAAGGGCGGCTGGACGAGATCGTCGCAGTCGGGTTCGAACTTGAAGCTCGCGAGATGCACCAGCGAGGCGCCAATCGCGGGCATGTAGCGGGGCGTCATCGCCAGGGGGAAACGAAGGCCGACCCGACCCTCCGTAAGCTCCAGTGTCTGCTGGTACTCGATCTCCACTTCGAGTTCCTCGAGCGGGCCGAGGTTCGCCACCCGGCTGGTGAAGAGGTTCGAACGCTGCTGCTCGACGAGTGTGGTTCGTTTCCCCTCGGCCGCGGCCCGGACGAATTCCTGCCGCGCCTGTTCCTTCTCACGAATCTGTCCCTCGATCACGCGATCTCCCGCGCGCATCCTCATGTGGTCGACCGCGGCCTGTTCGGGCAAGGGAAAGACGTAGACGCCCTCGATCCAGACCCGGAGCGGATTGCGGAAGCGCTGCGTGACCTTGGCGCGGGCGATCACGCCGGTGACATCGAAACGCACCCGGGTCTCCACGAGCGGCGCTGATTCGAAGGCGGCTTCGGGCTCGGACCGATAGAGGAACTCGCCTGTCGTGGCCCCGGCGGGTGAGGCGGCAGGCTGAGCCGCGCGTTCGGCGCCGCTCGCGGTGGCCACCAGACCGAGGAAGACCAGGATCATGCCCAGCACGAAGCGGACCGAGGCCTTGAGGAATTCCCGGGTCTCCGAGCTGGTGGGTCCGGCGTAGGCAAGCCGAACCAGGATCTGCTGTGTGAGGTAGTGACGTCGTCCGTAAGTCATCGCTTCTGCTCCGTTCAGCCGGTGGGCGGGCGCGGGATTGCGTCGCTTCGGCTTGGAGGATTTGAGCGAGCGGATCGGGCCTGGTCCGGCCGCCTTTGTGGCGAGGGACAGGAACATTGTGGCGAAAAGATGGCAGGCGGCCTTTCGCGCGAGGCCGCCCGTATAGTCCCCCACGACCATGGCCCGCAGAATCGCGATCGTGGAGGACGACCCCTCCATCCGCCAGAACTACCGCGACGCTCTGATCTCCCAGGGCTACGAAGTTGCGGCCTACGAAGACCGCAAGCGCGCCCTCGAAGCGTTCAGGACCCACCTGCCTGACCTCGCCCTGCTCGACATCGGCCTCGGGTCCGACATTGACGGCGGTTTCGCGCTGTGCCGCGAACTGCGCGCGCTCTCTGCGACGCTCCCGATCATCTTCCTCACCGCTCGCGACTCCGACTTCGATGTCGTCTCCGGCCTGCGCATGGGTGCTGACGACTACGTGACCAAGGACGTCAGCCTTCCCCACCTCTTCGCACGCATCGGCGCGCTGTTCCGGCGGATCGAGGCGGCGGGCGAGGCCTCAAACGCCGAGGAGACGCTGGTGCGCGGTGCCCTCAGCCTTGATGTTGCCCGGGTCTCGGCCTCCTGGAAGGGCCGGACCGCCGACCTCACCCTCACGGAGTTCTGGCTCGTGTTCGCCCTCGCCAAACACCCCGGCCACGTGAAAGATCGCGAAGCCTTGATGAACGCGGCGAAGCTTCTCGTGGACGACAGCACGATCACATCGCACATAAAACGGCTGCGACGGAAGTTCGAGGCGATGGACGCAACGTTCGACCGCATCGAAACGGTCTACGGCATGGGCTATCGCTGGAACCCGGAAAAGGCCTGAGACATGCGCCTCGGGCTCCGCGGCCAGTTGCTCGTGGTGTCGAGCCTCCTCCTCGCCCTTCCCTTTCTCGGCCTTCGTTCCGCGAGGGAGATCGAGGCGTTCCTCGTCGAAACGCAGGAGCAGGGACTGACCTCCACCGCTCGCGCCGTGGCCACCGCACTCCACGAGCGTCCGGGGATCTTCATCGCCGATACATCGGATTCCACTGCGGCAGAGAGCGAATCAGCGGACCTTCGTGTCGAGACGCTCGCAGCGTCGATCGTCGTCGATGGACAAGCCGGCGACTGGGACGCGCAAACGGGTTTCAGGAAGGAAATCGTGGCGGCACCGAGCGATCCAACAATGCCTGTCCCAACCCGGCTTCGCTATCGGCTCGGGAGACACGAACGCAGCGTGTTCGTCCTCGCCGAGGTCATCGACGATGCGGTGATCCGGTACGACTCCGAGTTCCCTCGCACCGACGCGAGCGATCACGTCCTGATCGCGCTGGTATCCGCTGACGACGAGTTCCTCCGCTTCGCGATCCACGAAGCCGGCGACGGATCGGCGAGGGTCTCCCTGGTTCAGGCCGATGGGTCGAACATCCTCGACTCCCGCATCGAAGCGGCGCTCGCCGAGACGGACGAGGGATACCGCGTCGAAGCCCGCATCCCACGGGCCCTCATGGGGTCCCACCTTTCGCTCGCGGTCACCGATGTCGACGACCGTGCCGAGCGTACGGTCGTCGCCCGCGCGGGCACCAGCGGGACTACGCGACGCGAGGATCTGGGCCGTGTCGTGGTGCCCTCTCCCGAACTCGCCGCCCTGGCCGAGGGCCTCGGCCGGGCCCGTTCACGACTGTGGGTGGTCGATGCGCGAGGACGGGTTCTTGCGCGCGCCGGATCGCTTCAGGGGACCCGGGCACCCCAGGCGCCGCCCACGTGGAGGCAGCGCCTCGTCATGGAGCTGCGCCCGCTCTACCGGTCCATCCTCGTCGAGCCCACGGAGGATTTCACTGACCAGGGTCCCGACGCAACGCGCATCGAAGGCCCGGAACTCACACGCGCGCTTACGGGCGAGAGCGTCAGCTGGCGACGACGCACGACCGATGGGCGAGCCGCCGTGCTGTCCGCCGCCGAGCCGGTCTGGGGCGAAGAAAAGGTCGTGGGCGCGGTTCTGGCCGAAGAGACCACGAATGAAACGCTCGCCGCGCGGAATCGCGCATTCGAGCGCTTGTTCTTCTCGATCGCGTTCGTGGTTCTCTTCGGAGCCCTGACCCTGCTCGCCTTCGCGACCCGGTTGTCGTTCCGGATCCGGGGACTCCGCGATGCCGTGGAACGCGCAATCGATCGGCACGGCCGGGTGAAGGGAGAGATCCCGCAATCGAACGCGCAGGATGAAATCGGCGACTTGTCGCGGAGCTTCGGCTCGATCCTGGAACGTCAACAGCAGTACACGGCTTACCTCGAGGACCTGCGAAGCCGGCTCTCGCACGAAATCCGGACGCCCGTTGCCGTCGTGCGCTCGTCGCTCGACAACCTGCGCCTCCAGAACCCACCTGCCCCCTCCGCGGTCTACCTCGACCGCGCCGACGAAGGGCTCACACGTCTGGTCACCATCATGCAACGGATGACCGAGGCCTCGCGCCTCGAGCAGACGCTCGCCACGAGCGAACGCGAAGCGTTCGATATCGCCCGCGTGGTCAAGGGTTGCGTCGATGGTTACGGGCTGGCGAATCCGGCGCGGCGGATCGATTACGTCAGCGACGGCCGAGCGGAGCCACTGACCGTCCTGGGCGCTCCCGACCTCGTGGCCCAGCTCCTCGACAAACTTGTGGAGAACGCCCTCGATTTCGCGCGGCCGGATACCGCGATCGAGGTGCGGCTAAACCGTGGTCTTGGCGTGGCTCTGCTCTCGGTTTCCAACGAGGGTCCGCCGATCCCCGATGACGTCGCGAACAAGCTGTTCGACTCGATGATCTCGGCGCGGCCCGCCGACCCCACGGGGAAGGTCCACCTCGGCCTCGGGCTCACGATCGTCCGCGCGATCGCGGACTTCCACGAAGCGCCGGTGAGCGCGTCCAACCGTCGCGACGTTCCCGGGGTCACCTTCTCGGTGGCGTTCCCGCTTCACCGGGACCCTCAGCCCCGAGCATCCTGAATCAGAAACGCGCGGTCAGACTCAGGCTGGCGGATCTTCCGGGCGCGAGCACGAAACGCGCATCGGGGCTCGCGTAGTACTCGGCATTCGTGAGGTTCCGGGCGATGAGACGTGCCTCGATCCGCGAACCTATCTTCGATCCCAGACCGACGTCGAGAATCGTATAGCCCGGCGTCGCGATCTCCGTGGGTCCCGGTCGGTCGTCCTTCGCATACCGGGCCAGACGCGCCTGCAACCAGGCTGAGGCGCCGAACTCCTTGCGGGCGACGAGCGACACGACGTCCGGAGACGAATCGTCGAGGAAGGCATCGTCCTCCAACGCGCGTCCTCGGGAGGTCTGCGCGAGAATCTCGATGGAGGCGCGGTTCCCAAGATCGACTCGGCCTTCAAGCTCGAAGCCCCGCAAGCGCGCCCGCCCGCGATTGCGAAAGAAAAAGAAGTCCGTCTGCGTCTGGTAGCGCTCAACCAGATCGTTGATGCGGTAGTGATAGGCGTAAACCGCGAACTGAGCGCCCGCGCCGGTGTAACGCAGCGCGAGGTCTCCCTGGAGGCTCGTTTCCGGATCCAGGTCCGGGTTGCCTGTGATGAAGCCGCGTCCCGAAGGACCGCGATAGTAACGATCGGATAGAACCGGATCGCGGAAGCCCCGCGAGATCTGGCCGGTGAGGCTCAGACCCCGAAAGGGTCCAACGGTGAGGGACGCGAAACCGGAGGCGGCCGCATTCTCGGTCGCGCGGTCGCCGAAGAAGCCGCCGGTATTCGCGGTGGTCACGCGATCCACACGCGCTCCCGCGGCAAACTGAGCGCCGCCGCCGATGGGAGAGTCCATCTGCGCGAAGATCCCGGCGTCCGTCCTTCGCGCATCATCGACGGACAGATGGGACGAACGGGAAAGCAGGCTCCCCGACACCGAATAGCTCTCCGTGACATCCATGGCCGTGAGGCCGAACCGCCCGTTCACGTCGGTGCCGAACTCGGCTCGGATCGTACCGAATCGGCGCTCCGCGACGGCCTTCAAGTGGAAATCGCGGGCACGGACGTCGGCCCGCTCCAGACTGCGGCCGGTCGTCGCGGTGGCGAAGCGGCTCTGGTCGGTGCGCTGATCCCACGTCCCGAAGAAGCCGGTCACCGACAGCTGGTCGAATTCCCCCACGTCGGAGATGTCGTACGAGGCGGTGAGCCGGTGCGAGTTTTCGAACGGATAGAAGAAGCGAACCGTTCTCGAGTTGTTCCGGGGGCGCTCGAAGTCGCGACCGAAGTCGCTCTGCCAGGTGAGCGACAAAGCTCCCCTCCCGGCCTCATGGGTGAAAGCGGCGAACGCGCCTTGATCTCTCCAACCCGAGTTGAAGACCTCGCCGTGCGGGCTGTCGTAGTCCTCGGCCGCGCGCGCGTGTCCTTGAACCAGCAGGCCGCCGCGCGCGAAGCCCTTTGAGAGCTCGAGCGAGCCGCGGGCCTCGGGCACGCCCGCGCCAAGTGTCCCCGCGGCGACGACGCGGAAAGGACTGCCCGGCTCGGCTCGTCGGGTCGCCACTGAGATCACGCCGCCCAAAGCGTCGGACCCGTACGCTACCGAGGCCGGGCCACGAACCACGTGGACGCTGCCGATCACGGAAGGGTCGAGGAAGGTGGCGCTTGGACCCACCCGCCGTTCGGCCGACACCCGGCCGCCGTCTAAAAGGAAGAGAGTTCGGCCGCGGGCCAGACCGCGAACCGCCGGGACGGAGGCATGTCCCTCGGAGACCTGGTTCACGCCGGGCACCGTCTCGAGAGCCTGCATGAGATTCTCCGGATTTCGCTGAGCCACCTGAGTCCCGGACAGCAGGGTCGCGCCGGAAGCGGGAGGCCGGGTCACCCCCGGGGCCGCGCCGAGTACGGTAACGGATTCTTCCGAAAGCGGATTCACACGGATGGTCGCGATGCCATCAACGCGATCGACCACGACTGGCCGCATGACCTGGCCCGACGGGAGAACCACGATCACCTGAAACGGGGTCGGCGGAACAAAGGCCCACGAGAACCGCCCAGAGGCGTCAGTCCGCGTCACTCCCGTATGTCCGGCGAGGGAGATCGTGGCCCCTCCAAGCGGCGTCTTGCCGTCCTTGGCCACCACGCGACCCTCGAATCGCTCGAGAGGAAGCGAGAAAGAGGGAATCGCGCCGAGGGCGGTCAGGACGCAGGAAAACAGCAAGCAGGCAGCACGCCGATCCATCAGCGTGACCCTATCGACCGCACGCGCACTACTACCAGGGCTCGTACTGACCTCGCGGGGGGCGGGACTTCGTCAGGGGGCGAGGAGGCGGCCAACGCTCTCGGTGACGCCATGCGCCCGCTCCGACGCCACGACGCCCACGGCCGCCACGACGACGAGGACGGCCAGCGCCCCTCCGGTCAGAAGCCACGCCGGGGCCGTCGATGCGGATGGCCGCGGCTCCGCGAGCGCTTCCACGCGCGCGCGCAGATCGACGGGGCTCGAGTAGGCCGACGACACCGCGACTTCGAGCGCCGCGTCGCCGGTCAGGGCCCCGTGAGTGCGAAGGCGCGCCACTTTGACCAGGGCCGAGGCAAGGTCCAAAGCCACGTCCTGACTTCCACGTGCGGCGCGCTCGTCGGCCGCAAACTCGCAGGCCCGGGCGAAGGCGCGCCGCCACGGCGAATCGAGCCCGAACCACTGGAGGAAATCCGGACACGACCCCATCCAGAGAAGTCGCAGCGGATCCCTCTGGCTCGCGTGACTCACCTCATGCGCCAGCGCCGCATCGAGTTCGGAGGGGTCCAGCGATTTCATCACGTCCGCCGAGGCGTAGATCGTGGGCCGCAGGTAACCGCCCACGCACAGAGCCAGATCGTCGCTCTTCACCTCGACGACCTCGAAGGGCGTCTGCGCCCTCGGGGCGCTTCGTCCCAGGCCTCGCCAGACGAGAAGGCGGGCACGGGTCCGCAGAAACATCCGGGCCGCGCGCTGCACGCCCTGCAGTATCGGGAGGATGGAGGTGACGGCCATGGCGAGAAGCAGCAGCGAAACCGTCTCGCCCGTGTTCTCGGGCTCGTGACGCCACCACGCGGGGAGAAATGCGAGCGAGGTCACGGCCGCGGCGAGCAACAGCGGGAGCGATCGCATGAACAGAATCGCGTCCGTGCGCGTCGAGGGCGCGAGGCGGCCGAGCCTCGACAGCACGATCGGGGTCAGGGCGAGAAGCAGGAGGTCTAGGGCCACGAGCAGGGCGCCGAAAACGACCAGGAGCACCGAGGCGCCGTAGAGGTTCATCCCCGCTCCTCGACTTTCTTCGCCTGCCGCAGGGCGCGTTTTTTCTCCCGCACCATCCGATCGAGCGAATCGAGCCACCGGGGATCGTGGGACTCGATCGCATCCACGAGGGCGGCGATCGCGAAGTCGCGGTCTGGCGCCGCGGCGCCGATGTCCGACACCGCGGTGGTAATCGCGCGGACGCCAAGTTCGGCGCGCGACACGCGGGCCCGATAGACGAAGGCGCGGCCCTTCGGCTCGCGGTTCAGGAGGTTCTTCTTGAAAAGACGATCCAGCGTCGTCATCAACGTGGTGTAAGCCCACGGGCCGTTGAGGCGCAGAGCCACGTCGCGGACGCTCATCGCATCCGCGTCCTGCCAGAGGCAGTCCATGACCAGCGTTTCGAGCCGGCCGAGGGGCAGGGAGCGCATCGCCGTGGAGAATAGCCGAAGGTCCGCGAATCGCTGGAGCGGCCCGCTCAGGGCACGGGCAGCGCGCCGTTGTCGCGGATGATCGCGGCGCCCGCCTCGCTGCGAACGAACTCCAGAAACCGAAGAACCGGAGGAAGCGGGGACGCCATCGTCACGAGGTAGGCGGGCCGGACCAGCTTGTAGTTGCCGCCCGTGACATTCTCCGGGGTGGGCGCCACGCCGTCGAGCGAGAGGGTGCGAAGGGCGACGATGCTCTGTCGCACCACGGTTGAAGTCGTAAGGCCAATGGCGCCCGGGGTGTCCTGCAGCGCCCTGCGCATGTCCTGAGTGGTCTCGGGCCTCGTCACCGTGTCCGCCACCACGAGTTCCTTCATGCATGGAACGTTGGCGCGGACGATCTCCGTGTCCACCTCGGACTCCGGCCGCAGGAAGGCGCGGATTCCGAGACCGGGTCCGCCGAAGGCCGACCAGTGGGCGACCTTGCCGCCGTAGATGTCGCACAGTTCGCGCGCGGTGAGGCCGCGAACCGGCACGTCCGCATGAACCGCGAACACCACCGCCGTCACTGCGATGCGGTG
>CAYNHK010000050.1:0-24992 GCA_964396875.1 uncultured Acidobacteriota bacterium | reverse complement strand
GAAGACCAGGTTTGAAGGCATTGAGTACATGGGCTACTCGCCGCTCATCTACGCTCTTGGCCAGGAGAACATCGCGATCACCGGCGAGGGCACACTCGATGGCCAGGCGAGCGACGCGAACTGGTGGTTCTGGAAAGGGCGTTCGGCGCCGATGCCGGGCACCCAGCGCGCCGACCGCGACAAGCTCTTCCAGCAGGCGGAAGACGGTGTGCCGGTCGACCAGCGGATCTATGGCGCCGGCCACTTCCTTCGCCCCACTTTTATCGAACCCTATGAGAGCCGCAACATCCTCATCGAGGGCGTGACCATCAAGAACGCGCCCTTCTGGATCATCCACCCGACGCTTTCGAGCAACGTGACCATTCGCGGGGTGACCGTCATCTCCCACGGGCCCAACAACGACGGCGCCAATCCCGAGTCGTCCACCGACGTCCTCATCGAGAACTCCACCTTCGACACCGGGGACGACTGCATCGCCATCAAGTCCGGCCGGAACGCCGACGGCCGCCGCGTGAACAAGCCCTCGGAGCGGATCGTGGTTCGCAATTCGACCATGAGGGCCGGGCACGGCGGCGTCACGATCGGCAGCGAGGTGAGTGGCAGCGTGCGGGACGTGTTCGCCGAAAAACTGGTGATGAGCAGTCCCGACCTGGAACGCGGCATCCGCTTCAAGACCAACGCGAGGAGGGGTGGCGTGATCGAGAATGTCTTCGTGCGCGACATCGAGATTGGGGAAGTGGGCTCGGCCATCGACATCGACCTGCTCTATGAGGAGGGCGCTAAAGGCGACTTCATGCCGACAGTCCGCAACGTGCGGATCGAGCGGATGACCGTGAAGAAAGCGACCTACGCGTTCTTCGTGCGCGGGCTTCCCGGCGCCCCGGTACGCGGCCTGTCCGTTCTCGACAGTTCGTTCAGTGGTGTGGCCAGGGGGACGCTGATCCAGGGTCTCGAGGATCTGGTACTCCGCAATGTCTCGATCGAACCGGCGGACGTGAAGCGACCCGGCTCTCAGATGGTTGCACCCGTCAAATAGGCGATGGCCCAATGGTCCGACCACGCCAGCTTCCCCCGCCGTCCCGCCTCCTTGCCGGGGGGCTTCCATGCCAGCCCGGAAAGACCCGCGAACCCCTGAAAATGTGGGCCGGAATAGTGATATTTCCGGTACAATTCCTCTGGAAGTTTGACGCTATCGAGGCTCACAATCGTCGATGGCGTTTCAACTGGAGCCTTTCCTGAAAATGCCGACACCCATAAAAGGTAAGACCTCTAAGACCTCGAGGGCCGATACGGAAGTCCCGGCCGCCGGGCAGGTGGTCGACTTCGTCCGTCGTCAGATCGAGGCGGGCCGGCTCAAGCCCGGCATGCGTCTGCCCGCCGAGCGCGATCTCGCTCAGGAGATCGGGGTCAGCCGGCCGTCGCTTCGTTCCGGTCTGCAGACCTTGCAGGCCCTGGGCGTCATCCAGTCGCGACAAGGCGCCGGCACGTTTATCGCCGACGGCCCACCGAAGCTGGGCGGCGCGCCGCTCAGCTTCCTCGCGGCACTCCACGGCTTCACTCGAGACGAGATGTTCGAGGCTCGTCGCGTGCTGGAGCTGGGCGCCGCGTCCCTCGCGGCCGAGCGCGCCACCATGGACAAGATCACGGCCCTAGCCGACGAAGTGACCGCCATGTTCGCCGCCCTCGACGATCCGCAGGAGTTCCTGATCCACGATGTGCAGTTCCACAAGGCGGTGGCCGCCGCGTCGGGGAACCCCGTCCTCGCCACGCTCATCGAGACCATCTCGGGACTCGTCTACGAGACCCGGAAACTGACGGTCGAGCGGGCCCACGACCTCAAGGAATCAGCGGAGATGCACCGCCGCATCTACCGCGCGATCAAGGCGGGTGACGCCGAGAAAGCGCGCGACGAGATGGGAATGCACCTTCTCCTCGCCCGACAGGCCCAGGCCTCCGAGGAAGAGGGTGGTCAGCAGAAGCGGCCGGCCGTCGCGGCCAGGGAGAAGACTGCGTAGATGAAGGACCTTCAACTCACGGGTCGGGTCGCCGTCGTGGTGGGCGGCACCTCCGGCATAGGACTCGCCCTCACCCAGGGCCTCGCCGCCGCCGGCGCCGATGTCGTGCCCATCTCCCGGCGGGTCGACATGGTCAACCAGGCTGCGGCCTCGGTCGAGTCGATGGGCCGGCGCAGCCTCAGGCTCACCGCCGACGCGCTGGACCGAAAGGCACTGCAGGCGACGCTCGACGCGACCCTCGCCGCCTTCTCGAAGGTCGACATCCTGGTCAACTGCGCGGGCATCACAAAACGCACGCCGAGCCTCGATGTCTCCGATGAAGAGTGGGACTCGATCCTCTCCACGAATCTCACGGCCACGTTTCGTTGCTCCCAGGTGTTCGGCCGGGCGATGCTCGAAAAGGGCTATGGCCGGATCATCAACGTCGCGTCCCTGGCCTCCTTCATCGGCCTCTTCGAAGTAGCGGCCTACACCGCGAGCAAATCGGGAGTGGCCGGACTCACCCGGGCCCTGGCCGTCGAGTGGGGACCGCGCGGGGTCAATGTGAACGCGGTCGCGCCCGGCGTTTTCCGGACCGCGCTCAACACGAAACTCCTCGACGAGTCGGGCCGTGGTCAGGAGTTCCTGACCCGGACGCCGCTCAAGCGTTTCGGCCGGGTCGAGGAACTGGCCCCCGCGTGCGTGTTCCTCGCGTCCGAGGGCTCCAGTTTCGTGAATGGAGAGATTCTCACCGTCGATGGCGGTTTCCTTGCGAGTGGTGTCAACCAGTGAAGATTACAAACCTCGTTGTCCGTGACATTCGTTTCCCTACCTCCCTGCATCAGGATGGTTCCGATTCGCTCAATCTCGGCGACTATTCGGCCACCTATGTCGTGCTCGAGACCGGCACGGGCCTTGAAGGTCATGGCCTGACCTTCACCAACGGCCGGGGTAACGAGATCGTGGTGGCCGCGGTGCATGCCCTCAAGCACCACGTGGTGGGTCGCAGGCTCGAGGACGTCGTCACCGACATGAGAAAGTTCTTCCGCGACCTGACCGTGGACAAGCAGCTTCGCTGGCTCGGGCCGGAGAAGGGCATCCTCCACATGGCCACGGGAGCGATCGTGAACGCGGTGTGGGACCTTTGGGCCAAGCGCGAGAAGAAGCCGATGTGGAAGCACCTCGTCGACCTCACTCCCGAGCAGCTCGTTTCCACCATCGACTTCACGTACATCACGGATGTTCTCAAGCCCGAAGAGGCGATCGAGATGCTGCACGCGCGTCGCGAGGGCCGGGAAGCGCGTGAGGCGGAGATGCGCGCCGAGGGTTATCCCGCCTACACCACGTCCACCGGCTGGCTCGGGTATCCCGACGAGAAGGTGCGGCGCCTGTGCAAGGAAGCGATTGCCGAGGGCTGGACCGCCTTCAAGATGAAAGTCGGCCAGAACCTCGAGGACAACATCCGCCGCGCCGCGATCATGCGCGAAGAGATTGGCCCGCAGCGCAAGCTGATGATGGACGCGAACCAGTGCTGGGACGTCGATGAGTCGATCACCCAGATGAAGGCGCTCGCGCGGTTCGATCCGTGGTGGATCGAGGAGCCGACGAGCCCCGACGACATCCTCGGCCACGCCCGCATCGCACGCGCGGTGGCGCCGATCGGCGTCGCCACGGGCGAGGTCTGCCAGAACCGCGTGATGTTCAAGCAGCTCCTCCAGGCCGACTCGATCAAGTTCGTCCAGGTCGACTCCTGCCGCATGGGTGGCGTGAACGAAGCGGTGTCGGTGATCCTGATGGCCGAGAAGTTCAAGAAGCCGGTGTGTCCGCACGCGGGCGGCGTGGGATTGTGCGAATACGTCCAGCACCTCTCGATCTTCGACTACATCGCGGTCTCCGCATCGCTCGAAGATCGGTTGTGCGAATACGTCGACCACCTCCACGAGCACTTCGTCGATCCGTGCATCGCGAAGAACGCGCGCTACGTGACCCCGCTTCGTCCCGGGTACAGCATCGACATCAAGCCGGCGTCGATCGCGGAGTATGAGTTCCCGAACGGCCGGGTGTGGCAGAAGTTTGTGGCGTAGCCCGGCCCGGGAAAATGTTCAAGTCCGGCCACGTCCGGTGGATCGTATGCGCGCTTCTCTTCGGCGCGGCCGCGATCAACTATCTCGATCGCCAGATCATCGCGATCCTCAAGGGCACGCTGCAGTCCGAATTCTCGTGGACCGAGCGGGACTACGCCGCCATCATCTTCAGCTTCTCCCTCGCCTACGCGATTGGCCTCGTGATCGCGGGCCGGGTGATCGACGGGATGGGTGTGAAAAAGGGGTTCGCGCTTGCGGTCGGCCTATGGAGCCTCGCGGCCATGGCTCACGGAATAGCGGGGGCGTTTCCCGGCCTCGCCGTGCCGACGGTTCTCATCAACCCGCCCTCCTTCGTCCTCCTGACCGGCGCGGCCGCGGGCTTCGCTCTCGCCCGGTTTGTCCTCGGCATTGGGGAAGCGGGCAACTTCCCGGCCTCCATCAAGACCGTGGCCGAGTGGTTCCCCAAGAAAGAGCGCGCCTTCGCCACCGGCATCTTCAATTCGGGCACGAATCTCGGCGCGCTGGGGGCGCCCATCATGGTTCCCTGGATCACTCTCCACTGGGGATGGGAAGTGGCCTTCCTCGCCACCGGCGCCATCGGTTTTGCCTGGGTGGCCCTGTGGTGGATGAACTACGAGTCACCGGAGAAGCACCCCACGGTCACCGCGGCTGAACTCGCGCACATTCGCTCGGACCCGCCCGAGGCGGTGACTCACATCCCCTGGAAGAGCCTGCTCCCGCATCGCCAGACCTGGGCCTTCGCGATCGGCAAGTTTCTGACCGATCCGATCTGGTGGCTCTACCTCTACTGGATCCCCGATTTCCTGAAGCGCAACCACGGCATCGATCTCACCACCATCGGTCCGCCCGTGGTCGTGATCTACCTCGTGGCGGATGTGGGCAGCATTGGCGGCGGCTGGCTGTCGTCGCACTGGATCAAACGGGGCTGGACCGCGAACAAGGCCCGCAAGGCCGCGATGCTGGTGTGCGCGCTCTGCGTGGTGCCGATCACCTTCGCGTCGCAGGTCAAGAGCCTGTGGCTCGCGGTCGCCCTGGTTTCCCTCGCCGCGGCGGCGCACCAGGGCTGGTCGGCGAATCTGTTCACCTTCACGTCCGACATGTTCCCGAGGCGCGCGGTCGGCTCGGTCGTGGGCATCGGCGGGACGGCGGGCGCCATCGGGGGCATGCTCATCGCTCTCGTGGTCGGCGAGATCCTCACGCGGACCGGCAGCTACTTCCTGATCTTCCTGATCGCGGGCTCGGCGTACCTGGTGGCGCTCCTCATCATTCACCTGCTGATCCCGCACTCCGAGCCGGCGAAACTCGACGCCTGAGGCAGCCCATGACCTTCATAACGGACGACTTTCTCCTCGAGACGGATCTGGCCCGGCATCTCTTCCACGATGTCGCGAAGGATCTGCCCATCATCGACTACCACTGCCATCTGCCCCCCGACCAGATCGCCTCGAACCACCGCTTCCGTTCGATCACCGAGATCTGGCTCGAAGGGGATCACTACAAGTGGCGGGCCATGCGGGCGAACGGGGTGAGTGAGCGCTTCTGCACCGGCGACGCCACCGACTGGGAGAAGTTCGAGGCCTGGGCGAACACCGTCCCTCAGACGATCCGCAACCCCCTGTTCCACTGGACCCACATGGAACTGAAGCGCCCTTTCGGGATCACGGAGATTTTGAGCGGCGCGAACGCGCGTTCGGTCTACGATCGGACCACGGCCCGCCTGCAGGAGGACGGGTTCACCACCCTGGGCCTGTTCAAGCAGTTCCGCGTGGCCGCGGTGAGCACCACCGACGATCCGGTGGACTCCCTCGAACACCACGCCTCCCTGGCGAGCCGACCCAATCCCGAGACCCGCGTCTATCCGACCTGGAGACCCGATCGGGCTCTGGCGGTCGAGGACACCGCGAAATGGAATCAGTGGGTCGATGCGCTGGCCGCGGCGAGCGGCATTTCGATCATCGGTTTCAAGGACTTCTGGAGCGCCATCGAGAAGCGGCATGCGTTCTTCCACGAGATGGGCTGCCGTGCGTCGGATCATGGCCTCGAGCGGATGTACGCCGAGCCCTTCACGGAGTCAGACCTCGAACACGCCTTCGATCGCGCGCGCGCCCGAAAGGCGCTCGACCCCCTCGCCGCGGAGAAGTTCAAGTCCGGCCTGCTGCACCTCATGGCCGTCCTCGATCATCATCGCGGGTGGATTCAGCAGTTCCACCTCGGAGCGCTCCGCAACAACAACGCGCGGGGGCAGCGCACCCTCGGCCCGGACAAAGGCTTCGACTCCATCGGCGACTTCGAACAGGCTAAACCCCTGGCGCGATTCCTCGATCGCCTTGACGATTCGAATCAGCTCGCGAAGACCATCCTCTACAACCTCAATCCGCGCGACAACGAGCTCTTCGCGACCATGATCGGCAATTTCCAGGATGGCTCCACCCCCGGGAAGATGCAGCACGGCGCGGCCTGGTGGTTCCTCGACCAGAAGGACGGCATGGAGGCCCAGCTGCGCGCGCTTTCGAACATGGGCCTGTTCTCGCGCTTCGTCGGGATGATCACCGACTCGCGCAGTTTCCTTTCGTACTCGCGCCACGAGTACTACCGGCGTCTGGTCTGCAATCTTCTGGGGAACGATGTCCGCTCGGGGTATCTGCCCGACGATCGGGTGCTGTTGGCCAGCGCCGTGCGGAACGTCTGCTTCGACAACGCGAAGGCGTATCTCGGCCTCACCCTCGGAGCCCTCGCCGACCCAGTCGTCCCAATATCTACGCAAAAGCTTGACAAAGACTAATAGTCTTCGGTAGTCTCTTTCTCGAGGTTGGAGGAGGGCAAGGATGCCCGCCGATCCGGCCTCCATCCTTCCTTCGTTTTCTCCACAGAAAGAGACACCCATGAATCGTCGCAACCTCCTCGCCGCTTTCGCCGCCATCGCCCTTGTTGGCAACTCCGCCCAGGCCGCCGATGCTCCCAAGGACATCGTCGACACCGCAGTCGCCGCGGGCAGCTTCAAGACCCTCGCCAAGGCGCTCACCGCCGCCGGACTCGTGGACACCCTCAAGGGCGCTGGCCCCTTCACGGTCTTTGCACCAACCGATGAGGCGTTCGCCAAGCTTCCCGCGGGCACCCTCGACGCCCTTCTCAAGGACAAGGCCAAGCTCACCGCCGTGCTCACGTATCACGTCGTCGCGGGCAAGGTCATGGCCCAGGACGTAGTGAAGCTCAAGAGCGCCAAGACCGTCCAGGGCGGCAGCGTCACCATCGACGCCTCGAAGGGCGTGAAGGTGGACGCCGCCAACGTGGTGAAGACCGACATCGCGTGCAGCAACGGCGTCATTCACGTGATCGACGCCGTCATCCTTCCGAAGATGTAACCGAACTCGCCGTCCCAACCCTCCTAAGACGGCGAAACGCCCCGGGACCCCTGACCGGCTCAGGCATCCCGGGGCCTCTTTTTTTGGCCCGAATCAGAATCAGTCGGCGATCACGACCACACCGCGCTTCCCGGGCTTGACCTTCGGCTCGTCATGCTGGCCCGGCTCCTTCTTCTCACCCCGGACCGTGAGTTCGTTGAACACCTTCTTCACCGGAAACACGCCGCGCGCCTTCATTCCCGCGAGGTTCTTGTCGCCTTCGTTGTCCACTTCACCGACCAGGATGACCTCCGAGTTGGTCACGAGGATGTGAATCCCATAGTTGCCGGTGGGGTTGAAGCCGGGGAAGAACGGGTTGCCGATCCCCATGTGCCCGAAGACGCCGAAGCGGCCCCGCGCTCCGTATCCGAAGCCGTTCGCAAGGGCCTGGTCGGCGGAGGTGCCGTAGCGTGAGAGGAAGCTGTCGCGGTAGATGTTGAGATAGACCTTGGCGCGGATCTCGTCGTCGAGCACGCCCCAGTCGAGTTCCTCGATCTTGTTCACGACCTGCTTCACTCCGGCGACTTTGGATACCGCTTCCTCCGCCTCTTCCTTGAGGGTGTCGCGGTAGACGTAGCCGCCCAGTTCGACGGTTCCGTTCTCATTCACCTGATAGTTGAGGATGTCGAAGACGCCGTAGTAGGGCAGTCGTTCGAGCGTCTCGCGGACGGCCTTCGAGACATCCGGCTCGGTGGACACGTCCTTGTTCGGAGCCGCCTGTGCGGCGCTCACCGCGCCGAAAGCGACCAGGGATAGCAGTGCGATTGTCCGGTTCTTCTTCATGATGACTCCTCCTGATGACGGGTTATTGAACGCAACCCGCGAAGGAGCAAGGCCCATGCCAGCCGGGGATCGCCCCCGCTTAGGGCCTTCTTAAGAGGACGCGCGCTAGAAGGACAGCCGCGCGCCGAGCTGGATGCGTCGCATGTTGCCCGCGGTGCGGATCTTCCCGAAGGTGGCCGACGCACCCAGATTCGTCCCGGGGTTGGAGAGGTTCACGATGTTGAAGACGTTCGTGGCCTCGGCGCGGAACTGGAGCAGGGTCCGGCCGCGCAATGGGATGTCTCGGAAGAGGCCGAGGTCGACGTTGCGACGTCCCGGCCCGTCGATGAAGTTGCGGCTTGAAGTACCGTTCGTACCGAGCGCAGGCAAGGCGAAAGCGGCCACGTTGAACCAGCCTTCGATCAACTCCTCGCGAGGCCGGGAACTGCTGAGTTCGGGATCCCCCACGAGGTTCGCGCGGTCGTTGTTCACGCCGTCGAGGTTTCGGTCCTGCCCGGCGGTGATGGTGAGCGGCGTGCCCGACTGCACGGTCACGATGGCGGACAACGTCCAGTCCTGGGTCAGGAAACGGAGGGCGGACGTTGATTCCTTGAAGTAGTCCACTTTCCAGATGGCGGACAGGACGAAGTTATGGCGGCGTTGGTCCGATGCCGGTGCGCGCTCGGCGGCGAGATTCCGAACATCCTGGTACTGGCGCTGATCGGGGAGTCCGCCGCCCTGGAAGTCGAGATCCTCGTAGGAGCGGCCGAACGAATAGTAGGCCTTGCCCGAGAGGTGAGCTCCGCGCCGCTCTGCGCTCAATTGAATGCCGTTGTAGTCGCTCCCGAAAATCGAGGAAAGGACGATGGCCTCGCCGATGGTGCCGGGCAGGTACGGCCGTCGAGAGTTGACGTTTGCCGCTGTGGCCCCCGGTCCGTAGACGGCCGCGTTCGCGTCGACTCCTCCCGCGAGATTGCGGGCGAAAGCTCCCACATAGGAGGCGCTGACGCTGACGTTCCGGCCGATCTCCTTCGCCACCGTGAAGTTCACCTGATAAGTGAGCGGCCACACAAAATCCAGGGACGGTCCGAAAACCCGGGCGGGGAATGTGAATCGCGGCGAAGCGGGGGTGTAGTTGAACGGGAACGGTCCCACTCCACCCGGGAGATTACGGTAGGGGTCGGACAAGGTGAAGACGGTCGGGAAGGACTGTCTCACCGTGAAGGGCTGGTTGTCGGCGGTGGTGTTCCATTCGTTGCCGGTGATGCTGCCGTAGAAGACACCGAAGCCGGCCCGCACGGCCAGGCGGCCATCGCCCTTCGGATCCCAGGCGATGCCGATGCGTGGGGCCAGGTTGTTGATGTCGGTCTTCACGATGCCTCGGCTGATGCCGGCATCCCCGGGGAAAAGAAGACCGACGGGCGCCGTGGGAGAGACCACGGACTGCTGCCCGGACACGAATGCGAGCTTTCGGTCCTCAGGGTCGGTGAAAGGAAACTGGATGTCGTAGCGCAGGCCGAGGTTCAACGTGACCCGGGGGTGAACGCGGAAGTCGTCTTGGGCGAACAGGCTGATGTAGGCGCCGTTGTCCGTCTTGCGGACGGGGGCGTCCTGCGTCATTGTGCTGGGAAGCCCAAGCAGGAAGTCGGCGTAGGCGTTCCCGGTCTTGCTGCCGTTGAAGGCGAAGACTCCATAGTTGTCGAGAAGGGTGTCGTGCACGATCTTCTCGTAGGAGATCTCGGCGCCGAACTTGAATGAGTGGTTGCCGCTGGTCATGCTGAAGGCGTCCTTCACCCCGAAGTATTCGCTGCCCGCATCCGGACCCGCGATGGAAGTCTGACCGGTGAAGTACCCGGTGACGGTGAGACGGGGGAGCGTGGGGTCGCCCTGCACCGTGAACTTGGACCCGAGGTCGGAAAGCGACGTGGTCGGGTTGTTGACCCGGCCACCAAACTGCCTCATGTAGCTCGCCCGGAATTGATTGATCCGGTTCGAGCTCAAAGTCCAGGTGTGGGCCAGGTTGACGTTGTGCTGGTTCCACTTGAAGTCGCGATCGACCCAGGGAATGTTGCCGGTCAAGGAGAGAGGCTGGGTGTCCGTGCCGGTCTGATAGAAGTAGCTCAAGGCCAGGCTCTGGGTGTCGGAGACCTTGTGGTCGAGCTTGAGCGTCGCCTCGTCGGTGTTCAGGGGGTCGGGACGGCGCACTTCGTAGAAGCTGTTGGGCAGGTTCGCGGTGGGAACGAACTTGTCCTGGATGTTCTTCGCGGCCACATCGAAGCGGGCGGCCGGGATGATTCCACCCGGGAAGGGCTGGCCGGTCGCGGGGTCGCGCGGCTTGATCGACGACTGCGAGAAGTCGCCGCCACGCTCGAGCGCCGTCGGAACCCGAGCGCTGTTCCGGTAGTACGTCTCCTCCTGGCGCAGCCCGGAATAGCTCACGAAGAAGAACGTCTGGTCTTTCCGGAGCGGACCGCCCAAAGCGCCTCCGAATTGATTCCGCTTGAGGGGGTCGTTGGTGGCCGTGACCCCGGGGGGCGCCCAGCGCTCGGAGTTGAGTTTCTCGTTGCGGAAGAACTCGAAGAGGGCGCCATGGAACTCATTGGTTCCGGACTTGGTCACGACGTCCACCACGCCCGCGGCATACCGGCCGTACTCGGCGGCGTAGCCGTTGGTGAGAACGCGGAACTCCTGGACGGCCTCGGGATTCGGCGCCGGGTTTCCGGTGCCCCGCAGGCCCGCGGTGTTGTTGCCGCCGTCGAGTTGGAAGTTCACGCTGCCCATCTGGGCCTTGCTGGAGCCGTTGATCGTCGTAAGTTGCTCCGGGCCGCCCAGTGAGTTCGAGTTGTCGTTGCTGGTGACGCCGCCGGTCAGGCTCAGGAGGGAATAGAGGTCGCGGTTCACGAGGGGCAGGTTCAGCACTTCGTTCTGACCCACCGTGCGGGAGAGGGCAGCGGATGTGGTTTCGACCAGAGGCGCGTCGGCCACGATGGATACCACCTCGGTAAGGGCGCCCAGTTCGATCACGGGGTCGATGCGGGCGTTGCGGCCCACCTCCAGCAGGATACCGGTCTGCGAATAGTTCTTGAAGCCAGGCATGCTCACGGTGAGCGCGTAGTTGCCCACGGGCAGCAGCCGCAACGCGTATTGTCCGGTCGCGTCGGTGGTGACGCTCCTTGAATACTGCGTGCCCACATTCGTGGCGGTGACGGTGGCGCCGGGGACATTGCCCCCCGTGCTGTCCTTCACTCCGCCCAGGATCGTCCCGGTGGGGATCTGGGCCGAGGCCAAAGGCGCGAGCACTAACAGAGCAACAAGGGCCAGGGCCGTCCTCCCCATTGCCGCGCTTCGGTTGGAGGGCGTGGGTTCTGTCATAGGCAGTGTCTTCATTCGAGCCTCCTGGGCTTTGCGGATCGATCGAGCCGGCCAGACCGGTATTTGTCCTTGCGAGGGACAATATGCCCGCTTTCGACCGGCTGTCAAGGGAAAATCTGGCAGTGCGGAAAATGGCCGAGGGTCATCGAATCTCTCGATACCTGAAGAAACCCTTTGAAATAGGCCCCGTCGCACCTCTGGGTCATAGAAAATCCTTGCCTTGGCTATGTCCCTTGGGGTTATATTGAACGGGAATAGGACAAATGCGGCCCCTTCATCCCCAGAACCTCCGCGTGGCCACCCGCGGCACTACGCGCGAGATCAATCGCCGGATCGCCCTCAATCTGATCCGCACGAACCAGCCGATCTCCCGGGCCGACCTGGCGCGCCTCATGGGCACGCGTCGCGGCGCGGTGAGCCTTCTCGTGAACGAGCTCATAGAAGATGGCGCGATCTTCGAGGGCGCTACCGGCGAGGCCAAGCGTGGCCGCAAACCCACCTTCCTCTATATCGATTCCCGGAAGCGCTGCGTGGTCGCGGTGGACATCCGTCCGACCCGCACCTTCGTCATGGTGACCGACCTCGTGGGCCGCCAGCTCGCAAGCGTCACCAGCTTTCCGACCGAACGCGATCCGAAGAAGTTCGTGTCCGACCTTGTCCGGCGGATCAAGGCCATCCTGGTCGAGCACAAGGATCTGGGACGGTGCCAGGGCGTGGGCGTGGTCGTGCCCGGCATGGTGGAGTCCGAGGCCGGGCGCGTTCTGCTCGCGCCGAACCTTGGTTGGAAGGACGTGAAGCTTCGCGATCCGATTTCCGCCGGGCTTGGCATTCCCGTGCAGATCGAGAACTCGGGCAAGGCCTGCGCGCTCGCCCAACTCTGGGCGACCCGCGATGCCAAGGCGCCGAGCAACTTCGTCTACATCACGGTTTCGGATGGCCTTGGCGTGGGCATCGTGATGGGGGGCGAACTTGTGCGGGGCCAGCACAACATCGCCGGCGAGTTCGGGCACCTGCCCCTCAACATCGACGGACCGCGCTGCGGTTGTGGAGCCACCGGCTGCTGGGAGGCCTACGTCTCGAACCTCGCGACCCTCTCGCGCTACTTCGGTCGCGACCTCCGTGAACGCCCGGTCTCCGCCGACATCGCGGCCCTGACCGTCGACGATCTCATCGCGCGCGCCCGCGGCGGCGATGGCAAGGCTCTCGCGGCCCTTCTCTCCACCGCGCGCTATCTCGGCCTGGGTCTCGGTTCGGTGGTGAACGCGATCGATCCATCGCAGGTCTATATCGGTGGAGAAATCACCGCGGCCTGGGATCTCATCGAGCCCACAGTTCGCTCCGCCCTTGCCGAGCGCGCCCTGACCCCACCTGCCGGAGCGACGCCGATCACTATCGTCCCGCCCGAGCAGTATCCACGCCTTCGCGGCGCGGCGGCGCTGGTTGCCGCG
This sequence comes from uncultured Acidobacteriota bacterium, assembly GCA_964396875.1. Lineage (GTDB taxonomy): Bacteria > Acidobacteriota > Vicinamibacteria > Fen-336 > JAGNNV01 > JAGNNV01. Next base: position 11,910 of record CAYNHK010000050.1, on the reverse strand, counting down.
CCTTCGTTCGCGGAAAGGGGAGTCGCGTGAGGCTGTGCCCGACGGTTGTCGCCGTCCTCTTCTCGGGCGCCCTGCTGAGTCCCGCGTTCACAGCTGCCCAGTCCGGGCGCGTCCAGACCTCCGCACTGAAGGCCGAGGTGGACGCGTTCTTCGACCGGGAAGTTGCGGCCCACTTCATGCAGATCCCCGCCGAGGGTCCGCTGCCTGACCGCGTCCATGGCGCGATCACCACCGGAGAGTTCTCGTGGGGCACCTATGTACGGTCGTTGGCGGCCTACGCGGAGACGCGGGGCACCAGGACGGTCGCCGGTCGCGACATCGTCCCCCTCATCGGACGCGTGGGCATCATCGAGTCCGGCAAGGGCAGCAAGGCGTTTTCGCAGCTCTATGCGGCGCTCGCCCTTCGACACTTCGGCCGCGACCTCGCGAAGAATCCGCTCTGGCAATCGCTCGATCCGGAAGGCCGCGCGGCGTGGACTTCGCTGCTGGACCCAAGGCGCTTCTACGATCCGAAGACGCGCCAGGTGATCGACCTTCCCGAGAACTACCTCGGCGTGGCCTCACGCGTGGCGACGCTGGCCTTTCAAATGGACGTACTCAAGGACCGCGCGTTCATCGACTCCCTCCTTGATCGCTCCGCCGAGCCGTTCGCGAAAGGAGCCCTCTATGCCGACGACGCGGGCACCACGGGCCGGTACGATCGCTACTCGAACGAGTATGCGCGTTATGTCTACGAAGCCGCGGAAACCGTAGGCCGCGCCGACCTTCTGAAAGCGCTCTCGCCCTCACTCCAGGCTCAGATGCGCCTCTGGTGGGACCTCGTCTCGCCCGACGGCTACGGCTACCAGTGGGGACGGAGCCTCGGTGTGGTGAGCTATCTCGATACTCTCGAGATCGTCGCATTCCTCGCGGCCCATCCCGAGTTCCGGCCTGCGCCGATCGAGGACCTGGTGAGCGAGTATCGCCTCGCGTGGAAGTGGCTGAACCACGACTACCGGAAAGAGGCGCACATGCTTTCGGTGTTCGCTCCCGGCCGCGCCAGCTACGCCTACATTTCGAAGGAACGCGAATGGCAGCAGACCGTGGGCTTCTTCGGCAAGGCGCTCATGGCGCACGACACGCTCATGAAGGCGCTGGCGAAGGAGAAGGTCGATTCGTTTCCGGAGACTCCGAATCTTCGCGCGGTGGCGCGCTTCGAGTTCTTCCGTCGCGGCGACCGCCCCTCCGGAGTATGGCTCGTGCGCCAGGGAGCCCTTCGCTTCGCCCTGCCCATCACCACCGGCGCGAAGCCCGGTTTGGCGGACTATCTCCCGGCCCCGCACGGATTGCCCGGCTTTGCCACTCCTGTGGAGCAGGTCTTCCCGGCGGGCTCTTCGTTCTTTGAGATGCCCGATGGGCGTGTGTTGATCGCCGGAGACAGCGCCGATGACATCGTCCCCGCGAAGGACGGCCGCTCGGTGCGTGCGACCTGGCGTCGCTTCGTCGCGAAGGGCGGGAAAGTGGGCGAGTGGTTCGAGCCCGGGTTCGAAGTCTCGGTCGAATGGCGCATCGATGGCTCCACACTGACACGTGCCGAAACCCTGACTGCGACCCGCAACACCACGCTAACGCGTGTTTCCTGGATTCTGCCGTCGACGGCTACCACGCACACGGTTCTCGGAGGAGCCGTCCCCACTGTCCGGCTGGAAGGGCCGGAGGGCGTTCTCGATGTCACGACCAGGGGCGATCTCCCTTTTACGCGCTCGATTCGAGCCCATTCCGGCGACGAGGTGCTGGGGCGAGCCGCGCGCGGCGCGATTCCCACGCATGTCGCCTACGAGGCCGCGAATCTGCGCCTCGAGCCCGGCCGTCCCCGAAGCTGGGAGATTTCCCTTTCCGTCTCCGCCGCCCCCATGAAGGACTGATCCCATGAGCACCACCTCTGAAACCTCCCTGACCCTCGAAAGCTGCGTGGTTCGCGACACTGCTTCGAAGAAGGGTCGCACCCGCACCGTCAGCCCCGGGAAGACGTCGGCGAAGCACCTGCATTACGGCCGAATCATCCTCGACGCAGGCGATGCGCCGCTGTCGATCGAAACCGGCGGTCATGAGACCGGCTTCATAGTCCTTGGCGGCAGCGCGACGATCGCCGCCGGCGGGAAGACATTCGAAATGGGGCGCTACGATGCGCTCTACACGCCGCGCGACGGCGTGGTCGAAGTGCGTCCCGGCAACGGGGGCTGCGATATCGCCGAGATCTCGGCGCCTGTCGATCGCGCATATCCGATTCAGTTCGTCCCGTTCGCCGATGTTCAGAAGGACCCCGGCCTTCACTTCAAGGCAGGGGGCGCTTCGGCGGAGCGCACTCTGAACGTGCTGTTTGGCAAGAACGTCCAGGCCGGCCGCATCATGGCCGGCGTCACGTTCTCCGCGCCGGGGAACTGGACTTCCTGGCCGCCGCACGAGCATGCCGCGCTCGCGGAAGAGGCGTATCTCTACATCGACATGCCCGCCCCGTCGTTCGGCCTGCAGATGGTCTATACCGACAAGACCACGCCAGAACTCGCGGTGGTGGTGAGGGAGGGAGATGTGGTCCTGATGCCCAAGGGGTATCACCCAAACGTCGCCGCTCCGGGCGGGTCGATCAACTTCCTGTGGATGATGGCCGCGAACCGCGAAACCGAGGATCGGCTCTTCGGCGTCGTCAACGTCCACCCCGACTTCAAGCAGACCGGCTCCGGCCTCGACGCCGGGAAAGCGAAGTGAGTATGACTACGACCACCCCGGTCGCACACCAGGCCTGGAACTGGGCGACCATCCCGAAAGAGACCATCGCAGAGGGTGTGGTGCGCCAGATGATCTACGGCGCCACCCTGATGATCTGCCGGCTGACCTTCGCGCCGGGGACGGTCACGACCGCGCACGATCACATTCATGAGCAGATGACGATCGTCGAGAAAGGCCGGGTCCTTTTCGTGATCGGAGACGAGGAGAAGATCTTCGGACCGGGCGATGTCCTCCTCTTCCCGAGCGGCTTCTGGCACGGCGCCACGATGCTCGACGAGGAAGTGGTTCTGGTCGACATCTTCTCGCCGCGTCGCGAAGACTTCCTCAAGCCCTCGGCCTAGACAATGCCCCGGAGCCTGTTCTCGCTCGATGGACGGGTAGCCCTGGTGACCGGGGCGTCCCGGGGCATCGGCGCGGGGATCGCGAAGGCTCTCGCCGCCGCGGGAGCCGATGTCGCGGTTCACGGGAACGCAACGCCTCCCGAAGGAACATGCGACGCCGTCCGCGCGCTCGGGCGAAAGGCGGCGGCGATCGTCGGCGACATGGCCGATGCCGCCACACCCGATCGCCTTGTGACGGAGACGCTCAAGGCACTTGGCCGGCTTGACATCGTGGTCAACAACGCGGGGATCATCCGCCGCGGTCCCACCGTCAACACGAGCGATGCCGACTGGCATGCCGTTATCGACGTCAACCTCCACGGCGTGTTTCGCCTCTGCCGGGCCGCGGGGCGACACATGATCGCTGCGGGCCAGGGCGGGAAGATCATCAACATCGCGTCACTGCTCTCCTTTCAGGGTGGGCTGGACGTTCCCGCGTACGCGGCGTCGAAGAGCGCGGTGGCGGGTCTCACCCGGGAGATGTCGAATGAATGGGCGGGGAAGGGGATCAACGTGAACGCGATCGCCCCCGGCTACTTCCGCACCGACAATACCGAGGCCTTGCAGAAGGACGAGACGCGGAATCGCCAGATTCTCGAGCGCATTCCCGCCGGACGATGGGGTGAGACTTCGGATCTCGATGGCGCTTGCGTGTTCCTGGCCTCGAGCGCCTCCGACTACGTGAGTGGCCAGATTCTCGCCGTCGATGGCGGCTGGCTCGGCCGGTAGCGCCAACGTTCCCACATTTGAGTTTCAAACCGCAGAGGTAACGACCATGACCGCGCTTCAAGGTGTCGCACTGGTGACGGGAGGCGGCGCCGGGCTCGGCCGGGCCTGTGCCCTCACCCTCGGGAAACGGGGCGCACGCGTCGCCGTGCACTACATGAAGAGCCGTGCCGGCGCCGACGAGGTGGTGGAGACGCTCAAGGCCGCGGGCACGGACGCGGCGGCGTTCCAGGCCGATCTCACGAAAGCCTCGGAGGTCCAGCTTCTCGTCGACGCGGTAACCGGGCGCTTCGACGCCGTCGACATCCTGGTCAATAACGCCGGCGATCTCATCGCGCGCACCCCTCTCCTCGAGATGAGCGAGGAGTTCTTCGGCCAGGTCATCGACGTGTTCCTGACGAGCGCCTTCCTGATGTGCCGGGCGGTCGGCCCCTCGATGGTGGCGAGGAAGAGCGGGACGATCATCAATATGTCGTCCCTCGCCGCGTGGAACGGCGGAGGTCCCGGGGCGGGGGCGTATTCCACCGCGAAGGGCGCGATCGTTTCGCTCACCAAGGCCCTGGCCAAGGAGATGTCGCCCCACAGCATCCGAGTGAACTGCGTGGCCCCTGGCCTCATCGGCGAGACCGCCTTCCACGGCCGGTTCACCGCACCCGCGGCGTTCGAGAACGCGGCGAAGGGCGTCCTGCTCGGCCGCGCTGGAACTCCGGATGAAGTCGCGAGTGTCGTCGCCTTCCTCGCTTCGAAAGACGCTTCGTTCCTCACCGGCGAGACCATCGAGATCAACGGCGGGATGAACATGCGATGAAGATCGGCGGTCTTCGCTGGCTGATGATCAGCCTGATCTTCTTCGCCACCGTCATCAACTACATCGACCGGCAGACCGTGTCGGTGCTGAAGACGCAGATCAGCCAGGACCTGGGACTCTCGAACTCCGACTACGCCGCCATCCAGAACGCGTTCCTCGTGTTCTACGGGATCAGCCAGATGGTGTCGGGCCGGCTCTACGACATCATCGGCACGCGGATGGGCTTTGTCTTCTCCATTGTCGTGTGGTCCCTCGCCGCCCTCGCCCACGCCACCGCGCGCACCGCGGGTTCGTTCGCTTTCTTCCGCGCCGTCCTTGGCTTCGGCGAAGCGGGAAACTGGCCGGGGGCGGCGAAAGTGGTGGGCGAGTGGTTCCCGGTGCGTGAGCGCGCTCTCGGCATGGGGATCTTCAACACCGGCGCGGCGGTGGGCGGAGCTTTGTCGCCGCCGATCATCGCGTGGCTCGCGACCGCGTACGGCTGGCGTCCGACGTTCATCATCACGGGCGCCCTCGGTTTCATCTGGCTCGCGGTGTGGCTCGTCTGCTTTCGCATTCCCGCGCAGCATCCGTGGATCACCGAAGCCGAGCGAGCGCACATCCTCGATGGCGCCTCACCGACCCCGAGGGGTCCGGAGTGGCGTCCAAGCTGGGGGCAACTTCTTCGCTATCGGCAAACCTGGGCGGTCGTGATGGGTCGCTTCATCACCGACCCCATCTGGTGGCTCTACATTTTCTGGCTGCCCTCCTATCTTCAAGAGGCGCGCGGCTTCAGCCTTCAGCAGGTCGGCATGTCGGCCTGGCTTCCCTTCCTCGCCGGGGGCATCGGCGCGCTCTCCGGCGGTTACGCCTCGGGCGCTCTCATCTCGCGTGGCTGGACCGTCGATCGCGCGCGCAAGGCGGTGATGATCTTCGGCGCGATGTTGACGCCGGCGGGCATTCTCGCGATGCGGGCGACCGACCCCTATGCGGCGCTTGGTTGGATGGCGGTGGTGCTTTTCGGCTTCCAGGTCTGGATCAACAATCTGCAGACCCTGCCGAGCGACTTCTTTCCGAGCAGCGCGGTGGGCTCGGTCTTCGGCCTCGGCGGACTTGCCGCCGCGGTGGCGAGCGTGCTCTTCAACTGGGGCACCGGCCGCGTGGTCGATGCGTTCGGCTACACGCCGGTTTTCCTGACCGCCGCCGTGCTCGGCCCCCTCGGACTTGTCGTGACCTTGTGGCTCGCTGGCCGCATTGGCAGTGTCGTAATCGAACAGAAGGAACAGATCGCATGATGAAGATGAAGACCGCCGCCGTCGCCTTCTCCCTGGCGCTGATGAGTGCGTCGATGGTTCGGGCCCAGGAGGTAGTCCCGACCTTTGACGAGCTTCTCGCGCACAAGGTCGCGCTCAAGCCGGAGCTCGTGGGTGTGCATCCGCGAGTGTTCGTCACGAAGGCCGGGATCGAAACCCTCCGCGAACGCGCCCGCACCACCCACCGCGCCGGGTGGTCCAGGGTGATCGCGAACCTCGCGGCGATGAAGGGCGCGCCTCCGCCCGTTCCCGGGCCGCAAGAACGCCGGTCTCAGAACAACGTCGCTTTCGCGATCGCCGAGGTGAGCCTCGCTTACGTGGTCGAGCAGAAGCCCGCGTACCTGAGCGCGGCCAAGGCGTGGACGCTCGCCGCCACCGACTACGAGCCCTGGGGATACACCTACAACAAACCCAACACCGACCTCGCTGCCGGGCATCTTCTCTACGCGATCGGCTGGGCCTATGACCTCCTCTATGCCGAGTTCACGGCCGAGGAGCGCGCCCGTATTCGCGTCTCGCTCGAACGCCACGCCAACCTCGTCTACGACGCCTTCGCGCCGAAGCCGGGGCGGACGCTTCGCTTCACTCAGAACCACGACTTCATTCCCACCGCGGGCCTCGCGGTGACGGCACTCGCTTTGATGGGCGAGTCGGCCGATGCCGAACGCTGGGCCGTACTCGCCCGGGCGCATCACCATCGAACCGGGCAGCTCCTGAGCCCCGACGGCCATTACTACGAGAGCATGGAGTACTGGATCTTCTCGACGCCGTGGCTCGTTCACTTCCTCGACGCCTGGGAGCACGCGACCGGCGAGAGCCTCTGGGAACGCGATGTCTTCCGCAACTGGAAGACCTACCTCGCCCACACCCTTCTTCCCGACGGCCAGAATGTCTATGACTTCGGCGATATCTGGGAAGGGCCGGTCACACGCGCGAAGAGAGGCGGCGATTATGAGCGCGCGTATCCGGGCGGCACGCTCCAGAGCAACTTCAACCACATGTACCGCGTGGCCGCTCGCTTCAAGGACCCCGAGGCTCAGGCGATCGCGCAGCGCTACGCCGACTTCGGCCACAGCAATCTCGAGGAGTACTGGACGCTGCTCTGGCGCGATGCATCGCTCAAGCCCGCGCCCATGACCGCATTCCCGCTGCAGCATCACTTCAAGGACATGGGCGTCTTCTACTACCGCACGTCGTGGGAGAAGGACGCGCTCGCCTTCGCGTTCAAGGCCGGCCCGCCCGAGGGACACCGCGTCGCCGCGTTGCTGCCGAAGCTCCCGGAATGGTCGCTCGACAGCGGCCACGCTCATCCCGACGCGGGCAGTTTCATCATCTGGGCCAACGGCCGATACCTCACCGGCGACACCGGCTACGCGGGTCTGCCCACCGCGCGCAATCACAACACCGTGACTTTCGGCGGCGTGGGTCAAGGCGTCGAGAGTCAGCATGATGTCTGGCGCGGCGCGCCGTATTCCGGTTTCAACGGCATTCGCATTCGGAGCGTGACACCGAAAGGCAACGCCATCACCATCGAAGCCGACCTTGCCGCGGCGTATCCGAAAGTCGCAGCCCTCTCCTCGTTCAGCCGGACCTTCACTTTCGATGGCGCATCGTCGTTCAGCGTCTCCGACCGGTTCACGCTCACGCAGCCCACTGCGATCGAGTGGCGACTTCAGTCCGACACGCCGTTCGCTCCGGCGGCCGGCGGCGCGTACCGGAACGGGCCGCCCGGCGAGCCCGCGATCGAAGTCAGGGTCGCGGACCCGCCGGATGCCGTCATCACGAGCGCGGTGGGGCGGATCAAGGCCCCCGGCCAGCCTGGCTCGATCACGTCGGGTCCCGAGGAGGATCGTGGACACGTTCTCACTGCAGTCACCAAGGCCCCGGCTGGCGAGTCTCGGGTCAGCGCCACGATCCGGATCGTGAAATAGAAAGCTAGCGGCGCTCGATCGTCGGCGCGTCGCTGATCGCTTCGGTGGCCGCTTGAGTGTCCAGTCCTCCGAGACCGCTTTCGATCTCGGTGCAGAGCGAGCGCAGGCGCTCGCTCGACTGATGAAGCCGGCCCGGGTCGCTCGCCGCCGCGCGCAGGGCAAGAGCCTGCTGCCAGAGAGCGCGCAGCAAGTCGTGCTGGCGCGACCGCTGGGCCTTCAGTTTCTCGATGCGGGCGTCAACGCCGCGGTGCAGTTCGATCTGCTTCTGGAGGAGGTCGCGCATCTGCGTCTTCGCGCCCCCTTCGCCGCCGTGGGGCGGCCCGAGGGCCTGAATCTTCGCAGCCAGGCGGTCGATCTCGGCCGGATCAGGCACTTCTCCAAGCGACGCGATCTCCTGGTCCAGTTTCGTCAGGCCCGCGCTCAAAGACGCCGCGGCGGCGCGAGCGATGGCGCCGACGCTCGCGGAATCACCGGTCCATCGCGAAACGGCGGTGTTTATGGCCGAGGCCAGATCACGGGCCGCCGTCGGCTCCTGGCTCCGGTCCGGCTCGTCGGGCAATAAGAAGACGGCTACCTCCGGTTTCGACCAGAACGACCGGTGGGCGGTGTCCTGGAAGAACATGGCGTTCGTCAGCCGGATATTGGACTTCGTTCGCCTGACCCGCCGATTCCAGCGGAGGGTGAACACAATGAGAGACCCCATGACTCCGAGGGCAGACAGCGCGACGGTGCGGGCAGCCGCTCTCTCGAACCCTCTCGGCAGGTTGTTGAACGCGAACTCCTGAATTGGGGCCTTCCGACCCGTCTTCCGGTAAACGTCACCTCCATTGCTGATGATGAGCTGAGCCGGCATCAGGGCCAGCCAGGCGACCATCACCGCCCCGAGAGCAGCCCGGGCCCGGCGCAGGTCCGGAGGAAGTCGATGCCACAGGTCACCTGGAAGGCGCAGACGGCGCGGATACCAGCCCACCCAACCCGCAGGCTTGGTGAACGCGAACCGAAGAACCTCCGCCAACGATCGTCCGTCCCGGTGTCGCTGGAACACCATCCAGGCCCAGACGAGGGCGCCGAGCCCGGTGAAGATGAATGCCATCTCCCAGGGCGCTTTGAAACTCTCAGGGTCTGGATCCGCCGTCCTTTGGATAAGGTGCAGGGCGATCAGGGCGGAGAGGTAGAAACCGGCGCTCACCACGAAGGTGTCGCGCCTGAGTTCCAGCATGTCCTCTGGTATGGCGCCCTCGTCCCGGATACCGATGGCCTCTTTCAGGCTGCGTGCTTCGGGCCAGCGTTGCTCGCGGTCCTTGGCGAGGCAACGAGTGAGCGCATTCGCAATCTCGACCGGGATATCCGGTGCGAAGGACTTGAGAGGGGGCGCTTCCTTCGTGATGTGCTGCGCCATGATGTCGCCCGCGGTTGGCCCTTCGAAGGGAAGCCGTCCCGCGAGCATCGCGTAGCCCATGACGCCGAGGGAGTAGATATCGGCCCGATGATCGACGTCCGATTTCCCCTGAGCCTGTTCGGGCGACATGTAGTGCGGTGTTCCGAGGACGCTGCCGACTTCCGTCATCGTCTGACCCACGCCCAGCGCTTTCGCGACACCGAAGTCCGTCAATAGCGCGCGTCCCGTGCTTTCTTCGAGGAGAACATTGTCAGGCTTGATGTCGCGATGGATGACGCCGAGCTTGTGGGCGTAGTCGAGAGCTTCGGCGATCTCGATGAGGATGCGCCGTGTTTCTTCGACTCCCAGTCGTCCCTCGCGCTTCAACCGCGCCCCGAGCGATTCTCCCTTGACGTAACCCATGACGAAGTACAGCGTGCCGTCGACATCGCCGAAGGTGTAAAGGGGAACGATGTTTGGATGGGACAGCCTCGCCGCCGTGCGTGCCTCGCGGCGGAAACGGTCGCGGCTGTCTTTGGTGGCTCGGCGATCGGGGGGAAGGACCTTGATTGCGACCTCGCGTTCGAGGGCGGCTTCGATGGCGAGATAAACAGCGCCCATGCCGCCTTTGCCGAGCAGGCTCTGGATCTCGTACTGCTGCCCGAGAGCCTTGCGAAGGGCGGCGCGGATCGGATCGTCGGGCTCGGCGGCCGCTTGTTCGGGGGCCTTGGTTCCGCATTCAAGGCAGAAACGCGCCTTCGGAGGAAGGGGAGTCTTGCAGGAAGGACAGTCCATATCGCTATCTCGCGATGGTCGGCGATTCCGGCAGGTCCTGCGTTGCGCCATCGGCCAGGTTTTGCGCTCCGCGGTCCAAGGGGATCGCGTCCAGCAACTGACGGATGCGGTCGGTCCTGCCACCGTCTCCTGGCGAGCCTCCCGTGCGCCACTCGTTCGCGATAGCCCACATGCCACGCAGCTGTTCGAAGCGTTGCGCCCGACGCGACCGCGCCTCCTCGAGCTTCGACTCGAGACTCCGGACGCCGCCGAGCTGCTTTTGCAGAATTTCGCGAATCTCCCGGTCCACGTCGTGAGGACCGCGATCCGGCCCGAGAGAAGCGAGCCTCTCGACAAGGCGCCTTGCCTCGGCGGGATCTACGGCACTTCCGAGGGCGCTCGCCTGGCGGTCGAGAGCCGTTATTTCGTCGACCAGTTCCCGCACGGCCGCCCGCATCCGGTCGCGGAGGTCGGCCGGGATCCCTCCGGCCCCGGACACTGCGGCCGAGATCGAGGCGCCCATTTCCAGCGCGGACGATGGCGCCCTTGAACCTGAGGGCATTGTCTCGATCGGCAGGAGCAGGGGGGCGATCTCCGGGCGCGACCAGAAACTCCGTTTGGTCGTCGGACTACCCATGGTCCGACCCACCGCGTTCGGATCGAGGCCCTGAGCGAGCGCCAGCCTCCGCCAGCGAAGGCTTCGGAACAAAGCGAGACCGAACAAGGCGAGCATGGGGACCAGAAGGATCGCCGGCTCCGGTCGGGCGGCATATGGACTCCGGCCTGTCCTGATGATGTGGGAATTGAAGGCGATGGAGAAGAGCATGAATGGCGGCGGGAAGACGGCCATCGCGAGCAGGACCCAGCCCATCGCTTCCCGCGCCTTGCGGAGTGCCTGGGGCAGGCGGTCCCACACATCTCCGGCGGGGCGTAGCCTCCGCGGGTACCATCCGGGGTACCCCTCCGGCTTCTTCAGAATCTCCCTCAGGATGCGTTGTCCTTCGAAACCAACTCGGCGCGAGTGGACGAATCTCGAATAGAGGAGCAGGGAGAAGACAATCATGAGGGCGCCGAGGATTCGGGGAAGCACCGGGAACGGATCCGAGACGTCTCCGCCGCCGAGCCACCAGGCCGCGATGAGCAGCAGGGCGTAGCCGGCGCCCACGATCGCTCGAAAGATCCCGGAAAGATCCTCGAGAACCTCCGGAGTTTCGGCATCGTCGGCACGTCCAAGCGCTGCCTTGAGGCTCGCGGCATCCCGAAAGCGACCCTGCCGGTCCTTGATGAGGCAACGGGTGAGCGCGTCGGCAATCTCGAACGGGACATCCGGAGCGAAGGTCTTGAGAGGGGGCGCTTCCCTGGTGATGTGCTGCGCCATGATGTCGCCCGCGGTCGGCCCCTCGAAGGGCAACCGCCCCGCGAGCATCGCGTAGCCCATGACGCCGAGGGAGTAGATGTCGGCCCGATGATCGATGTCCGATTTTCCCTGAGCCTGTTCGGGCGACATGTAATGCGGGGTTCCGAGGATGCTGCCGACCTCGGTCATGGTCTGGCCCGCGCCGAGGGCCTTCGCCACACCGAAGTCCGTCAGCAGCGCGCGGCCCGTGCCCTCTTCAAGGAGAACGTTGTCGGGCTTGATGTCTCGATGGATGACGCCGAGCTTGTGCGCGTAGTCGAGAGCCTCGGCGATTTCGATGAGGATTCGCCGAACCTCCTCGACGGGTAAGCGGCCTTCGCGTTTGAGTCGAGCGGCAAGCGACTCGCCCTTGACGTAGCCCATGACGAAGTACAGCGTGCCGTCGACATCGCCGAAGGTGTACAGCGCGACGATGTTCGGATGGGAGAGCTTCGCCGCGGT
>CAYNHK010000049.1:19425-25227 GCA_964396875.1 uncultured Acidobacteriota bacterium | reverse complement strand
CGCCTACCCTGCTTCGGAAGATCGCAAGAGACATCGGCCTCACGGCTGAGCAACTACTGGGCCGTGCGTAGCGGGGTGTCGAACAACGGGATGCGACTGACAAAGGCCGCGAGGTGTGCCCCCATTGCCTTCCGCTCATGGGGTCAGTCGTTGAGGGCGGCCTTTGCAGCTGATCTCGAGTGTTCGACGGGCGTGATGCGCGTGTGAGGAAGAGCCGATGGACAGGCGAGATCTGGCAAAGGGTATAGCCGCCGCCTTGTCTCTTGTAACAGGCGTCCATTGTCTCTTCGTCCGCAAGGCGGCGAAAGGTTATGGCACGATGCGGGTCGTTGAGGGAGCCTTCAACGCTGGCCAGGTTGCCGTTGTCGTCGAAGACGTCGTCACCAGTGGCGGACAGATAGTCTCCTCAGTGGCCGACCTGCGAAGCATTGGGCTCCAGGTCAGCGACGTAGTATGCGTTGTCGATCGCGAGCAGGGCGCAGTCGAGCGCCTCCGGGAGCAGGGCCTTCGGCTGAGGTCTCTCTTCACCCAATCGGAACTCGAGCGCTACCACGGGGAGTAGAACAACGCGATGCCCCTGACGAGGGGCGCTAGTGTTGCGTCGGGCCTATCGATTCATCCTGCTTTCGGAGCTGTCGCTTTCTGGTCCTCTCAATGAGTGGAAGCAGAAACGGAGCCGTCCAGCGCAGGACAGCGCCGGTCACAGGGTGCCGGCGCCTGGCGTGTCCGCGCAGAAGGCGGGACTGCCATTCATCGGCCACGGTTTCGACCTCCCGGTGTTCGGGTTTCGACGTGGCCTGGATGTGATGCCCAAGTTCGTGGTAGAGGATTGACCCAAACGCGAAGTCGCGCAAGAACTGGAGACGCAACATCCACGCTGGCCTCGCCTCCAGCATCCTGTCAACAAACAACTCAATCCAGGCCGGATCTCCCTTCCACTTCTGGTGGTAAAGCCCCAGAACCTCGCTCGCATGTCGGGCTTTCCTGCCGCGGCTCCAACTGTAGCCTCGCTTGCGCCGCCCGGAGAGTGCGGCTGCGTTTGTCAACACTACAGACCGTAAGCCAACCAAGAGCTCCGAGGGCACGGAAGCCAGCAGGCCCTCGACAATCGCCTTGGCGTCGCACGGCGGGTTGAATTCACGATAGTGCTCAATGACCTCAACCATTTGGCGCACAGCGTACACTTGGCCACCGTGGTCGCGACGGCGTCGAACAAAGAATTGGAACCGACGGGAGTGTTCTGCGGGCGGTAGAGGTTGCAGCTGATGGCTTTCACGAAACGCGAACCTGGACACATTGACGAGACTGTGGGAGCCCTTTGCCGTCGCCGCACCTCGCGCCAGTTCAAGAATGAAGTCAGCATCGAGTATCGGGTGCACAGGCCTCTCCTGGCGCAGTTGGTGGCCGAAGTCGATCGTGACCCGTGGGGGTGTTTCTTTGGCTAGGTGTGGCGTCCGGTGAGCGAGCGGGGCATGAACCTGCTCCTTGACCTCGACGGCACCTTGACCGATCCCGGGGTTGGCATAACACGATGCGTGCAGTACGCGCTGTCTGCCCTCGACAGGCCCATTCCTCCCACGCTCACCTGGTGTGTGGGGCCGCCACTGCGCGATACGTTTGCAGAGTTACTGGGGGGCTCTGACCCGGAGATGCTCGACCGAGCGATCGGGCTTTACCGAGAGCGGTTTACCTCAGTGGGGATGTTCGAGAACGCTGTCTATCCTGGCGTGGTCGTCGGTCTTCGGGAACTGGTAAGCGCCGGGCACCATCTCCGTGTGGTGACCTCCAAACCGCACGTATACGCCCGGCGGATCCTCGACCACTTCGGGCTTTCCGATGCCTTCGTCTCGATCCATGGCTCAGAGCTCTCTGGAGAGTTCGCCGATAAGGCCGAACTCATTCGACATGTGTTGTCTACCGAGCAGTTTGGCGACCGGCCACACATGGTTGGCGATCGGCGCCACGACATCGAGGCAGCCCATGCCAACGATCTTCCAGGTGTCGGCGTCCTGTGGGGATACGGGAGCAGGGGGGAGCTGGAGGCGGCCGGCGCGGATACGCTGATGGAGTCAATGGAGCAACTGTGCGCGTGGGCGGGCCGCCCAAGCGAGTCCTACGGCGGGTGAGGTGAGCCAGGGCACTCCGGTTGTGACGAAACCATCGCCCGGCGCGCGCATCCTTCTCGTCCGTCACGGCCGCTCGTCCCATGTCCACACCGGCTGGATCGACACCGCGGGCTTCAACGCGTGGCGAGCAGCCTACGAAGCGGCGGGCATCGTCGACGCCGAGCGGCCTCCGGCATCGCTCGTGCGGGTGGCGTCGGAGGCGCGACTCGTCGTCGCGAGCGATACGCCCCGCGCTCTCGAGTCGGCGCGGCTGCTGGCTTCGGGCCGCGAGGTAACCGTGTCACCTCTGCTTCGCGAACTCGAGCTTCAAAGCCCGGATCTTGGGGGGATTCGCCTGCCCCTTCGAGCCTGGGCAGTTGCCGTTGGCCTGAGAATGCTGGTGATGAAGGTGAAGGGCGACTATCCCTCGCCCGCCGAAGCGGTACGAGTAAACGAAGCCGCGGAATGGCTGGAGGGTCTCGCCGCCCCTGACTCCGCGATTGTCGTCGTGACGCATGCCTCGTTCAGACGACAGATCGCGAATCGTCTGGTGAGAAGCGGCTGGCGATCCGAGGCGCGACCCTCCGCCAGCCACTGGAGCGTGTGGCCGCTTGCCCGTTAGCTTCTATCGAGAGCCGGCGCGGAACGGCTTTCGCTTGGCGCCGCCGAACGAACTTCCGCCTTCGCGCCGGGGGCGGTAGCCGGTTTCGCCGCTCGACGCTTCCGCGCCGCGCAGGGCCTGACGCGAGTTGGTCGCCGCCGCTTGAGCGAAGCGGTCGGGCGCGGGACGCGCGGGGCGCTCGCTGTGCTCAGTGCGGATTCCCGAGCCGACCGTCTGTGTGCGTGGGGGACGCGCGTCGTCATGCGGCCTCGCCTGAGAGCGTTGTCCGCCGCGTCCGCCCGAAGCACCGGCGCCCTGACCGCCGCGGTTCGCGCCGAAACGAGTGTAGGGCTTGGGGCTCGAGGAACGTCCGCGTCCGCCGGCATCCCGATCACCGCGGAACTTCGCGGCCTCGGGCGCATTGGTCTTCTGTGCCGCGTAGTCGAAGTCGGGCAGGATGATGCGGGGCATGCGGTTGCCGATCGCGCGCTCGATGGCGCGCAACGCGCCTTCCTCTTCGG
This sequence comes from uncultured Acidobacteriota bacterium, assembly GCA_964396875.1. Classification (GTDB taxonomy): domain Bacteria; phylum Acidobacteriota; class Vicinamibacteria; order Fen-336; family JAGNNV01; genus JAGNNV01. Next base: position 22,000 of record CAYNHK010000049.1, on the reverse strand, counting down.
GCGAGACGAAAGCGAACGCGTCGCCCTGGGACTGGTTGCGGCCGGTGCGGCCCACGCGGTGGATGTAGTCCTCGTGGGTGGGCGGGATGTCGAAGTTGATGACGTGCGACAGGGATTCCACGTCGATGCCGCGGGCCGCGATGTCCGTCGCCACCAGCACGCTGAACTTGCCCTCCTTGAACCGGCGGAGAGTTTCCGTGCGCTGCGACTGCGAGCGATCCCCGTGGATCCGGCCGGCGTTGACGCCCATGCGCACGAGGAAGTCGGCGAGGCGATTCGCGCGGGATTTGGTGCGAGTGAAGACGATGACGCTGCGGATGAGACCGCGCTTCATGAGTTCGTTGAGAAGAACCGGCTTCAGGTGCTGGGCCACCGGATAGGCGGCCTGGGTAATGCCCACGGCGGGTGCGGACTGACGCTCGACGCTGATCGTGAACGGGTCCCGCAGCATCTCGCGCGAGAGCTTGGCGATCTCGGTCGGCATAGTGGCCGAGAAGAAGAGAGTCTGACGCTTGGTCGGGAGGTACTTGAGGATGCGACGGATGTCGGGGAGGAAGCCCATGTCGAGCATCCGATCGGCCTCGTCGAGGACGAGGATCTCGAGGTTCTTGAAGTTGGCGTACGAGCGATTCATGTGATCGAGCAGCCGTCCGGGAGTGGCGACGATGATGTCGGTGCCGCGGCGGAGCGCGTGCTCCTGGGCCCCCATGCCGACTCCGCCGTAGATGGCGGCGCTCGAGATCGGCGTGTGAACCGCGAGAGCGTTCAGGTGTTCGTCGATCTGGGCCGCGAGTTCACGCGTGGGGGTGAGGATCAAGGCGCGGGTGAGACCCTTGGCCTTGTCGCTGAGACGATGAATGAGCGGAAGGCCGAACGCGGCGCTCTTGCCGCTGCCCGTCATCGCGCAGGCGAGAACGTCGCGTCCTTCGAGCCCGGGCGGAAGGGCCTGCTCCTGAATCGGAGTCGGGTTCTTGAAACCGAGCTCCTTGATGCCGCGCAGAAGGTCGGCCGAGAAGCCGTATTTGGAAAACGTCATGTGAATTGAAGGTCCTGACTTTTTGATGGGCCTTTGGCCCATGGATAGGTTGTGGCCGCGAGCGGAAACGAATACGTCCCTATCGCCTCAAAAAGCGGCCTTGAACTGGCGGTTTCGCGATGAACGACAATGCGAGACTCGCGTTCGTGAACACGTATTCTCTCACGGGAAGCCTTTTGGACCTTTATTCATGCCGATGACCGGGCTCTTCCGCGCGTTCGTGGCGCTGCTTTGCGGCCTCGCCCTCTACGCGGCGGCGCACGGGGATTGGACGCGGGATACGCCACGATTCCTGATCTGCTGGCTGGTCGTGTCGGTGGTCTACGTCGCGGTTCTCTCCTCGGGAGGAGTCTTTCGTCAAGGGTCGACCGGGGTTTCGCAGCGCGATCTGGGGTGGGCGCTCGCCGCGCTGGCGTCGGTGCGGGTGGTCATGGCGTTCGGCGAACCGATGTTGTCCGACGACGTCTATCGCAGTGTCTGGGAGGGCCGCGTTCAGCGCGCATCGGGAAATCCCTTCGCGTGGGCGGATCGCCCCGAGGCTTCGAAGTGGGCGGGACTGCGCGACGGTTACGTCTATCCGCGGATCAATCATCCCGACTACGCGGCGATCTATCCGCCCGCCTGGCAGTGGGCGATGCGAGGTGTGAACGCCGTCTCCGACTCGGTGACGGCGGTGAAGCTGTTCGTGGTTTTCTGCGAACTCCTCTTCTGGCTCGGACTGTGGCGGCTCCTCGAGGCGCGAGGATTGACTCTCTCCCGGGTACTCATCGCCGCGGCGTCGCCCCTGGCGATGATCGAGATCGCGGGGGGAGGTCACAACGAGGCGATGGGAATGGCGCTTGTTGTCTGGACCCTGGTCCTTTTCGAACGCAAATCTCGCCCGGCGGCGGCGATCGCCTTGACCCTCGCGGTTCTGTCGAAGCTGATTCCCGCGATCCTGGCGTTCCCCTGGCTTCGGCGTTTTCGGATCCGCGACTTCGCCCTCATGGCGGCGGTCGGACTGGCGTTGTCCGCGCCCTTCGTGGAGGAAACCGCGCTGTGGAGCCTGCGGAAGTACGGCGACTATTGGCGATTCAACGAGACGTTCTTCGTGCTTTTCGCCGGCGTGTCGGGATCGCATCGCGCGGGAGTGCTGATCTCCGTGGCTGTGCTTGTCGCGCTGGGCTTCCGGCTGTCACGGCGCGAGACTGACATCGTTCGCGCCAGCCTTCTCATGAGCGTCGCCCTGATCCTCGTGATGCCGAACGTGCTGCCATGGTATGCGTTGTGGTTGCTTGTCTTTGTGCCCATCGCCGAACGATCACCCATGGCGGTCGGGGCGGTTGTCTTCACGTTGACCGTGCCGCTCGCGTATCTGGTTTATCCGGGGTGGCTGGGCGGGGGGGCGTGGTATCTCCCCTGGACGATTCGGGCGATTGAGTATGGAGTGCCGTTGTTGGTGGGATGGGTTGTGTGGCGGGGAGTACGTCGATGAAGTGGAAGCTGTCGCGGCTCACCACTTCGCCGCTTTCGACTTCGATCGGCGAACTGAACATCGGG
>CAYNHK010000049.1:0-19325 GCA_964396875.1 uncultured Acidobacteriota bacterium | reverse complement strand
GTCGCGGCTCACCACTTCGCCGCTTTCGACTTCGATCGGCGAACTGAACATCGGGCCGGCGTAGCAGAACGAGTGGAACTCGCCGTTCTCGCCGCAGGGGTCGGCTCCCGCCGGGAGCGAGTCGAGCAGATCCGCGTCGAACTGCCGGCCGACGAATGAGACGTCGAGCGCGCGCGGATCGACGCAGGTGATCACCGCGCGGAGACCCGCCGACTGCATCCGTCGCGCCAGGGCAGGGGTTTCCGAGGCCGCGCTCCAGATCGGGAAGAGCGCCTCCACGCCGGTTCCTTCGAGTTGCCGGATGCGGTAGTCCCGCACATCCTCGAGAAACAGATCGCCGAAAGCGACGTGCGTGATCTTCTCCGCGCGCGCCCTTTCGATCACACCGGACATCAGTTCCGCGTACTGCTCGTTCGAGCACGGCCAGGGCAACGGTACCGACCACAAGGGCAATCCGGTCGCGGCCGCCTGCGCCTCGACGAGCGATCGCCGAACCGCGTGCATCGCCACGCGGTCAACTGCGTCGTTGAACGTGGTCAGCAGGCCGACGACCTCGACGTCTCGGTCCTGTCGCAGCGTGTGCAGGGTCCAGGCGCTGTCCTTGCCTGAACTCCACGACAACAGGACGCGCTTCAACGCGACTTTCTCAGCTCGTCGCCATCCTTCAGTGTCCGCAGGGTGGCGAGGGGGCCGAGGACGACCTCGGCGCCTTCGACGACGCCCGTGACCTCGACGTCGAGGCCGGAGATGAGACCGAGCGTTATCTTGTTGAAGACCGCCTTGCCCTCCCGGACGAGGTACACGCCGGTCTCCTCGCGTCCGCCCATATCCCGCGACACCACCGCCTGCAGCGGAAGGGCGAGAACGCCGGTTTTCTCATCAGCGAGAATCTCGGCGTCGCATGAGATGCCCGGGCGCAGGGCTCCGCCCGTCTCTTCGAGCGAGATCACCACGCGGAACTCGCGCGCGGACGCGGCCTGAAGGGAGACCGGGGGAAGCGAAGACGCGCCGATCTCCGAGACCACGCCCGCGAACTCGCGGCCCTGAAGCGCATCGAGTGTGACCCGCGCCTTCTGGCCTACCTTCAGGCGCAACGCGTCGGCCTCGGCCACCTTCAACTCCGCGTTGAGGCCGGTGTCGCCGACGAGGCGCATCAGTGTGGTGCCCGGTTGGTTCTGTATGCCGATCACCACCATCTCTCCTTCCCGGACCTGGAGACGGGTGACGATGCCGTCCATCGGGGCCACGACCGAAGTCTTCGAAAGGGTGTCGCGCGCTCCTCGAAGCTGCGCGTTCGCCTGATCGATCCGGCTGCGGATCGCGGCGAGCTGGGCTTTCGCGGCGTCGAGGGCGGCCTGCGCGGAGTCTCCCTGAGCTTTCGGCAAGAGGCCCTGCTCGACGAGAGACAGGTTTCGCTCGGCGGTGAGCCTCGCCTCCACGAGCCGCGCTTCGGCGGCCTTGAGGTCGTCGCCCAGCGCGCGGGCCCCCGACTGCGCCGCCTCCACCTCTGAACTCGCGCGGACCGGGTCGAGCCTCGCCAGGACCTGGCCCGTGCGCACCCGGTCGCCCTCCTTCACGTTGAGGCTCACGACCCGGCCCATCACCGACGCGCCGATGTCGGCGTACCGCTTGGCCACGATCTCGCCGGACGCGGTTACGTAAGAGCGGAACGAGTCGCGCTTCGTCACGGTCGTCGTCTCCACCTCGACGCCTCGAGGTCGCCTCGACATGAAAACGAAACCGGCGACGCCCAGAATGACGACAACGAAGATAATTTTCCGCAACGTCTAAACTATACAAAATGATCATCGTGGAGTCTTTCGCCCAGGCCTTCTCGGTGATTCGCGAGTACAGGCTGCGCTCCACCCTCGGCGCCCTGGCCATGGCTGCCGCGGTGATTGCGCTGGCGGGAATCTCCACCGGTCTCGAGGTCCTGGAGTCGTTCGCGGCCCGGACCGCCGCGCGCACGATCGGAAGCGACGTGTTCACCGTGTCGAGGGTGGGCCCGCGGGGACAGCTCGGCCGGCGCGAACTTGCCCGGAAACTCGAGCGCAACCTCCCCATCTCGCGGTCGGACGCCCGGTTCCTCGATGATCATGGCGACGATCTCGTGATCTATGCGCCCTCCGCGCAGCGGATCGTCGACGTCAACTCAGTTTTCGGAAAGCTGGAATCCGTGCCGATCACCGGAACCACACCGGCGCTGACGAGGATCCAGGAGATGGCGCTCGCTCAGGGACGTTTCTTCAGCGACGACGAGTCGCTTCGGGGGGAGACGGTCGCGGTCATCGGCGAAGAGATTCGCGCGGCATGTTTCCCGAACGGCCGGGCGCTCGGCGAAACACTGCGCATCGCGGGTCGGGCCTTTCGTGTGATCGGCGTTCAGGAGCCGATGGGGCAGTTCGGCGGTCAGAGCCAGGATCGCTATGTCTTCGTGCCGCTCAGCGCTTTCGAGCGGACGTTCGGCCCCGCGACCAGCCAGCAGTTGTTCGCGAAGTCGCTCGTGTCCGGCGACACCGTTCTCGCCGAGGATCGCGCCCGGGCGAGCATGCGCGCGAAGCGCAAGCTCTATCCGGGCCAGGAGGACAACTTCGACGTCGTGACTCCGGATGCCGCGCGGAACTTCGTCTTCACCCTGGGACGATCGCTCAGTGCGGCATCTTTGCCCATCGCGGTCATGTCGCTCCTCGCCGCGTTCGTCGTGGTCACGAACACGACACTGGTGTCGGTCGCCCAGCGCACGCGCGAGATCGGGATCCGGCGCGCGGTGGGGGCGCGGAAGGCGAACATCGGCGGGGAGGTTCTCGCGGAATCTCTGATCGTGAGCGTCGTGGGTGCGGTCGCCGGCCTGGCTTTTGTGGCCCTGCTCGCGGCCATCGCGTCCTCGATCCTCGGGCTTCCTCTCGCCCTCGCCCCGGCCACCCTGATTCGCAGCCTGGTCATGGCGATCGCCGCCGGTGTGCTTTCGGGAGCTTTCCCCGCGGCCCGCGCGGTTCGCATCGACGTTCTCACTTCGCTCCGGTCCGACTGATGGCGATCCCGCAGCGAAGCCGGTCATCGCACTTCGGTCCCACCGACCGGATGGCCCTCGGCTTCGCCGTGGATTCGATTCTCGCCAACGGCATGCGGTCGTTTCTCGCCATCACGGGAATCGTGATCGGCATCGTGACCGTGGTGCTGATCACCTCGGTTCTCGCGAACGCCAAGAAGCAGGTGGCGGCGCTCTTCGAAGGCCTCGGCTCCAGAAACCTCATCGCCTTTCACCTCTCCCAGGATCCCTACGCCCCTCCCACCGACCGCGAGGCGAACCGCAAGCCTCTTGAACTCGGCTTCGCGGATGTGATCAGCCGGCTCTCGCCCAACGTCGAGGAGGTGGGCGTGCAGCTCATCGTTCCCGCGATCGTGAACGGCCAGGCCCTGGTGGCGAGTGCGGGCCGGATCGAGAACGACAGTTGTCTCGTCGAGGGCTCGGCCGCGCGGACCTTCCGGGTGATCGAAGCTCCCCTCGCGGAGGGACGGTTCTTCACGCAGATCGAGGAGGACACGGGCGCCAGGGTTGCGGTTCTCGGGGCCAGCGTGAGGGCCTCACTTTTCCCCGGCTTGAGTGCCCTCGGAAAGGAGATCCGGGTGGCCGGCGTTGCGTTCACGGTGATCGGCGCCCTGGCGCCCCGCCCCGGAGGAGTCTTTGGAGAGAACCGGCAGGACAGCGTGATCTCCATACCGATCCGCACCGTGCAGGCAGTTTTCCCCGACGCGCGGAACGTCTTGATCTATTCGAAGACCAAGGAGGGACGGCGGCAGGAGGCGCGAGGGGACATCGAAACCATCCTGCGCCGTCTGCGCGGTCTCGCTCCCGATTCGCCGGACGATTTCCAGCTCACGTCACCCGACCAGATCATCGCGGTGTTCAATCAGGTCGGCAACGCGATTGGCGCGGCCACGGTCGCGCTGGCCGGCATCAGTTTGTTCATCGGCGCGATCGGCATCGGCAACGTGATGATCATCAGCGTGACCGAACGCACCCGCGAGATCGGCATTCGCCGGGCGCTCGGCGCCACCCAGGCTTCGGTGCGCCGACAGTTCCTGATCGAGGCCGGAGTGCTCTCGGGCGTGGGCGGCATCCTCGGGGTTCTCGTGGCCCTGGGTATCGGCTTCCTCGTGACCCTCGTCCTCCCGCGGTACGACGCGCGTCCCCCCTGGGACGCGGCGCTGGCCGGCGTGGCGATGTCGGTGGTGGTGGGCCTCATCGCGGGATACCTGCCCGCGGCCCGTGCGGCGGCCGTCGATCCCATCGATGCGCTGCGCCGGGACTGAAACAGGCGACTAGACTTCCGCCTCAAAGGAAAGGTCCCGCATGCTTCTCGAAGGAAAAACCGGCCTCATTCTCGGGGTCGCCAACAAGCGCTCCATCGCCTGGGGCATCGCCCGAGCCTGCGCCCGCGAGGGCGCGCGCCTGGCCCTCACATACCAGGGCGAGCGGCTCAAGGAGAACGTCGACGATTTATCGAAGGACCTCAAGGAGCCGTTGCTCTACCCCTGCGACGTGGCGAAGGACGAGGACATCGCCGCCCTCGCCGCCTCGGTGAAGGCCGACCTCGGACATCTCGACTTCGTTATCCACTCGGTCGCTTTCGCGCAGCGCGAAGAACTCACCGGCGAGTTCCTCAACACATCGCGCGAGGGCTACCGCATCGCCCAGGACATCTCGTCCTACTCGCTCACCGCGGTGGCGCGCGCCATGACGCCTCTGATGGAGGGCCGGTCCGGTTCGATCGTGACGCTCTCCTACCTCGGGGGCGAACGCGTGGTCCCTCATTACAACGTGATGGGCGTCGCGAAGGCCGCGCTCGAGATGTCGGTGCGCTATCTCGCCGCCGATCTTGGCCCGAAGGGGATCCGCGTGAACGCGATCTCCGCCGGCCCGATCAAGACCCTCGCCGCCGCGGGCGTAGGGGGTCTGGGCAAGATGATCGACTACTATCGGACTCACGCTCCCCTGCGTCGGGCCACCGACCAGGAAGAAGTGGGCGACGCCGGCCTGTTCCTCGTGTCGAACATGGCGCGCGGAGTTACCGGCGAAGTGCTGCATGTGGACAGCGGTTTCCATGTCATGGCGATGGCCGCCGATCTCGTTTAATCAAGGAAGCCCCCCAGTAAAGATGAGCACGGTTCAGGTTGAAATCAAGGACGGCCTCGGGACGATCCGCCTCGCGGGTCCGCGCGGCAACGCGATGAGTCAGGCGCTGGTGTCGGATCTTTCCACCGCGTTGCGGACGGTGGGGGGCGAGCCTTCGGTGAAAGCGATCCTCCTCGCGTCCGCTCATCCGAAACTCTTCTGCCCCGGCCTCGATCTCGTGGCGCTCTCGGACGTCACCCGCGAGGACATGGGCGCTTTCATGCTCGACTTCTCCGCCCTCCTCACCGACCTCTTCGCCCTCAAGAAGCCGGTGGTGGCGGCGGTGAATGGCGCGGCGGTGGCGGGTGGGTGTCTGCTCGCCCTGACCGCCGACTGGCGCATCGCGAAACGCGGCGCGCCCATGGGACTGAACGAGGTCAAGGTCGGCGTGCCTCTGCCTTGGTCCGCCGTGATGCTTCTCAAAACCGCGTCGCCCGCCTTCGCGCAGGCCGCGGTGGCCCTTCTCGGCCGCAACTTCGAGGGCGACGCCGCGAAGGGCGCGGGTCTGGCTCACGAGATCGCCGAGCCGGACGTGTTCGACGGCGTGGTCGCCGAGCGGCTCGCCGAATTCGCGGAGAAGGACGCCTACGCGTTCGGCGTCACGAAGGGTTATCTGCGTGGCGCGGCCGTGGCCTCGATGCGCGACCGGGAGGCTCCGCTCCTTGACGAATTCCTGGACGGCTGGTTCTCCGAGGGCACGCAGGCCCGGATCCGGAAAGCCGTGGAGTCGCTCAAGTCGAAGGGCTGATCACAGAACCTCCGACCATGAGGGCGAAGCGGCAAAGGCCGCGTGGATCAACCCCACATGCGAATACGCCTGCGGGAAGTTTCCCCACATGCGCTGCCCTGCGACGTCGTAGTCTTCGGAGATGAGGCCGAGAGGCGAGATCGCCTCGCCGATGCGACCCAACACGCTCCGGGCCTCATCGATCCGCCCGGTGCGGACAAGCGCCTCGACCAGCCAGAACGAACAGATCACGAACGCCACCTCGGTCTGGCCCAGGCCATCGTCGGCCCGATACCGGAAAAGCCAGCCGTCTTTGGAAAGCCCGTCGCGGATCGCGTCGATCGTGCGATGAAGCTGCGGCGAGTCGCGGGGCAGCAGACGAAGCGTCGCCATCTGCAGGAGCGAGGCGTCGAGATCGTGCCCGCCGTGGCTCGAGGCGAAAGCGCCCAGGCGGTCGCTCCAGGCCTCGCGCAGGATCTGTTCCCGGATCGCGGCGGCCGCGGACTCGAACTCGTTGGCGAGGCCGGGCCGATGGAGCCGCGCAACCCGCGCCATGCGATCGGCGCCGGCCCAGCACATCAGCGTCGAGAAGGTCTGCGGCGTCCATGATTTTCGAAACTCCCAGATGCCCGCATCCGGGGTGCCCGCCACCGCGACCGCCTTCCGGGCGAGGCCGGTCAGCAGATCGAAGGCCTGGGGCGAACGTTCGGCCTGGAAACGTTCATCGAGATAGACGGGGGCGAGGGCCAGGACCATCTCGCCGAAGATGTCGTTTTGCGTGTGCTCGGCCGCCGCGTTTCCCACCCGCACCGGCCGATTCCCTTCGTAGCCCGGCCAGTGGTCAAGGACACTTTCACTCAGGTCCGATCGCCCGTCGATGCGATAGAGGGGAGCGAGCTTGAGGTCGGGCGCGCCGCCCGCGACATCGAAAAGGTAGTTCACGAAATGCTCGCGCTCCTCGAACTGTCCGAGGAGTCGAAAGGCGCCGAGGCTGTAGTAGGCGTCGCGAAGCCAGCAGTAACGGTAGTCCCATGTCCGCCCTGATCCCGGGGCTTCAGGGAGAGAGGTGGTCATGGCCGCGATGATCGCGCCTGTGTCCTCGAAACAGTGGAGCTTGAGCACCAGGGCCGAGCGGATGACCTCCGCCTGAAACTGGGGCGGGACGTTGCAGCGTTTCACCCAGGCCTGCCAATAGCGGATGGTTTCGCCGAGGAAGCGGCTGGCCAGTGGGGCGAGCGCCTCCTCGACCGGCGCCCCCCACGACAGCACCAGGTGTTTTCGCGCGGTGAGCGCGAAAGGCTGGCCCCCGAGATAGGAAACGGGAACGTCGCTGGTCAGGCGCAGGTGCGAGGCGAACCCTTCGAAGCGAACGTGGTTGGAGCCCGTAACCCGGTCGGGCGCGGTCTTCGCCCAGCCGTTTCGCGGTTCGCAGGAAACCCGGATCCGCGGGGTGCCGGAGAGGGGCTCCACGATCCTGAAGATCTGCGTGGGCCGGAAGATGCGGTCGAACTGAACGAAGCGCGGCGCGAAGTCGAGCACGCGGAACGATCCCGCCTTTGTCTCGAACCGGGTCTCGAGCACGTTGGTGTTTTCGATGTAGCTCTGCGTTCCCGCCTCGCCGCTCTCGGGGGCCACCGTGAACCTCCCGCCCGACTCCGCGTCGAGGAGCGAAGAGAAAACCGGCTCCGAGTCGAAGCGGGGCAGGCAGGACCACACCACCGACCCGCCGCGGTCGACGAGCGCGGAAAACTGACAATTACCGATGAGGCCGAGGTCCTCGAGTCGCATGATCCAGAGGATAGCGAGAAATAGTTTGTCCTCCAACTGAATTCCAGAATATGCTCCGGCGATGCGCCAGCCGATCAAGTTCCTGATCATCCTGGTGGCCGGCCTCGGCCTGCTGACCTGGGGAGCCTTTCTGGTCGTCCAGGAGACGACCCGCGGCTGGGTCGAGCGCGACCTGATGCTGCGCTCGCGCCTGGCCGCCAACGGGGCCTCGGCCTCGCTCTCCGCGGGGTTCCGGTCGGGGAAGCCCTCGGATCTGCGCACCGTCCTCCTGAACCTTGTGCGCGACGAACGCATCCTCGGCGTTTCCGCCTGTACCCCCGACGGCAGCCTTGTCGCCTCCGCGGGGACCACGCCGGCCGACTACTCCTGCGGGCGCGTGGCTCCTCTCGTCTTCCCGGCCGGCCGGGCGCCCGACGCGCCGCCTCTGGAGTGGACGGAGGTGGCTTCGCTTCCCGGAGGTCAGGCGCACCTCGCCGCCCTCGCGGTTGTCGATGAAGGCGAAGGCGACTCGAGCGCTCCCGGCTTCGTCATTTTCGTCCACGACATGGCGTTCGCGGTTCGCCGCGAAAACCAGAGCCGCAACCTCCTGCTCGTCGCCTTCTTTCTCCTCGCGCTGTGCGCGGCCCTCGTGACCATCGTGGCGGTGCGGCTGTCCTGGCGAGGCTGGACCCGGCAGCTCCGCCGCATGCTCAAGGGGGGGGAGGAGAGTCACGAGTTCCGCCCGCTCCTCCGTGATGTCCGCGAGCTGGTCGACGACATCATGACCGAGCGCGACGCCGACGGCGAGACGGGGGCGTGGACGGCCGAACGTCTCAAGAGAACCCTGCGCCGCAATCTGCATGGCGAGAAGATCGTGGTGGTCTCGAACCGCGAGCCGTACATCCACGACTACGCGAAGGACGGCAGCATCGTGGTGCAGCATCCCGCGAGCGGCCTCGTCACCGCCCTCGAGCCGGTCATGCGCGCCTGTTCGGGAGTGTGGATCGCCCACGGCAGCGGCGCCGCCGACCGCGCGGTGGTCGACGGGCACGACCGCGTGATGGTTCCGCCGGACGAGAAGATCTACTCGATCCGCCGGGTGTGGCTCACCGAAGAAGAAGAGAAGGGCTACTACTACGGCTTCTCGAACGAGGGCCTGTGGCCGCTCTGTCACGTGGCCCACACCCGCCCTCTCTTCCGCACCTCGGACTGGAAGCACTACTGCGAGGTCAACCAGAAGTTCGCCGATGCCGTGGTGGCGGAGGCCGAGATCGAGGACCCCATCGTTCTCATTCAGGACTATCACCTCGCCTTGGCGCCGCGGATGATCCGGCTCAAGCTGCCGCGCGCGACCGTCATCGGCTTCTGGCACATCCCGTGGCCCAACGCGGAGCGATTCGGAATCTGCCCGTGGCGGGAGGAAATCCTCGATGGAATGCTCGGGGCGAGCATGCTCGGGTTCCACACTCAGGCCCACTGCAACAACTTCATGGACTCGGTCGATCGCTACCTCGAGTCGCGGATCGATCGCGAGCGCCAGGCCGTGGTGCAGCAGGGCCGGCCGACCCTGATCCGTCCGTACCCGATCTCCCTCGAATGGCCGGTTCGGTGGCTCGCGGATCTGCCCGCGGCCGCCGACTGCCGGCGCAGCGTGCTCGAAGAGCTGGGTCTGCCGGAGAACACGCTTCTAGGCGTGGGCGTCGATCGGCTCGACTACACCAAGGGCATCGAGGAGCGGCTGCTCGCGGTCGAGCGTCTGCTCGAGTTGCGGCCGGAGTTCGTCGGCCAGTTCGTTTTCGTGCAGCTCGCCGCTCCGAGCCGAACCGCGATTGGCCGGTACCGGGACCTGAGCGACAGCGTCACCGCCATCGCGGAACGGATCAACGAGCGTTTCGGGACCGCCTCCTATCGGCCGATTCTGCTGAAGGCTTCGCACCACGAACCGCCCACGGTGTTCCGCTATCTGCGCGCCGCCGACGTCTGCTACGTCAGCAGTCTCGACGACGGCATGAACCTCGTGGCGAAGGAGTTCGTGGCGGCGCGGGACGATGAGAAGGGCGTGCTCATTCTGAGCCAGTTCACAGGCGCGGCCCGCGAACTGACCGAGGCGCTCATCGTGAACCCGTACGACATGGACGAATCGGCGGGAGCGCTCGCCGCCGCGTTGACCATGCCCGCCGAGGAGCAGAAAGCGCGGCTTCGTTCGATGCGGGCCTTTGTCGCCGAGTTCAACATCTACCGCTGGGCCGGGCGGATGCTGCGTGACGCCGCCCGCCTCCGCCGCCGGGATCGGCTCACCGGCCGGCTGTCCGATCGATTCGCGGCGCACTTTCCGGAGGGTGAGGTTTGAGAGACATTCTGGCCGCGAAACACAGGGGCGTCATCGAACCCTTCGCCTGGTCACAGACGCTGCTGGCCTTCGACTTCGACGGAACCCTGGCCCCGATCGTGGAGGTGCCCGCGGCCGCGGCCATGCGGCCCGCGACCCGAGCGCTCCTCAAGCGCGTGGCCGATCTCTATCCTTGCGTGGTGATCTCCGGACGCGCCCTGCCCGATGTCACCGAGCGGGTGAAGGGCCTCGGCCTTCGGGGAGTGGTGGGGAATCACGGCGTCGAGCCCTGGCGGGCGACGAAGCACATCCACCGCCGCGTGCGCGAGTGGAGGCCGCTCTTCGAGCGGGCCCTCGCGACCGAATCCGGAGTGGAGATCGAGGACAAGAATTACTCCCTCGCCATTCACTACCGCAGATCGCGGGCCAAGAAGCATGTCCGCTCACTCATCGATGGGGTGGCGAAGAATCTCGAGGACATCCGTATGATCGGGGGAATCGAGGTGGTCAATCTCGTTCCCGCGGACGCGCCGCACAAGGGCATCGCCCTGGAGCGGGAGCGCGCCCGCCTTCGCTGCGATACCGCGATCTATGTAGGCGACGACGTGACCGACGAAGACGTTTTCGCGCTCGACCAGCCGGGCCGCCTCCTGACCATCCGGGTGGGCAGGAAACTCACGTCACGGGCCGACTTCTTCATCGCGGCCCAGGAGGATATGGACCAGCTCCTCACGACCCTCATCGGATTGCGGGAGAGATTCACCGGCCTCGGAGCACTGATCGCGGTCGGGGGTCGGCGATGAGGCCGCAGGACCCCCCGGTGGAACTTGGTCCCACACTCGATTTCCTGCGGGAGCTGTGGGCGCTCGATCACGCGCTGCAGAAGCGGTCGAAGAAGATGGCGAAGGAACTCGGCGTCACCGGGCCGCAACGGCTCGCCCTGCGTCTCATCAGCCGCTTTCCCGGTCTTCCCGCGGGCCGTCTCGCGCGCCTGCTTCACCTGCATCCGAGCACGGTGAGCGGCATTGTGAAGAGGCTGGCCAGCCGGGGCTTCATCGCCCGCGGCACGGATGGTCCCGATCGGAGGCGCGCCATGCTCCGGATAACGCCGGTGGGCCTGGGCCTTCTGTCGCGACCCGAGCCGACCCTCGAGTCGGCCGTGCATCAGGCGCTCGAGCAGATGACGGATCGGCAGATCGAAGCGGCCCTGCGTGCGATCGGCGTCATTGCGATGAGCCTCGCCTCGTCGTCGCCCCGGTCCCCTCAGGCTCCCTGATCACTTGAGGGACCGGGCGAGCCTCCGTGCGCGTGCCCGCTTGCCCGCCCGCCACAGCAGGACCAAGCCTATGGCCGCGATGGTGAGACCGACGACGCCGAGCGCGCCCGTCACTCTGGCCACGGTCGCCTTCACCTCGTCGTAGGCGAGCCCAAGCGCCGAACCCGCGATGGTGAGGGCGGCATACCAGAGGAACGACGCGGCGGCGGCGGGGAAGAGAGTTCGCGCGGGGGAGAGCCGGTGGATCGCGGCAAACGGCAGCACGGCCGCGCGAAGGCCCGGAAGGAACCGGCTGAAGAAGACGCCGAGACCTCCGAAACGGTCGATGTTGTGCTCGATCAGGGGCTGGATCTCTTCCGGCATCAGCGACCGGAAGAGGGGTGACCGCAAGACGGCTTCGCCACGCGCGCGGACCCAGTAGTAGACGGCGATGGCCGAGGCCTGATTGGCCGCGAAACAGAGGAAGCCGATCCAGACCGGCGAGTGGCCGGTGCGCACCGCCCAGAAGGCGCCGAGAGCCGCGGCCACATCCGCGGGCACCGGGGGGAACACGTTCTCGAGGGCCGAGAGCAGAACCAGCAGGAAGATCACGAGAAGCGGATCCTGCGCGAGGATGAAGTCGACGATCGTGTCCATCGCTACCGGGATTCTCCGAGACGAAGGGCACGGTAGATGAGGTGAGCCGCCGACGTATAGCTCGCCCCGGTGGCCCGAGACATGCCGATTTCGCAGGTGCGGCACGTGGAGTAGGCGGTGACTTCGCCTCCGCCCGCACCGATGAGGGCCCTCACATCCTCGGCTTCGGCGCGGGTGGCGGCCTCCGTGATCTCGGGATGCACGAAACCCTGATTCCCCGCGAAGCCGCAGCAGTTCGCGCGCAGGGGGATTTGCGGATCCTCCGAGTGCGCCGACGCGACCGCTTTGAGGTCTTGGACCGCGTCCAGTTTGGTCAGGGAGCAGGTGGGGTGGAGGACCGCCCGGCCGGGAAGGACACCGCGCGGCGCGTCGTCGCGAGTGAGCACCTCGCGCGACCAGAACTGCACGAAATCGAAGACGCGGAACGGGGCGCCGCCGCGATCGAGGAAGGCCAGCGCGCAGGGCGAGGCATCGGTGACCACCGGCAACTCGCCTTCCCGCGTGAGCTTCGTCAGAGCGAGGTGCGTGGCGCTCATCGCGGCGTCCGCCGCTTCCGGCTGCGACTTGCTCGAGAAAGCGAGGCCGCAGCAAAGAGACTCGATGCCCTCGGGAATGGCGACCCGGTATCCCGCGGCTTCGAGGCAGCGAAGGGTCGCTTCCATCGTGGAGAGAGGCGCTTCGCCAGGCATGGCGCCAAAAATCCGGGAGACGCAGCTCGGGAAGTAGACGACTTCGCGGCCGCCCTCGCCGCGTGGTTTCGGTACGCCGGGCGCGGGGAGGGGGAGCGGGACCTTCGCGTCCAGTTTCGGGAAGAGGGCGGGGGCGAGGGCGTTGAGGACCGCGGAGCCGCCTCGCAGCAAACCGCGAGTGGCATTGTTCGAGGCGGCCAGCGTGCCGGCCACGGACAACGCGCGCCGCGCCAACGCGGAAGCGCCGGCGAAGTTGGAGGCGGTAAAACCGGCCAGCCCGCGGCCGATGAAGGTGGCCTCCGCGTGGTCGAGTTCCTTCATCAGAAGGCCGGTGTCGATCTTGACCGGGCACGCGGTGATGCACATCGAATCGTGCACGCAGCTGCGGCGCGCGCTCAGGGCGTAGTCGGCGGCGAGACCGTCCGGCAGCGACCCGCCCGCCTGCGCGATCTCCGTCATCTCGCGCAGCAGGATGATGCGCTGCCGTGGCGAGAGGCCCGACGCGCGGGTGGGGCAGACGGGCTCACAGTAGCCGCACTCGATGCAGCGGTCCGCGGTGGCGGTGATTTCGGTGAACGGTTTGAGGTTTGTGACGTGCTCGGCCTTGTCGTCGCTCAGGAGGACGCCCGGGTTGAGGATGTTGTAGGGATCGAAGAGGGTCTTGACCTCGCGAAGGATCGCGTAGGCGGCGGCGCCCCATTCCCGCTCGACGTAAGGGGCCATGTTCCGGCCCGCGCCATGTTCGGCCTTGAGCGCGCCATCGTATTTCCCGACCACGAGGTCGGCGAGCCCGTCCATGAAAGCGGCGTAGTTCGCCACGTTCTTCTCCCCGCGGAAATCCTGGGGGGCGATGAAGTGAAGGTTGCCGTCCCGCGCGTGGCCGAAGACCACCGCGTCACGAACGCCGAAACGCCCGAAGAGCGCATGGAGGTCGGTGATCACTTCCGCCAGCCGCTCCCGCGGGAAGGCGACGTCCTCGTTGAGGATCGCCATGCCCGGACCGCGGCGCGCGCCGATCAGGGGGAGCAGTCCCTTGCGCATCTTCCACTTGAACGCGCGCTCTTTGGGGTCGGTTGAGAAGGAGGTATTCGCGATGCCGTCGATACGGCCGAGCACCCGGGTCGCGCGCTCGACGCCGGCCGAGAGCGCCGCGTCGTTATCCTCCTGGAACTCGATGAGGAGGGCCGCCGAGTGCGGGCCGATCTCGACCGGATGCGTGAGTTCGCTCGCCATCGAGAGCAGGGACGCGCTGTCCATGATCTCGAGGGCGGCGGCGCCCGCGTCCGCGAGGGGAGCCACCGCGCGTCCCGCTTCGCTCAGCGCGCCGAAGTACACGAGGGCGGTGGCGCGTCGGCTCGGATCGCGGACGGTCTCGAGCGACACATCGGCCAGGAAGCCAAGCGTGCCCTCCGATCCGACTATCAGACGGGTCAGGATGTCGGCGGGCCGGTCGAACTCCAGAAAGGCCTGGAGCGAATAGCCCATCGTGTTCTTGGTCGCGAACTTGTGACGGATGCGCTTCGACAGGTTCTTGTCTCCGCGAACCTTCGCTTTGAGATCGAGCAGGCCCGCGTGGAGCCGGGGATGTTTGTTCCGGAGACGCTCGTCGACCTCGTCGCGCGACTCGCCATGGGTCTCGATCACGGATCCGTCCGCGAGCACGAGGGTGGCGCCGCGGATCGTGTGGTAGCTGTTCTGGGGCACGCCGCAGCACATTCCGGAGGCGTTGTTCGCGACGATGCCGCCGATCATGGCTGCGTCGATGGACGCGGGGTCGGGCCCGATGCGCCGGCCGAGCGGCGCCAGGGCGCGATTGAGAATGCCGCCGATGACGCCCGGTTGAGCCCAGATCGAAGCGCCCCCCTCTTCGATCCGGAAGCGACCCCAGTCGAGGGAGAGGTCGACGAGGATGCCGCGGCCCACCGCCTGGCCGGAGAGTGAAGTCCCGGCGGCACGGTACGTGACGGGCTGACCCAGCGCCCTCGCTATGTCGAGGATCTTGCGGACATCAGATGTGTCGCGGGGCCGAACCACGACCTCGGGCACGATGCGATACATGGAAGCGTCGGAGGCTCGGGCCAGCCGGTCGATGGGGCGCGCCAGGATCCGCCCCGCGGGAAGGGCTCCCTGGAGGCGCTTCAAGAGTTCGGGATCTGGAGCAGCGAGGCGAGGCACGTGAGTAGATCTTAGTGGCCCTGACGCGGGTGTCCCGCTCGCCCCGCCTCCCGGCACTCGAACCGGTTAGATTCAACCCGTGTTTGCGCTCCTCCTTCCCCTGCTCTTCTCCGCGAGTGAGCCGCCCCCGGCGCAGCTCCCCGCTGCCGCGGAGGCGCGGACCATTTCGATCCCCGCGACAGATGGCGCCATAACCGCGGATGTGTACGGCGTCTCGGACCGGGCGGTGATCCTGGCTCACGGCGGGCGATTCGATCGGACAAGCTGGAAAGAGCAGGCGCAAGCGCTCGCGACCGCGGGCTTTCGGGTCCTGGCCATCGACTTTCGGGCAGCCATAGCCTCCCGCCAGGGCACAGAAACGCCTTGCCTGTACGACGCTTCGTGTCTGGCGAAGGACCTCCTGGCCGTGGTGCGACATCTGCGGAGGGAGGGAGCGAAGCAGGTGTCGATCGTTGGCGGGAGTCTTGGCGGTGGCGCGGCGGCTCAGGCCACCATCGAGGCGAAAGCCGGCGAGATCGATCGCATCATTCTTCTTGCCCACATGCTGATTGGTGAGCCGGAACGGATGAAGGGGCGGAAGCTCTTTATCGTGGCCAGGCACGACCTCGGCGGAAGTGGCAAGCCGAGGCTCGACGGCATCAGGGCTCAGTTCGAACGCGCCCCCGAGCCCAAGAGGTTGGTGATTCTCGAGGGCTCCGCGCACGCCCAGTTCCTGTTCGACTCGGACCAGGCGAAGCCGTTGCTCGACGAGATCCTGAGCTTCCTTTCCGAGCCATGAAAGCCGCGATCGTGCGGCGGTATGGCGACGCCACCGGGGTCGAGATTGCAGAGATACCCGATCCCGTTCCAGGCCCGCATCAGGTTCTGATTCGCGTTCGTGCGTCGAGTCTCAACCCCCTGGACGTGAAGCTCCGGGCAGGCGACCTCCGCTGGGTGATGCCGCTTCGGTTTCCTGCGGTTCTTGGCTTCGACCTCGCCGGAGAAATCGAGGCCCTGGGCGCGGGCGTCAGCGGCTGGTCGACAGGTGAGCCTGTCTATGGCCGAACCGACGCGAGGACCGGCGGCGCACACGCCGAACGCGCCGTGGTCGGCGCTTCGGTCATCGATCGGATTCCAGCCGGGCTTGGCTTCGAGGAGGCGGCGAGCCTTCCGCTCGTTGCGATGACCGCGCTTCAGGGCCTCCGACAAGCGGCCGTGAAGGCGGGGGACAGGGTGCTGATCAACGGCGCGGCGGGCGGCGTCGGTTGCGCGGCGGTTCAGATCGCGCGAGCGATGGGGGCGCAAGTCAGCGGCGTCTGCGGTGGTGATGCCGCGGATCTGATCGCGCGCCTCGGCGCCTCGGTGGTCGACTACAGCACGGGCGATCTGGGAAGGCTGCGGCAGCGTTTCGACGTCATTCTCGACGCGGTGCGCTCCGACCTGACTCCGGAACTCGAGCGGGTGCTCGAGCCCCGTGGCCGATATGTCTCCACCGGCTTCTCGCCCCGCCTTCTGCTGCGAAAGACCTTCGGCCGCCTCTGGTCCGGTCGTCGATTCGACTTCATCATGAGCAAAGCGGACGGAGAGAGCCTTCGCGAGGTCTCAGCGATGGTCGCAGATGGCCGGCTCAAGCCGGTGATCGATTCGACCTTCCCGCTCTCCCGGGCGGCCGACGCGCATGCGAAGGCGGACCGCGGTCATCTGCGGGGGAAGATCGTTCTGACTGGCGACTGACGAAGGACCTCTCGAGAGGGTCCACCCCCTCAGTCGCCGAACGAGATCCCGAGACCTCGGGCCGACTGCATGACATCCGAATCCAGGGGAACGCTCTTGGTGCGGCCGTCGCCCACCGCGACCTTGAGGGGCACGCGTACGATGGTGGGCGGTTGCAGGGCGACCATGGTCTCGAAATCCCCGTCGGCGACCGCGCGCACCGCGGCCGCGCCGAAACGCGTGCCGAGGAGCCGATCGAACGTGGTCGGGGGTCCGCCGCGCTGGAGATGGCCGAGGACCAGACTGCGCGTCTCCTTGCCCGTGCGTTTTGCGATCTCCTCCGCGACCCACTGACCAACGCCGCCGAGGCGCGGGGCCTCGTTCTTGTCGATGGAGCGGAGGTGAAGCTGGCCGCCGCGGCTTCGGGCCCCTTCAGCCACCACCACGATCGAGAAGTAGCCGCCCCGCCGCCCCTTCTCCCGCTCGCGGATCTTGTCGCACACCCGGTCGAGGTCGAAGGGGATTTCGGGGATGAGGATGACATCCGCGCCGCCGGCCACGCCGGAGTTGAGCGCGATGAAGCCCGCGTGCCGGCCCATGAGTTCGACGACCATCACGCGGCCGTGAGCTTCCGCGGTGGGATGAAGTTTGTCGATGGCGTCGGTCGCGGTGGCCACCGCGGTGTCGAAACCGAAGGTCACCGAGGTCTGCTCGATGTCGTTGTCGATCGTCTTCGGCACACCCACCACCGGTATGCCCTTTCCGGCCAGCCGCAAGGCGATGCTGAGCGTGCCATCACCGCCGATGGCGATGAGTGCGTTGAAGCCCATGGCCTTGAAGTTCCGCACCACCTCCGCGGAGCGATCCGCGTCCTCCGTCTTGCCCGCCGGCCTCCCCCGCCGATCGACCCGGAAAGGACTCACGCGGTTGGAGGTCCCGAGAATGGTGCCGCCCAGGTGAATGATCCCGCGCACGTCCCTGGGGTGGAGCTGATGGGCGCGCTTGCTGAGGAGCCCTTCGAAACCGTCTTCGATCCCCCAGACCTCCCAGCCTAGGGCAAAGGCGGATCGCGCGGCGGCGCGGATAACCGCGTTGAGGCCCGGGCAGTCGCCTCCTCCCGTGAGCACGGCGAGGCGGAACGGCTTCCTGGAGCGGCGGGTGGGCTTCATTGTCTTCGTCTTTCTTGGAACGTTCCATACCATTGTACTGAAGTGCCAGGAGCGCCGACGACTATGCTCGAGGGCCAGGTGCTCGCGTCATGACCCTCAACCAATTCAGGCTCGGCCGTCTGAACGACAAGCCCATCGACAAGGCGGGGGATTTCGTCCTCTACTGGATGCAGATGGCGCGCCGGCTTTCGCGCAATCACTCGCTCGACTACGCGATCAAGTGCGCGAACGAGCTGGGCAAGCCGCTCGTGATCTACGAGGGCCTTCGCGTCGACTACCCGTGGGCGAGCGCGCGCCTCCACCAGTTCATTCTCGAAGGCATGCGTGACAACGCGGTGACTGCTGCGAAGCTCGGATTCACCTACTGGCCCTACGTCGAGACACCGAAGCAGCCTGCCCACGGCCTGGTCCACCGTCTCGCCGCCCGCTCGGCCCTCGTGGTGACAGACGACTTTCCCTGCTTCATCATCCCCGCCCAGAGCCACGCTGTGGCCACGAAACACGAACGCGCGGTCATCGCCGTCGATTCGAACGGCGTGGTTCCCCTGCGTCTCCTTGGCGACGCCCCTTACGCCGCCGCTCATCTGCGCCCGAAGATCCACAAGGCATTCGCCGAAGCCTTCGACCTGCGGAGCGCCGAGAAACCAAAGCCGCCCAGAGCCTCGGCGGCGCGTCTCCAGCCGGGTTTCGAGCTGGCAAAACTCGACGACATCCCCGGGCTCATCGCGAAACTCCCGATCGATCAGAAGGTCCGTGCGGTGAGCGATCGACCGGGTGGAACGGCCTCGGCGCGGGCCCAGCTCAAGTTGTTTCTCAAGAAGGGGCTGCCGATCTACGCCGAAGACCGTTCCGACCCGATGCCCCCCTCCGCGTTCCATGGCTCCGGTCTCTCGCCTTATCTCCACTTCGGCCACATCGGGATCGAGGAGATCGTGACCGATGTCTTCGATGCCACCGGTGGCTACGCGCGTTCGCGCCTTCACCTGGAGGTGGCGGGGAAGCGCGAGGGCTTCTTCGGCGCGGACCGGAACGCGAACTCGTTTCTCGACGAGGCTCTGACCTGGCGCGATGTCGGTTATGTCTGGCATCACCATCGACGCGAGGACACGAAGTCCCTCGAAACCGCGCTGCCCGCCTGGGCTCGCGCGACCCTGCATCTGCACGCGAGCGACCGGCGGGAATTCGTGTACGACCTCGCCGCGTGGGAGAGCGCTTCCACGCACGACCCGCTCTGGAACGCGGCGCAGCGTGAACTGGTGGCCACCGGCGGCATTCACAACTACCTGCGGATGTTGTGGGGCAAGAAAGTGATCGAGTGGTCGCGCAGTCCCGAGGAGGCGTACCAGACACTCATCCATCTCAACAACAAGTACGCGCTCGACGGGCGGAATCCCAACTCCTACACCGGCATCTTGTGGTGTTTCGGCCTGTTCGACCGGCCGTGGGCGCCTCAGCGCAACGTCCTCGGCCAGATCCGGTACATGTCGTCCGCCAACACCGCGAAGAAGTTCAAGCTCGGGCCGTACCTCGAGTGGGTGGCGACGCTGCCATCACCCGGGACATGATCGCCCGGGTCTGTCTCGTCGTTCTGCTTCTGCTCGCCCCTTTCGAGCCGCGCTTCACGGTTCCCGTCGGTTCCTTCCGGCTGTCGCTGCTCGAGGCGGTGGCCCTGCCGTGTTTCGCCGCGTT
>CAYNHK010000048.1:0-25254 GCA_964396875.1 uncultured Acidobacteriota bacterium | reverse complement strand
CATCCTGACCATCACCGGCTACTCGGTGAACGACACGATCGTCATCTTCGACCGCGCCCGTGAGTACCTCTAGACGAAGAAGAAGGATCCGCTTGCGAAGATCCTCAATGATTCGCTGAACCAGACGCTCACCCGCACGCTGATCTCGAACGGAACGACCTTCCTGGCCGTGCTCGGCCTCTACCTCTTTGGCGGTGAAGTGTTGCGCGGTTTTGGCTTCACCATGGTCATCGGAATTCTCGTCGGCACGTACTCGACGATCTACATCGCGAGCCCGATTGTCATCTGGTGGCAGAACCGTCAGTCGGGGCGGGTCCCCTCGGCCTGAGGCACGCATCCTCCGGCCGCCGCCGCGGCCCGGAACGGAAGGTGTGTGCAGGGTGGGGGGGGTAGACTCCGCGGGCTCTTGATGGGATGCCTGGTGGCAGTTTTCTTGCTGCTGCGTCTAAAGGGTTGCCAATGACCGAGAACGAACACCCGCGGGACGAACTCTTCTCCCTTTTCACGGGAGACCTTCATGAGAAGACGGCCCGCGGCCGCTGGTTCTCCATATCGGTGGCCCTGCACGCTCTCCTGATCTTCGCGGTGATTCTGTCTCCGCTGTTCTATCCCGATGAGCCGCCCCCTCCCGTCGACTACATCCGTGCGTTGATCTACAACCCGCCCCCGCCGCCCCCGCCGCCGCTCCCCAAGGGTTCGTCCATCAAGCCGACCGAGAAGGCCCCGGAGAAGACGGGCGCCAAGCCCCCGGACCCCGATGTTCTGGTTGAACCCAGGGTTCCCGACGACCCCAAGCCGGTCGAACCCGAGAAGGGCATCGACCCTCTCAAGCAGTTCGGGGTGGAAGACGGGTCGGTGGCCGGATCCATCGATGGAATGGCGGGCGGTGTGGAGGGGGGGACGGTGGGCGGCACCCTTGGGGGCGTGATCGGGGGTGTGATCGGGGGAACCGGCGACTCTCCGGTGCTCGACTACGATCAGCCTCCGCGCCTCCTCAAACAGACTCGTCCGGTCTATCCGCAGGAAGCCTTCATCAAGAAGATTGAGGGTGTCGTCACCCTTGAGATTGTCATCGGCATCGACGGAAAGGTGGGCCGGGCCCGCGTGCTCCGGTCCATCCCCCAGCTCGACAACGCGGCGATCCAGACCGTTCGCCAGTGGGTGTTCTCCCCCGCGATCAAGGGCGGCCGGCCCGTCGCCACCATCGCGAACGCGCCCGTCAGCTTCCGCATCTTCTGAAGCGGGCCTCGTCGGGCGTCCACTTCGGATTCGGAAGTGTCCACGACGCGGGACACACCGAGGCGGAAACCGGGCTCCTTGCGGTGGCCTGCGTTTTGCTGCGTTCGAGGAGCCGTGCCTTAATATCGTCGGACTTTCTATTAAGGAGCGCTTTTTCCAAATGACGCGATTCCGCTTTCTTCCTTTATGTGCCGTGTGTCTCGTCGTCTGCTCCGCACTCGCTTTTGCCGATAACGAAAAGGACGCCAAGAAAGTGGTGGCGTTTGGAATCGATGTCGCCCGGCGCGGCTTGTGGCAGGAGGCGCGATTTCGTTTTGAGCAGGCCGCTTCCCTGAACCCCGACTCGGCTTCCGCTTTCAACAACCTGGGCGTGACCCTGGAGCAGCAGGGTGAATTCGAAAAGGCGCGGACCGCCTACGAGCGCGCTCTTCAGCTCGACCCGAAGAACCTCTCCATTCAGCAGAACTACGACCTCTTCCGCGAAGCCGACGAGAAGCGGAACCGAAAAGTGAAGACGCCCGCCGCGCGGCCCGCGGCGGCGCCCTTGTCCTCGCCGGCGCCTTCACCCTCGCCCACCGGCGACAACCGGGAGGACCGTCGATGAAACCCGCGTTTCGTTTCCTCGCCCCGGCCCTCGCCTCGATCCTGTTTGCCTCGGGGTGCGCCAGCGCCCTCGAGGTTCCGATCGAGACGCCTCTCAAGTCGAAGCTCGACGTCTCGAAATTCCGGCGCGTCCTCGTGGCCGGTTTCGTCACGGATCTGGTGGACGAGGGCATCGATCTCGCTCCCGAAACTTCCCGGCTTCTCCAGAACCAGCTTCGATCCGCTTCGAAGCTTCAGGTGATCGAGCCGGATCGCCCGCCCCTCAACCAGGCCCTCACAAAAGCGTTCAAGCCCGCGGAGGATGTCCGCGTGACCCGGGAGGATCGGGATCGCTATCGCGCTGAAGGCGAGCGGATCCTGCAGGATGGGGCCTTCTGGCGAAAACTCGGAGAGGAGTATCAAAACCCCCTCATCGTCACCGGAAAACTCACGTTCGAAGAGCAGAACCGGTCAGGGTTCCAGCAGGAGTCGGGGCTCGTGCGAGACAACCGCGGGCGGGTGCGGGAGGTCCGGGGCAACCGATACGCCGAACGCAAGGCCTTCTCTCTCTCCGCCGACTTCTCCTTCATTGACGGCGCCACCGGACGGCTCCTTCACAAGGAACGTTTCTCCG
The DNA here is from genome assembly GCA_964396875.1 of uncultured Acidobacteriota bacterium. GTDB lineage: Bacteria > Acidobacteriota > Vicinamibacteria > Fen-336 > JAGNNV01 > JAGNNV01. The sequence continues at coordinate 22,799 of CAYNHK010000048.1, read as the reverse complement.
AAGAGGTGGTTTATGGCGAAGAGCAGAAGGTCTCGCCCCTTTCCTCCTACTTCGAACTCATGGACCGTCTCCTGCCGAACTTCCTGGGCGTGATTTCTCCCCAGAGAATCCGTGGGACGCGGGTTCTCCTTCCCTAGGCGGCGCCCCTTTCGAGGATGACGATGACCTTCATGAAACGACCCCTCCGCCTGACCGCGCTGTGGGTGCTTGCGACCCTGGCCGCGCCCATGGCGTTCGCGCAGTACATCCCGTACTTCGGAAAGAACAAGGTGAACTATGACAAGTTCGCCTGGCGTGTCTACAAGAGCCCTCATTTCGAGGTCTATTACTACCCCGAATTCGAGCAGCATCTGGCTCGGCTTGTTTCCTATCTCGAGAGCAGTTACCAGCACATCTCCTCGGAACTCAAGCACGAGATTCAGTCATCGATCCCCGTGGTTTTCTACAAGACGCATTCGGAGTTCGAACAGACCAATCTCTTCCCGGACTTCATTCCCGAGGGCGTCCAGGCCTTCTCCGAGCCCATGCGCAACCGGATGGTGATTCCCGTGGACGGCGCGCCCGACCGGCTCCAGGGCCTCATCACCCACGAACTCGCGCACATCTTCGAGTTCGACCTCATCCCGCGAGGCATCGTGTCCCGCGGCATTCCCCTCTGGATCGACGAGGGTCTCGCCGACTACCTCCGGGGAGACTGGGACTCGCACGACCTGATGACGGTGCGGGACGCGGCCCTGAACGACCAGATCCCCCGCATGTCCAAGATGCAGGTGGCGGGCGGGCGGGTCGACTACAACCTCGGCCATGCGGTCTTCGATTTCATCGCGGCCCGGTTCGGCAAAGAGGGAATCCGGCAGTTTCTCTACACCCTCCGCAAGAGCATCATCGCCACTTCGGACGACAACATCTACCAGCAGACGTTCCGGATGTCGCCAAAGGAGTTCGACGAAGCCTTCGAGAAGTGGATCAAGGAGAAGTTCAAGCCCTTCCGTGACCGCCAGCGTCCCACGGACTACGGCATGGATATCTCGCCGGACCAGGAGAAGACCTCCTTCTCGCAGGTCTACGCCTTCGCCCCCTCGCCCTCCGGCGAAGTCGTGGCCGCCATCACCGGCAACCGCAACGATGGCGAAGCGGACATCGTCATGCTGTCGACCAAGGACGGCTCGGTGGTCAAGAACCTCACCAAGGGCTACACGGGTCGATACGAAAATGTGACCTTCCCCGGCGAGGGTTTTGTCACCGGCCGAACCATCGATTTCTCCCCGAAGGGCGACGTTGTCGCTTTTGTCGGACGTACGGGCAAGAAGCGCAGTCTCTTCCTCGTCTCCCCCCTTACCGGCGACGTGGTGAAGAAGATCCCGATCGACCTCGACGAGGTCGAGTCTCCCTCGATCCTGCCAAATGGCAAGCAGGCCCTTTTCGCCGCCACCAACGAGGGCGTGGCCGATATCTACCTTCTCAATCTCGATACCGGGGAATACAAGAACCTCACCCAGGACGATTTCTTCGACGCCAATCCGCGGATCTCTCCGGACGGCACGCTCGTCGTCTACAACCGGCGGGTCAGCGGCAACCACAAGATCGTCATGTTTCCCCTCGGCAATCCGTCCCGGCGGATCGACCTGACCTACGGACCGTTTGCCGACGTGGCTCCCTATTTCTCGGCGGACGGGTCGGAGGTGCTCTATTCGTCCAACGAGGACGACGGCATCTACAACCTGCGGAGCATCGACATCAAGACCGGCGTGATCAAGCAGTTCACCGATGCCATGGTCGGGAACATGGCGCCGGCCCCCCTCAAGACCGCGCAGGGCGACCGTATCGGCTTCATCACCTATTTCAAGGGTGAGTACCAGCTTTATACCCTTGACCCCTCCGAGCCGGCGAAGGAAGTGGAACAGGCACTCGCGACCGCGCCCACGGAGGTCATCGACTTTCAGCCCGACGTGACCCACCAGGTGGTCGCGGAGAACAAGCGGAAGAAGCGCCTCTTCGAAGGCATGTTCCTGGAAGGCCGCCCGCCTCTCAACCTGGGCTTCACTTCAAACGGCGACTTCTTCGGCGGCTCGCAGGTGGCGCTCACGGATGTTCTCGGCGACCAGACGTTTCTGTTCACCGCGAGTTCCATCCGTGAGTACCGGAATTACGCGGCTCAGTACGCGAATCTCTCGTCGCGTTGGAACTGGGGGGTCACGGCTTCGGACTTCACCTACTACTACTTCTCGCCCTACCAGTACTCGTCCCTCTACACCCGCGACGGCGCCCTGACCACGGAGCGCTACACCCAGGCCATCGGTTTCGCGATCTACCCGCTCAACAAGTTCAACCGCATTCAGCTCGCCGCGGGCTATTCGAGAATCAAGACCGGCTACGCCGATCCCCAGATCCAGCAGCAGGTCATCCAGCAGGCCGGCTTTCTTGGGCAGCAGGTTCCCGTCTACAGCGGCAGCGCGCTCCCGCTGAGCATCGGCTACACGCGCGAAACCACGCGGTTCCGCGAGTTCGGTCCGCTCTCCGGTTCGACCATCAACCTCTCGTTCGAGTATTCACCCAAGCTTGGTTCGATGATCGCCCGGAACACCATCGAGTTCGACGCGCGCAAGTACATGCGGGTGGGCGGCACGTCGATGCTGCTCGCCACTCGAGTGCGCGGCTTCTCCTCGACCGGCGATCAGCCGCGACTTTTCGGCTTCGGCGGAAACATGGAGATGCGCGGGTACGAATACCTCTCCTTCGTGGGTTCGAAGGGCTTCTTCGCGACCGCCGAACTGCGCATTCCCCTGATCGACGTGATGCTGACACCCTTGGGCCTGATGGGTCCGGTCCGCGGAACCGTGTTTGGCGGCATGGGCGGCGCCCACTATCCGGATGAGCCGTTCAAGTTCTGGACCAAGGATCCGGGCGTGTCCTTCGTGAACGATCCGCTCTTCGGTCAGCCCGTGGAAGGCCGGCGGCTGGTGGATGGTCGCGCCTCCTTCGGGGTCGGGATCCAGGCCTTCATGCTCGGGCTGCCCATGCACTTCGACTGGAGCTGGCTCACCGACCTCAAAGTGCGAAGCACCTCGCCCCGATTCCAGTTCTGGATCGGGTACGACTTCTAGTCCCTTCGACACCCGCAACGGAGCGCCGTCTGGTGGACTGGAGCCCTTCCTGTCGCCAAGGCTCCTGGGAGCCCGCGTCTCCGCCAAGCCCTCTTCCACGTTCCTTTTCGGGGCCTCGCTCCCTGGAATCCACGGGTTGGGGTAGAATCACGGGCTCTATTTCGGGTCCAGTACGGAGGCCACCTTGGTTTACGCAATCGTCCGCTCCGGCGGAAAACAGTACCGCGCCGAACCCGGAGCGAAGCTCCAGGTCGATCGGCTCCAGAACAATGTCGGCGACAAGATCACGTTCTCGGACGTCCTCCTCGTCAGCACCGATCAAGGCGTCTCGGCCGGGAACCCGGTTTCGGGCGCCACGGTGAGCGCCACCGTCATCTCGCAGGTCCGCGATGCCAAGGTGCGTGTCTTCAAGTTCAAGCACCGCAAGCACTACAAGAAGACTCGCGGTCACCGCCAGTACCTCACCACCGTCCGCGTCGACGGCGTGCAGGCCTAAGGAGTTCCCACAACATGGCTACCAATAAAGGCGGCGGATCGTCCCGCAACGGCCGCGATTCCAACTCACAGCGGCTCGGCGTCAAGGCTTTCGGCGGACAGCTCGTTACCGGCGGAAGCATCATCATCCGCCAGAAGGGCACCTCTTTCCGCGCCGGAAAGAACGCCGGCCTCGCCAAGGATCACTCGGTTTTCGCGAAGGTCAGCGGCCATGTGCGCTTCGAAGACCATGGCGGCCGCGGGAAATTCATCAGCATCGTTCCGGTCGAGGCTTAAGCGCTTTCCGAAGCGCCGCCACACCCTCTTTCGAGGGCTTGAGAGCTTCCGGTCCAGGTTCCGATCGTGTTCGTAGACCGCGTCAAGATATTCGTAAAAGGCGGTGACGGCGGTCGCGGCTGCTCCAGTTTCCGGCGGGAGACCTTCGTCCCCATGGGCGGGCCCGACGGCGGGAACGGCGGAGCGGGCGGGGACGTCATCCTGGTTGGTCAGGTGAACCAGAACACCCTGCTGCCGCTGCGCTTCCATACGGAGTTTCGCGCGAAGCGCGGCGGACATGGCGGCCCCAGCAATCGAACCGGTCGCGACGCCGTAGACACCCGCATCCAGGTACCCCTTGGAACCATCGTTCGCGAGGAAGGGACGGATGTAGTCCTCGGCGAGGTCATCGAGGACGGACAGGAACTTCTGATCGCGAAAGGCGGTCGCGGCGGTCGCGGAAACAAGAGTTACCTCTCGAACATGAACCGCGCGCCCCGAAATGCCGATCCGGGCGAAGCCGGTGAGGAACATTGGTTGTGGCTGGATCTCAAGCTCCTGGCCGACGTGGGCCTCGTGGGGCTGCCCAATGCCGGAAAGTCCACGCTCCTTTCGAAGATCTCCGCAGCCAAACCGAAGATCGCCGACTATCCCTTCACAACCCTCACTCCGGTTCTCGGCATGGCGTCCTGGGATGACTTCGACTTCGTGGTGGCGGACGTGCCCGGGATCATCGAGGGAGCGTCCACCGGCGCCGGACTCGGCCTCGATTTTCTCCGCCATATCGAACGAACACGAGTGCTGGCGCACGTGATCGACGCCTCCGGGCTCTCCGGCCGGGACGTGACCGAGGACTACGACACGATCTGCCGGGAACTAAACGCGTTTTCGGAAAATCTCTCCAGCCGCCCGCGCGTTCTCGTGGCGAGCAAACGAGACCTGGCGCATGAGGAGACCGATCCCCTCCCCGAGATCCAGGCGATCGCGAAGCGGGACGACCTCCAGCTCTTTGAGGTTTCGGCCGCCACCGGCGCCGGGCTCAAGGAGCTGACCCGACACCTCGCCTCGATGCTGCAAGCCCCGCCTGAGGAGGCCTGAGGTTCGATGCGCGTCGGTGTTCTAGGTGGTTCCTTCGATCCGGTGCACTATGGCCACCTCCGGGCGGCCGAGTGGGCGCTCGAAGCCTTCACGCTCGATCGTGTCCTCCTCGTGCCCGCCCGCAGATCTCCGCTTAAAGGCCCGGGCTTCGCCTCGGATCAGGACCGTCTTGCCATGCTCCAGCTCGCCGCCACGGACAATTCCAGGTTCGAAATCGAAACCTGCGAACTCGAGCGGGAGCCGCCAAGCTACACCGTGGACACCCTGCGCACCCTGACGCAGCGCGCGCCGGGAAGCGCTTTCACCCTGATCCTCGGATCAGACGCCGCGCGAGACCTCGACAAGTGGCGGGAGATCGCCGAAATCCGGCGTCTCGCCGATCTCCGCATCCTCGCGCGACCCGATGAAACTTCGGGGCCGGAGGCCGTGGCCTTTGAGGGCCTCTCCGTTTCTTCGACGGGGATAAGAGACGCGGTCTGTGCGGGTCGGTCCATCCGTTATCTCACCCCCGATTCGGTGCGGCTCTACATCGATGAGAAAGGGCTGTACAAGTGAACGCTATTGAATACTGCCGCAGTGCAGCCGCGGGCGCCCTCGCCAAGCAGGCCGAGAACGTCGTCATCCTGGAACTGGCCGACGGCTCCGGACTCGCGGACGGTTTCCTGATCGCGACCGGGCGGAACCAGCGGCAGGTGGTCGCGATCGTCGACGCCATCGAGGAGAAACTCCGCCTTGAAGGAGTCAAGCCCCGGCATCTCGAGGGTTATCCGCGCCGCGAGTGGATCCTGATGGATTACGGCCCTTTCGTCGTACACATCTTCACCCCCAAGAGTCGCGAGTTCTATGACCTCGAACGCCTTTGGGGGGGCGCGCGGCGCGAAGAGGTCAAGGATTGAAGCCCACGCCGCTGATCGCCATTTCGAAAACCATGCGGGAGATCGAGTCCTGGCTGCCGCGCATGGCTGCGGCTTCCGCCCCCGTGGTGATCGAAGGCGAGACCGGTTGCGGCAAAGGTCGTATCGCCCTGGCGCTGCACGAACTCGGACCGCGGCGTGAGGGGCCTTACGAAGTGCTCTCCTGCGGCGCCCTCGCCGAATCGCTGGCCGATTCCGAGTTCTTCGGTCATGGCCGGGGTGCATTCACTCACGCGTTTGAAGCGCAGAGCGGCCGAATCGAGCGGGCGAATGGGGGCACCCTCGTCCTCGACCACATCGAGGACCTCGCTCCGGCCATCCAGGCCAAACTGCTCCGCACCATCGAAGACGGAATGATCCAGCGGCTCGGGGAAAGCAGTGAGCGGGCCGTCGACGTGCGTTTCGTCGCGACTTCCCGCGGTTCGCTCAAGGACGCGATCGCGCTTGGCACGTTCCGCGACGACCTCTACCACCGCCTGTCGGTGATCACGATTCCCCTCCCTCCCCTTCGTGAACGGGTCGAGGACATCATGCCGCTCGCGAGCGCCTTCCTGGCCGCGGAACGCCGGCGGGGAAAGACCGAGGCGACGGCCTTCTCCGACGCGGCGCAGCAGATCCTTGTGGCCTATTCCTGGCCGGGGAACGTGCGGGAACTGCTGTCCACCATCGAACGCGCGACGCTGCGTCACGAGGGCGGGCCGGTGATTGACGCCGCCTCGCTTCCCGCGCACATGCTGACTCCTGATACTGTCGTGCGTTCGTTTCGACGGGAGCGGCCGACGCTCAAGGAAGTCGAGCGGGCCTACATCCTCTGGGTCCTCGAAAACTCGGCGGGAACCAAGGAGGATGCGGCTCGGATCCTCGGAATTTCCCGCAAGTCGCTGTGGGAGAAGTGCAAACGTTTCGGTATCGCCTGAAGGGTTCCTCTGAACCCTCCGGTGGAAAGAAGACATCAAAGGAGAGAAGATCGGACATGGACACAAAGACGCTCAAGATCTACCGGAAGCGCCTCGTCGAGCAGAAGACCGATATCACCCGGGGGTATGACAAGACCCGCTCCCAGGGCAAGCTGGTCGACTCCGACACCTCTCACGACCCGGTGGACAAGGCCGCGAACTCATACACCAAGGAGTTCCTGTTCAGTCTCTCGAACAAGGAGCGCGATGAGATCCAGATGATCGATGATGCGATCATCCGGATCGATGAGAAGCGGTTCGGCGCCTGTGTCGTTTGCGGCGACGATGTCGAGCGGAAGCGCCTCGAGGCCGTCCCCTGGGCCAAGCACTGCCTGAGTTGCCAGGAGAAGATCGAAGCGGGACTGATCTAGGTCACAGGTCAGGCAAGGCAGGGGCACCCCGGGGTTGACGCTTTTCTGGACCGAAACCTGGGACGCCCTCGCCGGGGTACTTTTCCCCACTCCGTGCGTCTCGTGCGGGGGACTGATCGCGGCGCACGATCCGCCTCTTTGTCCGGCGTGTTGGGACCGTCTGCCACGGACCCTTGGCGGCCAATGCCGCTGCGGGGAGCCGCTCCCGGGTTGCCCCGCCGAACATCCGGATCCAGAGTGCGGGCTGTGCCGCAGGGGGCGTTCGGTGATTTCGCGGGGAGCCTCGCTCGGCCCTTACGCCGGTCCCCTTCGCGCCTGCGTGGTCGCCCTCAAGTATCAGGGCAGACATAAAACCGCGGATCGCCTCGCGCTGAGAATCTTCGAGAAAACTCTTTGCCGGCGGGTGCTCGATGACGCGGACGTGCTGCTGGCCGTGCCGCTTCACGCGGACCGGCTCGCGGAGCGTGGCTTCAATCAAGCCGGGCTCCTCGCCCGGGGTGTGGCGCGGTTGAGCGGAACGCCCGTCTCCGCCGCCCTCGCCCGGGTCAGGAACACCCCCTCCCAGACCGATCTTTCGGCCCGGCAACGCCGCAGGAACATGGCGGGGGCGTTTGCCGTGGCGGACCCGCGCGCGATCTTGAACACCGTGGTGGTTCTGGTCGACGACGTCGCCACGACCGGCGCGACGTTGCGAGAGTGCGCTCACACCCTGCTGCTGGCGGGGGCCCGGGAAGTTCGGGCAATCACGGTCGCGCGAGCAGAATAGCGGCTCTGTCCCTTGTGGAGGAACTCGTGAACGTCAAGAAACTCTCGCGCGGCGCGGCCTGCCTGCTGATGGCCCTCCTGCCCGCCACCTCTTTTGCCTGGAGCGATGCCGTTTACCGGCTGGTGATCCGGAAAGCCATCGACACACTGCCCAAGGCCCAGAAGAAATTTTTCGAGGACCACCGCTACGAAATGCCGAGCCTCACCCCCGACGAGGACCCTCCGGTAAGACCCGACGGGCGGCGCTTCGCCCTTGACCTCGTGGGTGTCTTCCCCTTCGTCGACGTGCCTCAGGACGAGGCGGCGGCGAAGGCCAAGGCCGATCCCCGGAGAGTGGGCCGCCTCCCCTTCCTGCTCCTCGAGGCCCACGGACGTCTCGTCGAGGCCTTCAAGAGCGGCGACAAGGAACGAATTCTGCAGGAAGCGGACGCGGTGGCGATCCTGGCCGCCGACCTCAACAACCCCCTGGCTCTCGCGGAGAATTTCGACGGGCAGAAGACCGATCAACCGGGCCTCCAGAAGCGGTTCAGCTCGCAACTCGCGGAGACCATGGAGGGCCGCCTGAAGCTCAATCCGGAGGCCGCCCGCCTGCTCGAGAACCCGCGTGACTACATATTTGGCGCCATGGTCCGGAACCATGTCTGGGTCGACAATATTCTCTATGCCGACCGGCTCGCATACCGGGGCAAATCGTCCTACGGCGGCGCCTACTTCGAGGCGCTCGAGTTGCGTTCGGGACGCCTTCTTGGTGAGATTCTCTCGAACGCGGCTGCCGACGCGGGCAGCTTCTGGTATACCGCGTGGACCGAGGCGGGACGGCCCGCCCTTCGCTGAAACCTGAAGGCCCATCTTCCATGGGGCGCTCCGTTTGAAGACTCCTCCCAAAGTGCTCGAAACCCGAACTGAACCGCGACCCGAGGACGTGATCATGGTCGCGAAGTGTCTCGAGGGGGACGGCGCCTCGTGGGAACTTCTCGTCTCGAAGCATCGTCGGCGCGTCTTCAACATCGCCTACAAGTTCACCGGACGCCATGATCGGGCCGAAGACCTGTCCCAGGAAATCTTCCTGCGCGTCTTCAAGAATCTGGGCAAGTTCGATCCGGCCGCGGATTTTTCGAAGTGGCTGGCCTCGGTCGCGCGGAACCACTGCATCGACAACTATCGTTCGACGCGACGGGAGCAGCGAACGATGGTCGACGACGGTCTCGCCTTCGACATGGCCGTGGCCCCTTCCACAACCGACCCCCTGCGTTCGATCGAGGCCTCGGAGGCGAAGGAGTTTCTCCGCGTCGGTCTTGCGAGCCTTCCCGAGAAGCTCCGGGAAGCGGTGGTCCTGCGGGATCTCAAGGGCCTTGCCTACGAAGAGATGGCCGTGAGACTCTCGCTCCCGGTCGGAACCATCAAGAGCCGCATCAACCGGGGTCGCGAGGAGCTGGCCCGGGCCCTCCGCGCGCAGGGTCCTCGGTGAAAGCACCCGACCTCATCTGTTTGAAGGAGAAGACCCTTGGATCTTTCGATTGAAAAGAATGGCGACGCAACCATCATCCGTGTGCAGACCGCTCGGGTGATCTATCCCCTGCTGCCAACCCTGGTATCGAAGACCAGGGAGGCGGTGGAGGGGGGAGCGCGGTCCCTGGTCCTCGACCTCTCGGCCGTCTCCTACATCGACAGCGCGACGATCGGCTGCATCATGGACATCTACCGCCTGGCCAAGGACAAGGGCGGCGCGCTCCACGTCCTCGCCCCCCAGGCGCGCGTCGAAACGATGCTGTCCATGGCCGGCGTCCACAAGATCGTCCCGATCTTCCGCGAAGAAGATGACGCGGTCCGGGCTTTTTCACCCGAGGGCGGGAAATAGCGATGTCGAAGACCCGGAAGGTGCGCCTGTCCACCGGCTTCGAGGTCCCCATAGACGGGGATCTTCTGGCCATCATCGAAGCCCTCTACAAAGAGGTCACCCTGGGCAACGTTTTGAACTCGTCGTTCGAGACGATGCGATCGGAGATCATGTCGGTCATTGACCAGATGACCGCGGCGGAGCAGCGCGCCTACCTCGCGGAGTCGCTCTTCCTCAACTCCGTGACCTACGAGAACGAGATGTTGTCGGCCTACGTGCGCCGGCTCGGGGCGGCCGCGCCGAGTTCACCCGCCGAGCGCAAGGCCGCGCGCGCGCGAAGGCCGGCCGATTCGTCGGTGAAGAAAAAGACGGCGAAAAAGTCCCGCTCCCGCTGACCCGCCTCCCGTCCCGGAGCGCAAGTCAGCTGGTGGTGGCCAGGGCGGCCGCCTGTTTCGCCTTTTCCGCGAGCTCGGCTTCCTGCTGCTTCTTGAGTTCGACCGCCTGTTTCTGGAGGACCTGGGCTTCCTCCATCAGGCTGTTGCGGGTGGCGGGGTTGCGGGTCAGCTTGGCCTGCTCACGCAACAGCAGGCCCTTGTAGATCAAGGCCTCCACAAAGTCGCTCTTGATGGTCAGGGCCTTGTTCACGAACTCGAGGCCCTCATCGGCGAGCTGCTTTTTGCGGGCATCGTCGAGATCGGGGTCGCGGTAGCACTTGTCCCAGTAGTAGGTGGCCACGGTGTAATAACCCTTGGGATCGGTGGGCTCGAGTTCCGCGCAGAGTTTCAACTGGTTCACGGCGTCGTCGAAGCGGCTCTTGGGCGTCTTGCCCTCCTCCGCCGGCACTCCCTTGTCGTCCCAAAGCGTCTTGTTGTAGAAGCCGGCGAGCGCGCCGCAGGCCTTGGGATCTTTCGGGGCCACCTCGAGGGCGGCCTTGCGGTAAGCCGCTTCGGCTTCGTTGACCTTGCCGAACTTCTCATACAGGTTGGCCATGGCGAAGAGATTCTGAAGGTTGCCCGGATCGCTGCTCGTGAGTTCGGTGGCGTATTTCATCGAGGTGTCGAAATCCCGGTACGGATCGTCGGCATAAATTCCGATGAGCGCCGACAGAGTGTTTCGCTTGAGGGTCGGATACTTCGGATCGTCGGCGGGGGGGGTCGCGGCGAGGACGATCTTGTAGTTCTTGATCGCCTGCTCGAGGTTGACCTTGGTGTCGTCTTTACCCGGGCGGAAGAGCTGGTGAAACGAGCTGCCGAGGTAGAAGGTCGCCTCGACGTTCGCCGGATCCTTCTCGAGGACGTATTCGTAGGACGCGATGGCCTTGCGAAAGCTCTCATCCTTGTAGAGGCGGTGTCCTTCGCGAAGCGCCGTCTGGGCCTGAACGCGCGCGCAGTTCAGGACAGGGATCGCCAGAAGAACAATGGCCAAGGTCCGGATCGCGTGCCTCATGTTGGTGTCTTTCAAGGGCTTGGTCCTCGCACGACCCGCATCGGCGGGCCGGTGAGTTGGTGGGGGGAAGAATGGCGGCGGGGGTATCTGCGCCGAATTGTAGGGCAGCGCTCGAAGTTCCGTCAACGATTCGTGTGTTTCGCGCGTCTCTGGTCTGTACGGTCAGGCGGAGTATCTTAGGCGCTTGAGTGTTGACGTACCAAGACGTGCCGAAATGCCGCTAAACAATGCGCGGCGGTTCGTTGACAGTATTTCGTCGCGGTGTCTAGAATCCTCAGTACTCATCAAGACGAGAACCTTTTCGGGCGCCGTGGTTTCTGTTAACGGAACTCCTCACCTTCGAAAACGCCTCTTGATCGTTTGAGAGACCTTCCAAGACTCCAAGACAAGGACAAGAGCGAGGGGACAGATGGAACGAAAACTTTTTGCGGACCTAGTGGAATCGGACTCGGGGGGCCACAAGCCCAAGCGTGGGATTTTCTTCACGGTGTCGCTTGGACTGCACGTGATCGCCCTCCTCGCGGTGATCATCGTTCCCCTCCTCCAGGCGGAACCCCTTCCCGAGCCCGCCGCCGCGGTCAAGGCGTTCTTCGTCGAGCCCGCGGCCGCTCCTCCCCCGCCGCCGCCCCCACCGCCCCCGGCTCCCAAATCCCAGGTCAAGGAAGCCCCCAAGCCGGTGCCCCAGGAAGCGAAGTTCGTGGCCCCCGTCGAAGTCCCGCAGGAAATCAAGCCTTCGGCCGGCATCGACCTCGGCGTTGAGGGCGGATCCGAAGGCGGTGTCGAAGGTGGAGTCGCGGGCGGCGTGGCCGGCGGCATCGTCGGCGGCCTGCCCGCCGAGCCTCCCCCTGCTCCCGTTCAAGCGGTTCGCGTGGGCGGCAATATCAAAGAGCCGACCAAGACCAAGAACGTCGCCCCCGTGTATCCGGACATCGCCAAGCAGGCGCGCGTTCAGGGCATTGTCATTCTCGAATGCACGATCAGCCCCCAGGGCCGGGTGACGGATGTGAAGGTGCTCCGCGGCATTCCGCTGCTCGATCAGGCGGGTATCGACGCGGTCAAGCAGTGGCAGTACACTCCCACCCTCCTGAACGGCGTGCCGGTTCCGGTCATCATGACCGTCACGGTGAACTTCAGGCTCAACTAAAGACTTTTTACGCGAAACCCGACCTCTCAATAAACCGACCTTAGGAGTCTCAAAAAAATGCAATTCGATATGGCGCATCTGTGGGCCAGCATGGGCTGGATTGCCAAAGGCGTGGTCCTCACGCTCCTCATCATGTCTGTCTGGTCGATCGCGATCATGTTCGATCGGTGGAAGCTCTACACCGCCGCCAAGACCCAGTCGCGCAAGTACGCCGCGGACGTGGCTCGTCTCCTCAAGGCCGGGAAGCTGAAGGAAGCGGTTGACCTCTCGAGTTCTGCGGGAATGAAGTCCTCGCACCTTGCAAAGGTTTCTCTCGCGGGTCTCCAGGAATGGCAGTTCCAGGGCGCCACCGGTGAAACCGATCGCGACGCCGCCCTCGAAGCCGCGAAACGCGCTATGCAGCGGGCGACCGCGGTGAATCTCGCCGATCTCAAGAAGGGCCTCTCCTTCCTCGCCACCACCGGCGCCACCGCGCCTTTCGTCGGTCTGTTCGGAACCACGTTCGGCATCATCAACGCCTTCTCCGGCATGGCGATGACGGGTTCGGGCGGCATCGCGGCGATCTCCGCGGGTATCGCCGAAGCGCTCATCACCACGGCCCTTGGTCTGGCCGTCGCGATCTTCGCGGTCTGGGGATACAACTATTTCTCCGGTCAGGTCGATGGCTTCACCGTCGAGATGGACAACTCCGGTTCCGAGCTGCTCGACTTCGTCAAGAAGAGCGCCTAGTTCACCGTCCTTTAAGCTGGCGCCGCTCTTTGCGGGGCGCCCGCATCGCAACCTCTGAAACGGAGTCCTGATACACCATGTCGATGGCAGTCGGCGGAAAAAAAGGCGGGCCGGTCGCGGACATCAACGTCACGCCCATGGCCGACATCATGATCGTTCTCCTGATCATCTTCATGGTGATCACGCCCCTCATCAACAAGGGTGTCGACGTCGAGCTGCCGAAGGCGGCGAACACGAAAGAACGCAAGGATGAGCCCGATAACATCACCATCGGCTTCACCAAGGGCCTCACCATCTTCTTCAAGGGTGTGAAACTCGAAGGCGGCACCACCGAACTGGCCGAGCGTCTCAAGAGCGCACTCGAGGAGCGTGGCGACACGGACAAGGTCGCGTATCTGAAGGCCGACGTCAATATCGAGTACGGCGAAGTCATGAAGATCATGGACGTCTGCCGCGAGGCCGGAATCGAGGAAATCGCCCTGATCTCCGAACCCAAGGTGGAGGGCTAGACCATGGCTCAGGCTGCTGCGAAAAAGAAGGTCAAGCACGAAGAGGCTCACTACGCCGCCGGACCGGCGGCCGTCTCCGATATCAACATCACGCCGCTCATCGACGTCATGCTGGTCCTGCTCATCATCTTCATGCTGGTCACGCCCACCGCGCAGAAGGGTGTTGACATAGCCCTGCCCCAGGACTCGAACTCAAATACGCCCCCCCCGCCCCGGACCGACGTCATCGTCATGGAGGTGAGCGAATCGGGCTCGATCTCGATCAACAAGCTTCCCGTCGCCAGCCTCGAAGAGCTGGACCAGAAGCTCAAGGATGTCTTCCAGACCCGGAGCGACAAGACCATGTTCGTACGGGGCGATGCGAAGTCCCTTTATGGGAAGGTCGTCGAGGCGATGGACATAGCGCGGGGCGCCGGCGTCGAGCGCGTCGGCATCATTTCGGATACGGCGGCCGCGGCCGCGACGGCCCCGCCGCAGTAGCGGCGGTTGCTCCCTCGGGAGCGTCCAAATGAAAAGCCCGCCAGGTTCAGGCGGGCTTTTTCTTTCCCAGGCGGAACGTCTGAGGGGGGCGCGTCAGGCGGTGGCGAGGGCTCGATCGAGGGCGGGAATGGGGGATGTCCCGGTTTCGATGGTCCAGGCCGAGTGATTGCGGAGAAGAGCGCGAACCAGCTCGGCATGAAGAGCGTGGCCCGCGCAACGGGCGACCACGCGGCCGCGAACTCGGAAACCAATGAGAGCCAGGTCGCCCACGACGTCGAGCGCCTTGTGCCGCACGAACTCGTCCTGCATCCGGGGAGCGGAAAGGAAGCCTTCGTCGCCTATGACCACGGCGCTGTCGAGGGAGCCGCCGAGGGCCAGGCCACGCGAACGCATGGCTTCAACATCCTTCAGGAAACAGAACGTGCGCGCGGAGGACAGTTCGTTCCGGAAACTCTCTTCGGTCACGTCGACAACCACACGCTGACGGCCCACGAGGGCGTGGTTGAACTCGATCGTGTAGTCCACTTCGTAGACATCGGCGGGCTCGATCAGCACGAAGCGATCGTCGGAGGTCCCCACGCGCACGGTCTCACGAACCACCAGGGTGCTCTGATGAGCGGCCAGGTTCTTTGTCCCGGCTTCGTCGATCAGATGGACGAACATCCGTGAGGACCCATCGAAGACCGGGACCTCGGGGCCGTTCAGTTCAACCCGAACGTTGTCAACACCTGTGGCATACAGAGCGGCAAGCAGGTGCTCCACGGTCAGGATCTGCGCGCCTTCCCGACGAAGGGACATGGCGAGTTCCTGCTGGGCTACCCATTCAACACGGGCCGGAACCTCACGGCCGTCGAGATCTGTTCGGACGAAGACGATTCCGGTGTTGGCCGGGGCGGGGAGCAGGCGAAGGGAAACCAGTTTGCCGGAATGGAGCCCGACTCCTTGGGTTTCGACGTTTCTCTGAAGGGTGCGTTGGCGCACAGGTACTCTTGGCTCTGCAATTGCTGTTCCCATAGGCGGCGGAGTCGGACAACTGTTGTAAACGTCTGATTGTTAAAGCCTTGGGTCGATGGCGGCTCCGTCGAAGTGTGGGAATTCATCCACTCTGCTGGTCCGTGGAGTGTCCCTTGGGCCACGCTGGCGTTCTATGGGACACAAGGTGGTTTGAATGGGGTCGGTGTGATACATTCACGGGTCCGGCGGGTTCCTTCAGGCGTCCCGGAACCCTCGGGTTTTCATCGGTTTCATGTGGGCGCTCGTTTCCAGGAAAGAGATCGTAGAAATATGTCGAAGAAGCCCCTTGCGGACGACCGCCGAAGAGAACTGGCAACCGAGGCGTTTGCAAAAGTCGTACGCGCCGCCTTCAAGGGGGAAAGCGACAAAGCCCGCGAATCCCTCGCCGTCATCGAGTCTCAGTACGCGGAGGAAATCGACATCCTCGATCGGGCCCGCCGATTCGCCGCGATCAACCTGCCCAAGGAGGCGGCTCGCAACGGAAAACCGAAGGGTGCCGCGGAGCTTCTCCTCGCCGGCATCGTCGCGTTGAACGGTGGCGATTTGGATGCGGCGGAGCAGAACATTCAGGCGGCGCTGGCCGAAGAATCGAAAAGCGCGGACGGCCACTATGTGATGGCCGTAATTCACGCAAGACGCGAAAAGGCCGACGAGGCCCTGGCGTCGCTCAAGCAGGCCTGTGCGCTTTCCACGGAGCGCCGGTCACAAGCACCCCTCGACGCGGAGTTCGCGTCTCTCGTTGGAAATCCGGCATTCGAAGCGCTGACCGGGGCCTGAGCCGCGGGCGTCTCGAAACCCGTCCCGTTCCTTCGACGATGACCTCGTCCGTCAGCGCGATTATCCTGGCCGCAGGGAAGGGGACCCGGATGAACTCCCCCCTTCCCAAGGTCCTGCACGTGGCGGCGGGGCGCCCCCTCTTGGAATACGTTCTTGACTGCTGCCGCGAGATCAAGGCACGCACGGTTGTGGTGGTGGGACATCGGGCGGATGCGGTACGGGCGGCCCTGGCCGGAGCGGGCGACCTTTCTTTCGTCGCTCAGGAGCCGCAGCTGGGCACCGGCCACGCCGCGCAGATAGCGCTCGAGACCGTGCCCGTGGCGGCCGTAGAGTCCGTTCTGGTCCTGGCCGGAGACGTTCCCCTCCTGCGCGCGCAGACACTTGTGGACCTTTGTGCGCTTCGCGAAAAAACGGGTGCGGCGGCCGCCCTGGTTTCGTTTCGAACATCGACCCCGGGTTCGTACGGTCGGATCGTGCGGGACGCGTCGGGCCGGGTTTCACGCATCGTCGAGGCGAGAGACGCCACCGCTGAGGAACGCGCGATCGACGAGGTAAATGCCAGCGTCTACGTATTCGACGGCCAACGTTTGCGTGAAACGATCCAAAGACTCCGATCTGACAATGCGCAGGGGGAGTTCTATCTCACCGATGTCATCGGCCTCCTCGTCTCGGCCGGTGATCGTGTCGATTCACTCGCGATCGAGGATCCCCTTGAAGCTGCGGGCGTCAACACCATGGCGGAACTGGCGACCGTGGAACGAGAACTCTACGCCCGTCGTGCGACCGCGTGGATCCGATCGGGCGTCTTCGTCGAGCGACCCGACACGGTCCTGATCGGACCCGACGTTCGCATCGAGCGAGACGCGCGGTTGCGCGCCTTCACCATCCTCGAGGGACAAACTACGGTCGATGCGGGCGCTTCGATCGGGCCCTTCTGTCGGATAGAGGATTCCAGGATCGGCGCGCGGGCAACCATTCTCGATTCTTGTCTGGTGCGCAACTCGACCATCGGCGAGGGGGCTTCGGTCGGACCCTTCGCGCACATCCGTCCCGAATCGATGGTCGGCGAGAACGCGAAGGTGGGGAACTTCGTGGAGCTCAAGAAGACCTCTTTGGGACGAGGCTCGAAGGCTCCGCATCTCTCGTATCTGGGGGACGCCACCATCGGGGAGGGTGCGAATATCGGGGCGGGAACCATCACCTGCAACTACGATGGTGTCGTGAAGAGCCCCACGACCATCGACGACGGCGCGTTCGTGGGGAGCAACTCCATACTCGTCGCCCCGGTTCGGGTAGGTCGGGGAGCGTACGTCGCCGCGGGCAGCGTCATCACCAAAGAGGTTCCCGACGACGCCCTCGGCGTCGGTCGCGCGCGCCAGGAAAACAAGCCCGGTTGGGCGAGCCGACGGCGCCAGAAGCGGTAGGGAGCAGATCCATGTGCGGCATCGTTGGCTACGTCGGGTCGAGAAACTCGACCCCCATCCTCATCGAAGGCTTGAGAAAGCTCGAGTACCGCGGCTATGACTCCGCCGGCGTGGCCGTAATCTCCAACGGGCGCATCGAGCGCCGACGGGCGTCCGGGAAGCTGCGAAACCTCGAGGGTGTTCTGGAGGGTTTCCCGGTGGCCGGGCCCATCGGCATCGGGCACACGCGTTGGGCCACTCACGGTCGACCGAGCGAAGAGAACGCACATCCCCATTCGGACGCTTCGGGTCGGCTGGTCGTCGTGCACAACGGGATCATCGAAAACTACCTCGATCTCAAGGAGCGCCTGATCGGAGAAGGGGTTCACTTCGAGACGGAGACCGACACCGAAGTGGTGGCCCATCTGGTCGCGTCCTACTACGACGGGTCTTTGGAGCGGGCCGTGGCTCGCGCCACCGGGGACCTTCAGGGTATCTATTCGCTCGTGTTCATGCACACCGACGAACCGGAACGGCTGGTTGCGACCCGGCTCGGGCCGCCTCTCGTGATCGGACTGGGCGAGGGAGAACACTTCTTTGCTTCGGACGTCCAGGCCCTGTTGGCGCACACGCGGCGCTTCGTTTATGTGCCGGAAAAGGCGGTGGCGGTTATCCAGGCGGGTTCGATGAAGATCGTCGACGCCCAGGGGAAGGCCGTCCCGTTCAAGGAAGAGACGATCTCGTGGGATCCGGTTCAGGCGGAGAAAGGCGGATTCCGCCACTTCATGCTCAAGGAGATCCACGAGCAGCCTCGCGCCGTCCGGGATACCCTGCTCGGCCGGATGAGCCTGGATGCGGGCGACGTCCGACTCGACGAGATGGGGGAAGGGGCGATTGAGGCCATCGAAAAGGCGGAGCGAGTGCAGTTTCTCGCGTGCGGGACGAGCTGGCATGCCGGACTGATCGGTCAGTTCTTCATGGAACAACTGGCGGGCGTTCCGGCGAGCACGGACTACGCCAGCGAGTTCCGGTATCGCGACCCCGTGGTTTCAAAGGGCACTCTGGCGGTGGCGATCAGCCAAAGCGGCGAGACCGCGGACACCCTCGCGGCGATGCGTGAGGCGCGCTCGCGGGGAGCCTCGGTCCTCGCCATCACGAACGTGGCCGGATCCCAGGTCACGCGTGAAGCCGACGGATTTCTCCTCACCCATGCGGGACCGGAGATCGGTGTCGCATCGACCAAGGCGTTCACCTCACAGGTCGCCGCCATCGCCCTGCTCGCGATCTTCCTCGGCCGACGCAGGGGAGCTCTGTCCGCGGCCGCGGGCAGGAATCTCCTGGCCTCGCTCGCTCGAGTGCCGCAATTGATGGACCACGCGCTGTCGTGCGCGGCGCACGTCGAGGAGATCTCCAAGGGCCTCTTCAAGGCCGCCGACTTTCTCTTTCTCGGACGCGGGGTGCAGTATCCAATCGCGCTCGAGGGGGCTCTCAAGCTGAAGGAAATCTCCTACATCCA
Organism: uncultured Acidobacteriota bacterium; assembly: GCA_964396875.1. Lineage (GTDB taxonomy): Bacteria > Acidobacteriota > Vicinamibacteria > Fen-336 > JAGNNV01 > JAGNNV01. Next base: position 3,986 of record CAYNHK010000048.1, on the reverse strand, counting down.
CGCCGAGGGTTATCCGGCCGGAGAGATGAAACACGGCCCCATCGCCCTCATCGACGAGTCTCTCCCTGTCGTCGCCCTGATTCCGCGCGGCCGGGGGTACGAGAAAATCCTCTCGAACGTGCAGGAGGTGAAAGCGCGGGGCGGCCGGGTGGTGGCCGTGATCAACAGCGGTGACGACCATGTCCGAAGAATCCTCGGCCCGGAGGACGTGGTCATCGAAGTCCCGGGCGTGGTGGTGGAGGTGCTCGGCATCAGCGAGATCTTCTCTCCCTTCGTCACCGTGATTCCCCTGCAACTGCTCGCCTACCACGTCGCGTTGCGGGCCGGGCGCGATGTGGATCAGCCGCGCAACCTCGCGAAATCCGTCACGGTCGAGTAGGCCGAAACCCTCTTCTTGAGTTCCTTCCCGCTCAGCGCCGAGCAGACGGCGGCCGTACGCGCCGCGCACGGCCCCGCGCTGATTCTGGCCGGGGCGGGCAGCGGCAAGACACGCGTGATCACCGAGCGCGTCTCCTTCCTCGTCTCCGAGCTCGGCGTCGATCCGAAGGAGATCCTGGCCGTGACGTTCACCAATAAGGCCGCGGACGAGATGCGTCGCCGAATCGAAGAGCGCCTGGGACCCCGGGCCAAGGCGGCCTGGATCATGACGTTTCACGCGCTGTGCGTGCGAATCCTGAGACGCCATCCCGAAGACGCCGACCTGTCGCGGGACTTCGTGATCTACGACCAGGACGAATCGTTGTCGCTGGTCAAGCGGGCGATCGCTTCCCTTGGCCTTTCCGACAAAACCTATGCGCCACGGCGCGTCTTGTCGCTCCTCTCCATGCAGAAGAACGGCCGGGCCTACTCCGAGGCCGATGTGCGCGATTACCGGATCGAGGTTCTGAACGAGCTGGCCGGTCGGTACGCCGCGGGCCTGCGCTCGGCCAAGGCCGTGGACTTCGATGACCTGCTCGCGCTCACCGCGCGGCTGCTGGAGGAAAGCGACGTCCTGGAGCGAGACGCCCAACTCGCCTTCCGCCACATCCTCGTCGATGAGTACCAGGACACGAACCGCCTGCAGTACCGGATCGTCCGCGCCCTGGCTTCGATGCACAAGAACATCACCGTGGTCGGCGATGAGGATCAGTCGATCTACTCCTGGCGAGGCGCCGACATCCGCAACATCCTGGAGTTCGAGCGCGACTTCCCCGGCGCCTCGATCCTGAGGCTCGAGGAAAACTATCGCTCCACCCAGGCCATTCTCGACGCCGCAGCGGGGCTCGTGGTGCGGAATGAGAACCGCATCGGCAAGACACTGCGCGCGATGCGCCCCGGCGGCCGGCACGTAGAGAGTCTGGTCGCGCGCGACGAGTACGAGGAGGCGCTCAAGGTCGCCACCGACATTCAGAGGAATGGCGAGGGTCTGCGGATCGCCTGTCTCTATCGAATGAACGCGCAGAGCCGTGCGCTCGAAGAGGCCCTGGCGGGGGCGAGGATCGGATATCAGATCGTGGGGGCGGTGGGGTTTTATGCGCGCCGGGAGATCCGGGACGTCCTGTCGTACCTGCGACTGACCCTGAACCCCGACGACGACTCGGCGTTTCGGCGGGTGGTCAATGTCCCCCCGCGCGGCGTCGGCGAACAAACCCTCGCAGCCATCACCCTGGCGGCGCAACGCTGTGCCGGGTCGTTGTGGGCGGGACTCAGGGAACTCCTCTCATCCGAGGGACTACCGTCGCGGACCCGCACGGCGCTCGTCCGCTTTGTCTCCCTGATCGGAGAACTCGGCGATCTCAAGACAACCCTCGGCCCCGGCGCGCTCGTCGAAACCGTGATCGAGAGGACGGGTTACGAGGAGTTGATCGACCAGGAACCTTCCCCGGTGAGAGAGGATCGCCTTCAGAACCTCAAGGAGCTCCGGACCGCGGCGATGGATTTCGAAGAAAGGGAGGGCCTGGGCCTGCGCGAGTTCCTTGACCGGACCTTTCTGCTGGCGGACAGCGACTCGATCCGGGACGATGCACCGGTCCTTCTGATGACCCTTCACGCGGCCAAGGGGCTCGAGTTCGACACCGTCTTCGTGGTGGGGATGGAGGAGGGCCTGATCCCGCACATGCGCGCGGTTCAAGATCCCGGGCAGATGGAGGAGGAACGGCGCCTGTGCTATGTCGGCATGACGCGTGCGAAGAACCGACTCGTCCTGACCCGGGCGCGCGAACGTTCGTATTTCGGCGACCGTCGCGTCACACTGCCGAGTCGTTTCCTTTCGGAGATCCCCCCGGAGTGCTTCGATGGCCCGAGCCCGGTCTCGCGGGCCGCACGCACGAAAACAGCTTCGGAGCAGGGACCCGAGCCCGCCCCACCCCGAACCACCCGTTTCCGCGCCGGACAAAGCGTGGTTCACGACCGCTTCGGGTATGGAACCGTCCTGCGAGTCGAAGGATCCGGCGACGACGCGAAGTTGACGGTGTCCTTCCCGGGCCGTGGCGCCACGCGCCTGCTTGCGAAGTTCGCTGGCCTGAAGCTGGCCTGACCGCCGCAGCGACCCCTACTGGGGCGTGATCGATTGAATGAGCCAGCGGCTCATGACTTTCGCGGTCTGACCGGCCGGGGCGACGTCGTATTTCCGCAGCTGGATGGCGTACGTCTTCACATCGCCGCCGGTTTCGACTTCGACCGTCGCGGTCTTGATGATCAGATCTCCCACCAGGGAGTCCGCCTCACCCGCCTGGCCGGTGGACATGGTCACGAGGCGCTTTTCCCGCTCGTAGGCCTGCTTGGCCTCGGCGGCTTTCGTTTTCAGTTCCTTGTCCGCATCGTTGAATCGCTTCCAGTCCTCGGCGGTCTTCTGGAGGTTCTTGGGAATGGCGCCGCCGCTCTCAACCAGGGGCTTCACCTTGTCGACCTCGAGCGGATGAGCGTTGAAATAGGCGCCCGCGTCCTTCTTGTTCTGGGCCGCGGCTTCATCGGCGGCCTTGAGCGCCGCCGCAAGCGACCCGAGCGGGGCCGGGGTGCGCTGTTCGTCGCTGACACTCTTGACCTTCCAGCCCTTCACTTCCTGGTCGAACTGAACCATGGAGAAGCTGGTGACGGTCTGATTGTCCTTCGCCTGGACCGCGCGAAAGAAGTTCTCGATGACCTGGGTTTCCTGGTTGCCGCACGCGATGGTGAAAGCTGCTACCGCGACCGCGACAAAACCGGCGTAGGACTGTTTCATGATTCGCTCCCTGGCGTGTCTGTTGGGGCCTGGTCGTCGGCCGTGTCCGTTGTCTCAGCACCCTCGTCTTTCTCGGCGAGACGTGCGATGGAAACCAGCTGGTCGCCATCGTCGGTCTGGATCAAGCGCACGCCCTGCGTGTTCCGGCCCATCGTCGAGATTTCGGAGGATCGCGTCCGGATGATCATACCCTTGCCCGTGATGAGCATCACGCCCTCGTCGCCGCTGATGAACTGGACGCCGATGACCGCACCGTTCCGGCCCTCGGTCTTGATGTTGATGATGCCCTTGCCGCCCCGGCCCTGGATGCGGTGCTCTTCGATGGGAGTGCATTTTCCAAACCCGTTCTCGCAAACCGTGAGCACGCGGCCCCCTTCTTTGACCACTTCAAGGGAGACCACGGAGTCGCCCTCGTCGAGGTCGATTCCTTTGACGCCATAGGCGGTGCGGCCCATCGGCCGCACATCCGTTTCCTCGAACCGGATGGCCATGCCTCCGCGCGTACTGAGCAGCAATTGGTCGGAACCGGTCGTCTGCATCGCGTCGATGAGCGCGTCATCGTCTTCGACGCCGAGGGCGATGATCCCGCCCGGCCGGGGATTCGAGAAGTTCGCGAGTTCGGTCTTCTTGATCACGCCCTTGCGGGTGGCGAGCACGATGTAGCCCTTGGCCTCGAAATCCCGGCAGGCGACGAAGGCGGCGATCTTCTCCCCCTCCTGCAGGCGGACCAGATTCACCACCGCCTTGCCCTTGGCCTGGGGGCCGACGTCGGGAATCTCGTGAACCT
>CAYNHK010000047.1:0-25320 GCA_964396875.1 uncultured Acidobacteriota bacterium | reverse complement strand
TGCTCTACGAGGCCCTCGGCAAGAAGCCGCCCGAATTCGCCCACCTGCCGCTGATCAACGCCCCCGACCGGGCGAAACTGTCCAAGCGCAAACACGGCGAGGTCGTTTCCGTCACGACCTACCGCGACAAGGGCTTCATCCCCGAGGCGTTCCGCAACTTCCTGGCCCTGATCGGCTGGTCGTCGGGAACCGACAAGGAGTTCTTCACCACCCCGGAGCTGATCGAGGCGTTCTCCCTGAGCGGGATTTCGCGCGGCAACGCGATCGTGAATTTCTCGGAGACCGATCCGCGCCAGTGGACCGACCGCAAGGCGTTGCACTTGAACGCCGAGCACATGAACAAGATGCCGCTCGACTCGCTGCTCCCCATGGTCGAAGCCGAGCTGAAATCCGCGGGGTTGTGGGACGAGTCCTGGGCGGAAGGCTGGAACCGGCGCGAGTGGTTCAAGAAGGCGGTGGATCTGCTCCGTCCTCGTTTCATCACTCTCAAGGATTTCTCAGGACTGGGACGGGCGTTCTTCGACAAGGGCTTCGAGATCGATCCCGTTGCGGTAGAGAAGAACGTCGACAAGGATCCGGGCCTCCGGAAATGGCTGGTGGAACTCGCGGGCCGCTTGAAGGCGATCCCTGACTTCAGCAAGGAGTCGGCGGAGGTCGAACTTCGAAGACTCGCGGACGAGCTTGGAATCAAAGCCGGCCTCCTCATCAACGGATCGAGGACCGTGACCACCGGCGTGTCGGTGGGTCCTCCTCTGTTCGACCTCCTGGAGTGCCTCGGCCAGGACACCGTCGTCGCCCGTCTCGCAGTCGCGGAGAGTTTCGGACGCTCTTGAAGAGACGACCCTTGTTTGACAGCCCCCAAGCTGCCTTGTAGCCTGATTTGTGCGCCCCGTATCTAAGAAAAGACCACTGAAACCACACCGATGAGTTTCCAAGGATCGCTCTCCGAACTGCCCCTGCCCGACGTCATTCAGCTCGTCTCGTCATCTGGAAAGACCGGCTGTTTTCATCTGACCGACGGCGACATCAAGGGCCAGATCTACATCCACGAGGGCCGGATCGTCCACGCTCAGGTCGAAGACCTCTCGGGAGAGGAAGCGGTGTACCAGCTCGCGATCTGGAGCCGGGGTGAGTTCTTCTTCGAGACCGGCGCCGCGGTCGCCGCCAACACGATTTCGAAGACGAACACGAACCTGCTGATGGAGGCGGCCCGACGCCTCGACGAGTGGCGCGTGCTCCAGAAGAAGGTTCCTTCGATGGAACTGGTCCCGGAGTTCGTGATTCCCGAAGGCCGCGAAGGCCAGATCAACCTCAATACAAGCGAATGGCTGATCCTCTCCAAGATCGATGGCCGTCGCTCGATCAAGGCTATCGCCAACGCCTCGAGCCATTCGACGTTTGAAGCCTGCAAGATCCTCTACGGCCTGATCGCGACGAACCTGATCCGTCTCAAGGAACCGCCGGCCGCGCCGGCTCCAAGGCCTCAGGCGCCGCCCGCGGCACCGCCGTCTCTTTCCGCCTCAACCACACAGGCGATGCCGGGAACCGGCACCGGCCCCACCGGACGGCCTCCAAACGCGGTCCTGCCTCGACAGGCGACCATTCCCCCAGGCGCGATGCCGGCCGCGAGTCTCGAACTCGTTCAGCGTCTCATCCGCATCCGCGACACCGCCAACGCCCTGCTCGGCGCGGGCGGAGAAGCGGTGGTTCAGAAGCACGTGGTCGCCGCTCGCCTCGCCATCGAACGGGGCGCGGGGGTTGAGGTCATCGAGCAGGCGATCCAGCAGATCGCGTCCGCGGCCGCGATCCTCAAGGGACCGCAGGCCACCGACATCGTCCTCGAACGTCTCCGCGCCGCGCGTTAAACCGCCGCCGCGGCCGCGTCGATCTGCCGGACCAGGCGATCCAGAACGCGGTCCCAGGAGAACTCGGTGAGGGCATACCGCCGGCCGTTGTGTCCGAGCGAGCGCCTCAAGGACTCGTCGAGGACGAAGAGCCGAACGGACTCGGCGAACTCTTCTGCGGTGCCGTAGGCGAGACCCGCGTTGCTCTTGTGGCAGTGGTCGACCAGAACGTCGGATCGCGATGACGCGAGCACCGGCGTCCCGTGCGACATGGCCTCGAGCAGCGTGATCGAAAGGCTCTCGTAGGGGCTCGGACAGACGAGGGCGAAAGCGCCGGCCATGGCCGCGTGTTTGTCTTCCTCCGAAACGAAACCCAGATGCCGCAGGCGGGGTATCGCCGGCAACTCCATCGCCAGTTTGCCGATGAGATAAAGGTCGGGACACCCCATGACCTCAGCCTGAGCGGCTTCATAGAAGCGAAGCATCTCGTCGCAGCCTTTGCCCGCGTCGATGCGGCCCGCGTAGAGAAGATACGGTCGATCGATCCCCCGGAGGATCCGGAACTCCTCGACATCGGGCGGAGCCGGAGGGTCGACGCCGATGCCGACCACCTCCTGAGAACATTTCGAGATGTCGAAACGGGAGGCGACGAGCTTCGCTTCGGGCGCCGAACAAAACGCGTAGCTGCGGACGCCCTCGAAGACGTTCTTGAACATCGCGAACCGGAGCGGGGGTTCATCGTGCGCAGTGGGGATGAAGACCGATCTCGCGCCCGCCGCGCGGATACCTTCCACGGTCGGGTAGTAGAGATACGTGAAAAAGAGGATGGCTTCATATCGGGAGGCGTCAGCGCGCAGGGCCTCGATCAGGCCCGGCACGAGGGGTCCCTGGGTTTCCAGAAAGAGCCTCTCGTCTTCCGCCGTGGTCGGCCGTAAGTACATCGGTTCCGCCAGGGCGTTGAAGGCCTTGAGATCACGCTCCCGGGTCGGAACGAAGCGAAGGATTGGAACCCCGCGCTCCATCGATTCTCCCGCCGCGTACTCGGATCGCCAGGTGACGTAGTCGCGGGCCGTGCTCGTGTAGACGGTGACGTCGAAGCCCCGCCCGATCAGACGCTCCGCGTACTCCCGGGCCAGGGTTTCCGAGCCGCCGACCAGGTCGGACCCATACCGTTGGATGACGATCGCGACCTTTCGGCCCATCAGATCCCCTCCACCAGGGTCCGTAGCCGCGCGAGGGTCTTGTCGGTGGCGAAGTCCAAGACACGCTTGTCCTGACCTCGCAAGACGACTTCCCGCGACGGCCCTGGTTTCGAGAGCAGGGCCGCGGCTTCCGCGATCTCCGCGATGTCCGGGCCATCGAACTGGAGGCCCGCGTCGCCCAGGGTCTCACTCACCGCGGTGCCCCGGCAGGCGATGATCGGAATGCGCTTCAACATAGCCTCGACGAGGGGCACGCCGAAGCCTTCGTGTTCGGACATCGACACGAACACATGGGACGCCTCGTAGTACGCGAGCAGTTCGTCGTGCGTGATCTCTCCAGTGAATACCACGTCCCGGGGTTCAAGGCCGAGTTCGGAGTAGAGCCGGGTCAAAGCGTCGAGGTAATGCGACTCAACCGTGATCCCGTGGCCGGTTTCGCGGCGCGGCAGTTTTCCCACCGCGAGCAGTCGCGCAGCACTCGAGATGTTCTTCTTGTAATAGGCGAGCACCCTCAGGAGATTGTCGTGGCGTTTGTTCGGGGCGATCCGGCCCACGAAGAGAATGTTGGTTCTCGCATCGGCATATCGCTTCCGAAGAGCTGCATTTCCGGGCCCGCGGTAGCGTCCGAAGTCGATGGCGATGGGAAGCACCGCGGTGGGGCCGAAGCCCCGGCGCTCGAGTTCCGCGCGATTGAACTCACTGTCGCCCAGGCCCAGCGTGGTGACGGAGGCAAGCGCGTCCAGGCCCTTTAGGCCCTGGCTCAGGATCTTGTGGATCTCCTTGTCCCAGGGGCCGAAGAAATGGGGCGGTGTGATGTTGTGATACAGCAGGACGCGGATCGAACCGAGGCGCGCGAACGCGTCGTTCATCGGAGATCCCATCGGATAGTGAAAGATCACGACGTCGCTCGAAGCCCCTTCGCGCCACTGGTCGAAGATCACCGCGGAAAGACCGGGATCGTGGTTGTACGTGTAGATATCCGACACGTAACCCCAGGACCGCAGCGCGTCGCGCATGAGCAGGGTCGAGTCGCCGATGGCGTCTCCGCGATGGAGGGCCGGCACCCACTGATCGACGCGCCGGGTCATTTGGCGGCTCGGGACTGAAGCTCACGCAGGAGGTCATCGGTCTGCGCGGCGGCCCGGGCCCAGGAGTAGTTCGCAGTCACGTACTGCTCACCCTGAGCGCCCAGGGTCGCCTGCAGAACCGGATCGCCCATCAGCCGGCGCAGCATGAGCCGGAACTCGGCATAGTCGCGGTAGTAAAGGCCGCCGTTGCTGCGTCGGCACTGGCCCTCGAGAACCGCGCAGGCGGCGTTCGCGAGCACGGGCCGGCCAAGCGCCCAGGCCTCGAGAACGATCATCGACAGGCTTTCGTACCGGCTCGGCATGATCACCACAGCCGCACCCTCGATGAGCGAAGACTTCTCCTCCTCGCTCACGTAACCCATGTGCCGGATCTTCGGATGCGCGGGGACATCGAGAACCGGGTGGCCGACGAGAAGCAGCGGCGGGCACTCGGGCCATTCGTCGAGGAGCCACAGGAAGTAGCGGAACAGCGTGTCGACGCCCTTGTTGCGGTCGATCCGGCCGACGTAGAGCACGTAGGTCAGAGGGGCCTCGAGGCGCGCCCTCGGTCCGGGGCCGGAGCGCTGGACGTTCAGACCGCTCCCGATAACCCGGGACGGCGCAGTGATGGCTCCCGCGGTCTTCTCGATCAGCTCCTGTTCTTCAGGCGTGAGATACAGGAAGCCGCGGGCCGCACGGAAGAGATCAGCGAACACGGACAGGCGGACCGCAGGGTCGTCTTCCGCGGTCGGAACCAGAACCGCGCGATCACCCGCGGCGAGGGCGCCTTGGATCCCTGTGAAGTAGCGGTAGGAGTAGCAAAGGAAGAAGTCGACGTCGGCTCGCTTCCTCACCTCGTCAATGAGATCCGGACACACGGGACCGTTCTCTACGATCCAGCGTTCCTCATCGTCACGGCTGTGCGCCTCGTTGAACACGTGGTCGGACACCGCTGCGAAACGTCCCAGGTCTCGCGTCCTTCGGACGGGAAAGCGGGTGACGCGGATTCGGTCCACCATCGACTCCCCCGCTTCGAGTTCGTTCTTCCAGGTGAGGTAGTCGCGCGCCGTCGTGGTGAGAACCTCCACTTCGTGGGTCTTGCGAAGTTCCTGGGCGAGGCCACGCGCGTGCGCCTCGGATCCGCCGGCGATGCCGTCGCCATAACGATGGATGACGAGAGCGAGCTTCAACCCCGGCCCTTCAGATCGTCGACTTCCTTCCGGAGTTTTCGGACCTCCATCTCGAGCGCGGTGTTTCGTTCGACCGAGTCGATCAGGATGTGCCAGATCGCGAGATTGATCTGGCTCTGCCGGTTGAGGATGTGATCGGTGTAGAGCCGGACGAATGGACGTGCCACGAATTTCGCGGCGCGGATCAGGCTTCCCTCAAAACCAGTGCGCTTCGTGCGGATCTCATAACCCGTGTCGGTGTTCCAGTCGTGGCTTTCGTGGAGCAGTCTTGCGGCGAGCGTTTCGTCGATGCGGGCTTTGCCGATGCTCGTCTTGAGGCGTTTCTCGATCAGCCACTCGATGTCCTCGGCGGTGAGGTCACCCGCGACTCGCCGCCGTCCTATTTCCTCCCGGATCTCGTCGACGATTCGTACGATGTCCGTCGGTACGGAAGCGTTCATGCGTTCTCCTCGACGGTTCGCAGGGCCTGATCGAGCAGCGCGCCAAAGTCCACGGAGCGGATCTTCTCAAGAGCCGCGGCTTGAGTCTTCAGCACGGCTTGCCGGGTGGGTCCTGAAGGCACGACCATGCCGAGCAGCTCCGCGATCTCTTCGGGCCTCTTCTCCTTGAGGAGCACTCCGCCCTGGCTCAGCGTCTCCTTCACCGCGCCCGCGTCGTAGGCGATCACGGGCATGCCAAAGTGCATCGCTTCGATGAGCGGAGCGCCGTAGCCCTCGTGTTCGGAGAGGCAGAGAAAGGCATCCGAGAGGCGGTAGTAGGCGTTCAGTTCGGCCTGGCTGACCGCGCCCGTGAAGACCACTTCGTCGATCCTGAGATGGCTCACGAGTTCGTCGAGGCGACGGGTGTAGTTCTCGAAGCCGCGGCCCTCCCCGACGATGAAGAGGCGGCTCTCCGGCTCGACGTATCGCTGATAGGCGCAAAAGGCCCGGATGACATCCTCGATCCTCTTGTTCGGGGCGACGCGGCCCACGAAGATGAGGTTCTTCCGGTCATCCTCGAAACGGGCCTTGACCACAGGATCGGGGGTTTCGTCGAGAGTGGCGAAGTTCATGCCCAGCGGCAGGACCGCGGTTCGCGCGAAACCCGCACGATCGAGGTCGAGACGGTTGAACTCGCTCACCGCAAGGCCAAGCGTCGTGCGCGACGCGAAGGCCGAGAGATGCCGGGCCCCGTGGTAGCACAGGCCCACCAGATGGCCGTTGAAACCAACGAAGAACTCGTAGGGTGTGATGTTGTGATAGCGGAGGATGAGCGGCTCGGTGCGCGCGAGGACCGCCTGAACCGCGGGATTCCCGATCGCGAAGTGCAGGATCGAAACTGCGTCTGCCGATGGCGGCCGCTTCGAGTATTCGGAGACCGGGAGACCCAGCGCCGCCATTTCGGGGGCCAGGGCGAATGCGTAGATCTCGCTCGCGTAGCCACGCTCGCGCAGGTGCTCTTGGAACACGAGCGCCTCGTTGCACACCGCATCGCCCGGCGAAAGGGCGGCCACGATCTGGTGAACCTCTCGAATCTTCATGAGGCGCTTTTCGCCGATTCGATGGCGGTTGCGATGTGGGCTTCGAGCAGCGCGCCGAAGTCGAGGGTTTTGGCGGCGGCGATCGTGCGGGCCTGACTCTCGAGCACACCCGCGCGAACCGAGGCGTCGCTGAGCACCAGGTCGAGGGCCCCGGCCACAACCCTCGGATCCTTGTCATCGAGGAGAACTCCACCACCCGCCATGGTCTCGCTCACGGCGGCCGCGTCGTAAGCCAGAACCGGCAGACCGAAATGCATCGCCTCGAGGAGGGGCACGCAGAAGCCCTCGTGTTCGGAGAGGCACAGGAAGGCTTGCGAACTGCGATAGGCCGCGATGAGGTCGCCCTGGGTGACCTGGCCGGTGAACACGACGTTCTTGACCCTTAGGGAGCGAACGAGTTCGAGCAGCCGGCGCAGGTATTTCTCGTGGCCGACCGAATCGCCGACCAGAAGCAGTCGACTTTCCGGCGCGTGGTGTCTTTGAAATGCCGCGAACGATGCGATCACGTCCTCGACCTTCTTGTTCGGCACCATCCGGCCGACGAAAAGAACTGTTGGGCCATGGAAGCCCGACAGGCGCTGCATCATCACGGCACTCGGTGGCTCGTCGTACCGCTCCCAGTTCAAGACGATGGGCAGAACGCCCGTGGGCTGGAAGCCGGCCGCTTCGAGTTCTTTCCGATTGAATTCGCTGTCGCCGAGACCAAGGACGGAGCGCGCGGCGAAGGCCTTGAGCTCGCGGCGGCCATGGTGGCAGAGCCGCGCCAGATGCGGATGGAACGGAAAGAAGAACTCGGGCGGCGTGATGTTGTGATAGACGCAGATGAGGGGATCCTTGCGGTGGAAGACCAGCGAGGACGCGGCACTGCCGATCGAGAAATGGAACATGCACAGCGTGTTTCCGACCGCCGCCTGTTCGTACTCGGAGAGCGGGTGGGCGAGGCCCGCCATCTTGGGGTGCACTTTCTCCGCGAAGATGTCGGACTCAAAACCGCGGGCGAGAAGGTGCTTGCGGATCGCAAGCGCCTCGTTGCCGATGGCGTCGCCATAGGCGAGTGCGGCGAGGACCTGATGGATGGCGCGCGGTCTCACGCAGCCCTCGACCCCTGCCGTGCGGCCGCGATGAGCCGGAAATACTTCTCGAGGATCACGGGCCATGCGTAGTGGGTCTCGAAATACGCGTGGCCGGCCTCGCCCATTCGCGTACGAAGGGGCGCATCACCCTCGAGGAGGCTCAGAATCTCCGCGAACTCGTCGTAGTTCGCGTAGTAAAGGCCTCCTCCCGAACGCCGGCACTGGCCGCGCAGAACCGCGCAGTGCGCGTTCGCCACGACGGGGCGCCGGGCGTAGAACGCTTCCAGCGTGACCATGGACAGGCTTTCGAGCCGTGACGGAATGGCGAGGGCCAGGCTGGCGTCGAGGGCATCCCACTTCTCATGGTCCTCGAGAAAGCCAAGGGCGCGGATGGAATCGTCTTTGGGCAACTCGAGCAGGGCGCGACCGATCAGGACAAGCTTGAGGTTCGAACCGGTCTCCGCTCGATAGCGCAGGAAGTGATCGAAGAGTTCGGGGCAGCCTTTGTTGAGATCGATGCGGCCCACGTACAGCAGGAACGGACCTTCGATGCCGTGACGCTTTCGAAACGCATCGCCGTCCACCGCGGCGGGCAACGCCGAACCGACCCCCACGATCTCCCCGGGCAGGGCCCGGCCCATCGCGGTCTCGAGCATGAGGCGCTCTTCCACGCTGTTGAAAGCGAACTGAGCGGTGGCCAGAAACGGGGACCGAAAGAGATCGAGTCGATAGAGGCCATCATCTTCGGCGGTGGGCGCCATGAGTGCGGGCGTCTTCGACGGAAGAAGTGTGCGGCAGGTGGTCCAATACCGGTACGAGAAGTAGATAAGGGCGTCATACCGCCCTTCGGCCGCAATTTGAACCACATGGTCGCGCAGGGCTGGTGAATAGGGACCCTGGGCGTCCATCCAGGCCTCTTCGTCTTCGCGCGAATGGCCGGGCGCGGCTATACGCTCGGAGAGTTTCGCAAAGTGCAGAATCTCCCTCTGCCGCTCGACCGGGAAGCGCCTCACTCGCACACCGTTTAGAGCCGTGTCGCCTTCGGGGTAGTGGTTCTTCCACTCGACGTAGTCGAGGGCGCAGGTGGTGAAGACCTCCACCTCGGCGTGGTCACGCAGCAGTTCGGCGATGAGCCGGCAGTGATACTCGGCGCCGCCGGCGATTTCGAGGCCGTACCTCTGGACCACGAAACCGAGCTTCATTCCTCCGGTCATGGTCGTTTCGCCTTAGCGCCGCGAGAGATGGCTCCCAAGAGGCCGCTCAGGACGTGGGCTTCGGCTGATCCTTCAAAACGGCCAGGGATTCGAGGGCGCGTTCGCGCTTCTTGAGTTCCTCGAGATTCGCGTCCGTCTGCTGGAGCCGGGCGCGCAGTTCCTGAACTTCCAGATTCAAGCGCGTGAGCTCCAGCGTGAGGTTGTGCAGCATCTGAACGGTGTAGAGGTTGAGATCGGACTGGCGCGAGAGGGCCGCGATCATGGGCGTCGGATTCCAGAAGAGTTTCTGAATGGGCTTCAGGATGACGCGAAGGGTGCCGAGAAGCCCCCCGACACCGCCGCGGCTGGTCTTGTAGATGGTCTCGGGATTGAAGGTGTAGTTCCACACCTCGGACTTCGTCTTGAAGTCTTTCAGGAAGTCGGGATTGAACTGGCGGGCCTCGAGCACCGCTTCGAGCTTCCGCTCCGCGATCTCGCGGATCTCCTCGTCGGTATAGAGGCCGCGCTTCTTCTCGGCGATGCGTTCGCGGATCTCCGACATGATCTTGCGCACATCGACGTCTTTGGATTCGATCTCGATACTCATCTTGGGACTCCGAGCGGTGTGGCGACACCTTGAGCGGTGTAGACGATCGCGATCACCAGCGCCACCCACAAAGCCACGGTGGCGAGGAGCGGCCGGTCGGTGAGAAGCATGTCGGTGGGCGAGTCGCCCCGATCCTTCTGGTGGACGAGGTAAAGATACCGAAAGATCCCGTACAGGACGAGAGGCAGCGTCCACGAGAGCTTCGCGGTGCCGAACTTCGCAACCGTTTCTGGAGACAGGGTGTAGAACGCGTAAGCGGTCACCACCGAGGCCGTCACCACCGATGTCATCTGGTCGATGAGGTAGGGCGAGTACTCGGCGAGGATGGCGCGGTGGGAGGAGGCCCCCTGGCCCAGCGAAGTGATTTCGTGCCGCCGCTTCGCGAGCGCGAGGAACAAGGCAAGGAGCAGGGTCAGGACGAGGAGCCACTCCGTGACGGGAACGTCGATGACGAAGCCGCCGGCGAGTGCCCGAAGGACGAAACCGAGGGCGAGGGTCAGCACGTCCAGGATCACCACGTGCTTCAGGCCGAAGGAATAGCCGAGATTCATCCCAAGATAGGCCGCGGCGCACAGGCCGAGCCTCACATCGAGCCAGAACGAGAGGGACAGGGCGACCACCACGAGCGCGACCGCGCCAAGGGTGGCGTTTCGGATCGAGAGTTCGCCCGCGGCCAGGGGCCGGAGCTTCTTCTTCGGATGGAGGCGGTCCTGCTCGATGTCGGCGATGTCGTTCCACAGGTAGACCGCGCCGGCCAGGCCGCAGAAGGCGAGAAAGGCGAGGAACGTGCGGAGAAACGGCTCCGGCTCGAAGAGGTGTTTCGAGAAGAGCAGCGCCGCGAAGACGAGGAGGTTCTTCGTCCACTGGTGCGGGCGGAGTGCGCGAAGAAACGCCATCATGGTCCGGAGCCTAAACAAAAACGACAAAACCCGCGGCGAACACCGCGGGTTCTGGCTTCAAGCATGGAGTCCGGCCGCTTCGGGCCGTGAACCTCAAGCGAAGCTCTTGACGGCCTCATCCTCCGCGTCGAACGTCTCGAAGACGGTGAGGAGCTTGGTGATGGCGAGCAGGTCCTGGATCTTCTTGGTGAGATTCAGGAGCTTCAGCTTGCCGCCCTTCTTGTTCACCGTGCTGTAGCAACGCACGAGTTCGCCAAGGCCTGCCGAATCCACGTAAGGAACCTCGGCGAGGTTGAGCACGAGCTTGGTCTTGCCGGAATCGATGGCCTTGGTCACGGCGTCGCGCAACGCTTCGTCACCTTCACCAATCATGATTTTGCCCTGCAGGTCGATGATGGTCACGTCGCCAACGAGGCGCTCAACAATGTTCATGGTGAGTTTTTTCCTTTCGGGGGTTCGACTCAGGAGTGTAGCAAAACGGCAACGGTTCAGCCGCCCGAAAAACCATCATTCAGGCCTGTCTCCGGACGACGGTACCGCACCCCCCGTCGCGGAGTCTCGAAAAGGCTGCCGGGAAGAGTATAGCCCCAGCCTAAATCGCAGATCCTTCGAGAGTTCGGCGTTGCCCCGCTCCGTGGCGAGAGCGAGGGCCCGGAGGGCGATGGCGTGCGCCGACTCATACGCTCCGACTTCGGCGAGGGCGGCTCCGAGGGTATCGAGCGATTCCGGGTCCCGCGCATCCGTCAAGGCGACCGCGCGCTCGGCGAGGGATCGCGCACGAACTCCGTCGCGAACACCGTCGTTTCCGTGCGTCGCGAGGATCCAGCCGAGCCGGTTGAGGAGCCGCACGTCGTCGGGAAGGCGCTTCAGTGCCGAGTCGTAGGCGGCGGCGGCCTCTTTCATCATGCCGCGCATCGCGTAGTTCTCGCCGAGATTCCGGTTGGCTTCGGCGAACTCCGGGCGAAGGACCAGCGCTCGCGCGAGATGAGCGGCCCCCTCGTCGAGTTGACCTTGCGCGGAGAGTGCGACGCCGAGGTTTGCTTCCGCCTCCGCGAAAGCGACGTTCCGCGCCACCGCGGCGCGAAGATGAACCTCGGCATCGGAGAAGCGGCCCTGGGCGAGCAAGGAAGTGGCGTAGTTGTTCCGGGCCCGCGCGTTATCCGGACGCTTGGCGATGGTGTCCAGCCAGATTCGATCGAAGTCCCGGTAGTCCTCGTTTCGGTTGTGGGTCATCCACCCGAGGAGGACCACGGCGGCGGTCACCAGGAAGAACCTCGCTGTGGCCTCACGAAGGAGCTTGAAGGACGCGATGACCAAAAGCGCGATCACACTCGCGAGCGGCAGGTACATGCGGTGCTCGGCGGCAACCTCCGTCACGATGGGAAGCACGCTGGAGGTCGGAGCGAGGATGAGGAAGAACCATGCACCCGCGAACGCGGCCGGGTGTTTCCGGAGAACGCCCATGAACGTCGCCCCAAGGAGGCCGAGGATCACCAATCCCGGCAGCACAACCCGAGTCCACGACGACACCCCGGGCCAGTCGTAGTCGAGCACCAGCGGCCTTGGGTAGAAGGCGAGTCTCAGATAGTGGATCAACACCTCGGCCTGGGTGAGCAGGTAGCGCCACCAGGGCCAGGCTTCGAAACCAAAGCCAACCGAACCTGCGCGTGCGCCCGAAGCCACGAGAACGCCCAGGATGAGCCACGTCGATGCCAGCGCCCCGTAGAGAGGCAGCCTTTGTCGGCCACGACCGGGGGCGAAAAAGTAGTCCCAGAGAATCACAATCAAGGGCGCCGTGACCATCACTTCCTTGGTCGCCATCCCGAGGCCACAGGTAACCACGGCGAGACCACACCAGAAGAGGCGCGCCAAGGGTGACGCCGCGTGCGCACGCACCGCCGAGTAGAGCGTCGCGAGGTAGAAGCATCCCATCAGAGACTCCACGCGCTGCACGAGGTAGGTCACCGCGCCGGTTTGAAGCGGGTGAATTGCGAAGAGCAGCGCGGTGGCAAAGGCAAGACCGGGCGCGCTTTGCCGCATCGCGTCGCCGAACGCCTCTGTCTCCAGCGTGCGCCTGACGATCCCGAAAAGCAGGAGGCTGGCGATGAGGTGGATGGCGAGATTCGTGGCGTGGAATCCGGAAAGCGATCCCCCGTGAATCGCATGGTCGATCGCGAAACTGAGCGCGGCCACCGGACGGCCCGAGAGAGTGGTGTCTTCTGGGGCCGACATCGCCCGGGTGAGCGGCCAGAGCGCTTTGAGGTTCTCATTGCGGGCGATCGCGGGTTCGTCGTCGAAGACGAAAACCCCTTGAAAGCTGTTCGCGTATGCGGCGAGGCCGGCGAGGATGATGAGAACCGCGGCGTTGATGGTCCCCGAACCGCGCCGACGTTCGGGACCTTCTGGGACCGAAGGGCCGGATCGACGAGGGATCTGTCGGGAGCGGTTTCGGGCCAAGTCCGCAGCGAGCGTAGCAGGAAAAAAAGAACGGGCGGCGAGTTGTCTCGCCGCCCGTTCCGTCGGATGTCCGGTGTGGTTAGAAGGTGAACTTCGCCGCCATGCGGACGCTTCGGGCGCTCTGGTATCCGTTCGCGAGGTTGTACAACGGGTTGGGACGACCCGAGTTGGGCAGGCGCCCCGCCTGAATCGCCGTGGTGTTGAATCCGCCTGACTGGAAGAACGCAGCCTGCGGTGTCGCGAATCCGGGAATGACGAGGGCGTCACGATAGGCCTGCCCGTTGAGACTCGTGACGGTGTCCTGATCGAGAACGTTCAAGACCGTGAGCTGCAACTGTACTTTCGCCTGGCCCTTGATCTTGATGTCATGCAGAACGTTCAAGTCCATCTGGGTCAGGAACGGCACGCGACCCTGGTCGCCCCGGCCCTTGTAATAGACGGGGACGCTCTGATACGTGACATAGGACGTGTACGGGAGGCCGCTCATGCCGAAGACATTCAGGCCGACCGAGGTTCCGAACATGAAGGAATAGGAACCCTGGGCCTTCACCTGGATGGGACGGTCCGTCGGAAGCAGTCCGAGGACCTCGTTGCCCTTCTCGTCGAAGTTCATGTAGAGGCCGTCGTAGTAGCGGCCGACGTTCGGGGACGTGCGGTTCCCCGAACCATCCGGCACCTCGCCGCTCGCGAGGCCGTTGTAGTTGCCCCACTGACGGCTGTAGAGGACGCTCGCAGTTGCCTGCCAGTTGTTGCTGAAGCGCTTGCGGAGCACGACTTCGAGGCCGTCGTACTTGTTCTTCACGCGGGGCACCTCGGGGAAGCCGGCGCCGAAGCGCTGCGTTCCGATGCCGAGGCCGGGGTTCCCGATGTAGAAGACCTCACCAACGCCTGGCACTTGCACGCCGATGTCGTCCACTGTCTCGACCCACCACTTGTGCGCGTAGCGGAAACCAAGGGACACCGTCGAGCTCAGTTCGCGTTCGAGTCCGAGAGTGAACTCCCGCTTTTGCGAGGGCTTCATGTTCGGATCGGTCTCCTGGGCGTTCGGATTGTTCGACACATGGCGGCGGTCGTTCTGCTCGATGAACGTGCCGCCGGTGCAGGTCCGTCCGCCGTTGGGCTCGGTGCAGGTGATGCTCGGCCAGTTGGGCGTGTCGAGGGTATAGACGTAGTCGATCCAGTGATCGCCGCCCCAGGCGCCGCGCGGCATCTCGAGCTTCATGTTGTCGTAGAAGGTGCCAAACGAGCCATACGCCTTGGTCTTGCCGTCGCCCTTGATGTCATACGCGAAGCCCAGGCGAGGCGCCAGCTTGTCGCCCCAGCCGAATTCGATGCCGGGATTCTCCGGCTTGTACGACGGAATCACTTCCCGCTCGACACGCAGGCCGTAGTTGAGGGTGAGCTTGTCGTTCACCGTCCACTGGTCCTGGGCGAAGAAGCTCAGATTCGTCTCCCTGACGTCCCCGCCGGTGTAGGAACGGGAGGCCGTGAAGAAGCCGTACTGGCCACGTGCCGAACCCCCGGAAAGCGTGGCGTAGGTCGAGTTCCAGCTGAGGGCGATGTTCGTGTTCTGCTGGCCGAGGTTCGCGACGTTGCCGATGCGCTCGTACAGGAAACCGAACTTGATCGCATGGTCGCCCTTGGCCCGTTTGAACCAGGTCAGATCGGAAGAGATCTTGCTGCGCGTGTACTGGTCCTGCGCGTTGAATGTGTTCGCCGCACCATCCGCGAATCCGGTTATCTGCTGCAGGTTCGCCGGTACGCCTGCAAGACCAACGTTGGTCGTCGAAAACGTCCGGCGGATTCCCTGGTTGTAGGTGCCCACACTGAAGCTGTCCGACTTGAAGGTCGAAGCGGTGACATTCCAGAAGAGCGAACTGGAGGCGGTGTAGTCGGCGATGGCGCTGTAGCCGTCGCTCTTCGCATCCCCGCGGATCAGCGAGCGCGGGTTCCAGGTCGCCGCATTCGCGGTGCTGGTGCCGTCGGGCTCGACCGCGGGGAGACCAAGGCCGCCCCGCAGACGCTCGTTGTAGCCCGTAGCGCGCACGCTCAGCTTCGAGGTGACCTGGGTGCGGATGTTGTAGTTCAGCGCGCGCTGGTAGGGATCGCCGATGTCGAAGGTCTGCGTCGGTGCGAAAGCCCCGGGCGTGCGCCAGGTGACCGTGCGCTCCTGACGCCAGTACTGCGGACCGTAGCCGACGAAGAACCACGCCTTGTCGCGCATGATGGGGCCGCCGAGAGTGAAGACGGGGTCGACCTGGTAGTTCTGGTTGTACTCCTTGTCCTTCGGAATCGTGATGTACTCCGAACGCGACGCGTCGCTCGGAAGTGCGCGCAGACGGGCGCGGGGATCGCCGGTCCAGTCGAAATTGCTCAGATAGGCGCCAGCACTTCCGTGGAAGGTGTTGGTGCCGCTCTTCGTGATGACGCTGACCACGCCCCCGAGAGCCGCCTGGTATTCGGCGTTGTAGCCCGACTGCTTGACCTGGACGGTCTCGACGAAGTCCTGCGCGATGATCTCCGTGCCGCTGATCGCCGAAGCGGTGCCCGTGCGCGCGTTGGTGCGGTCGACGCCGTCGATTAGATAGCGGTTCTCCGAACCGGTCGCGCCGTCGATCATCAGACCGCCCGCGCGGCTCTGCGACACACCGCCGACCGTACCCGCGTTCTCGTTGTTGGTACCGGGAATCTGGGTCAGAAGACTGAGGAGACCGCGACCCTTCGGCATGGTCTCGATCATCTTTTCGCTGATCGTCGCCGTGGCCGCGTTTGCCTTGGTATCGATCAGGGGTGCTTCGCCCGTGACCTGAACCGTTTCGGTCATGGACCCGATGCGCATGGTCAGGTCGACTCTCAGCATCTGGCCGAGAGTGACGGTGGCGGAAGACTTCGCCGGGGTGAAGCCGGTGAGCGTCGCGGTGAACTCATAACTACCTGGGGGCAGCGCCGGGAAACGGAAGGTCCCATTGGTGTCGGTGATGCTTGTGACAACACCGGCGTTCCTCGAACTGCGCGCCTCGACGGTCACGCCCGGAACCACGCCACCCTGAGCGTCGCGAACAACGCCTTGAATGGAACCACTCTGCTCCTGAGCGAGAGTTGGTTGAACGAAAGTGAGAATCAACAGACTGAACAGCAGTACTTTCAATCGCGTCATAGCGCTCCTACCCTGAAGGTTGTCGTCGTGGGTGGCGCTTCACACTCGTCCAATAGAGCGAACGCGCTGAACCCGTTTCGCCGATGCTAACCCTTAAGCAGGGGGAAGAAATGGGCTACTTCAGATTCTTGAAGTTCTACTGATTGAACAGGAACGGTCGAACAACAAAAAAGGCGCTCCCCGCGGTTCGTTGCGGGAAGCGCCTGGTCTAAGGACCAGTGGGGCTCCTTAGAAGATGAACTTCGCTCCGATGCGGATGGCGCGGGCATCCTGGAACTCGCTGTCCTTGAGGAACAGGGGGTTCAGAACCAGCCGCTGAGCGGAGATCAGGGCCTGCGCGTCGAAGCCCTTGAAGAAGTCCGCTTCGCTGATGTTCACCTGCTGACCGGCGCCCAGATACGTGGGATTCCGGTTGGTCACGGTGTCCTGATCGAGCAGGTTGAGCACGTTCACGTTCAACACGATCCGCTTGTCACCCGAGAGCTTCAGTTCCTTCTGGAGGAACAGATCCAGCTGGGTGAAGAACGGGGTTCGGCCATCGCTGTTCCGGCCCAGGTACTGGATCGGGAAACCGCTGCCGGTGACGAAGGCCGCTTCACGCGTGATGGGGATGCCGGAGGCCGCGTAGAAGTTGAGGCCCGCGGTCACGAACGTGTCGTAGATGAACTGGGTCTTGAACTGGTGGGTGCGATCGGTGGCAAGCACGCCGAGGACCGGCTTCGCGTCCTGGCCGAAGGCCATGAGCGGGTAGTCGAAACCACGGCCGACGTTCGGGCTGGTGCGGCCGTTCTCGTCGGACTGGGCGAGACCGGAGTAGTTGCCGTACAGGCGGCTCCACAGGTAGCTCGAGCGCAGGCTCCAGTTGTCGGCCATCCTCTTGTTGAAGGTGAACTCGACAGAGTCGTAGTCGCGGACCGCCTTGGGGAAGGCAGGGCCGAAACCGGTCTGGGCGGCCGCGCCAAAGCCCGGGTTGCCGATGGTGTAGATCTCGTTCCCCTGAGCGTCGAGGGAGCCGATGTCTTCGATCGCCACGTCGATCTGCTTGTGGACATAACGGGCGGAGAGAGAGACCTTGGACGAGAACTCATGCTCGACACCGACCACCGCTTCCTGGAGCCGGAAGGGCTTCATGTCCGGATCGACGGTGTTGGCGCCCGGAGCGTTACTCGGGTGACGGAAGTCGATCGGTCCGCGGAGCAGTCGGCCCGGGCAGGCGGGCGGGCAGGAAGCGCCGCTCGCCAGGTTGGTCCAGTCGGGGGTGTCGAGGCTGTAGTAGTACTCGAGCCATTTGTCGCCGCCGAAGCTGCCACGGGGCATCTCGAGCTTGGTGATGTCGTAGAACATGCCCCAGCTGGCGGCCACCTTCCACCTGCCGTCACCCTTGACGTCCCACGCCGCGCCGAGGCGCGGAGCCAGCTTCTCCTTGAAGGAGAAGTGGATGGCCACGGGGAGTGTGCCGTCGGCAGAGGTGTAGGAGGGCACGTCCTCACGCTCGCTGCGCAGGCCGAGGTTCAGGGTCAGGCGATCGTTGACCGACCATGCATCCTGGACGAACAGGCCGATGTTGTTGCTGCTGACGTCGCCCTGGGTGACAAAGCCCTGCTTGGGGTTCACGCCGTTGCTGCGGACCTGGTAGTAGCCATACGTGCCGGTCGCGCCCGCGAGGGAGCGGTTCCAGAAGAGGCGGACCAGATTACCGGTCTCGCCGGTCAGGACTTCGTTGCCAACGCGGTCGATCTGAACACCGAACTTGATGGCGTGCTGTCCCCCGGCGGAGAAGAAGTTCGAGTTGTCGAACTGGACGCTCAGGCGCTTTTGCTTGTCGAACTGCCGCGCGTTGTTGGTCGGAACCGTGGAGTAGTTCGTCGGCTGCTGGAACTGCGCGGGCACGCCGGCCTGGCCCACGTTGCCCACGCTGAAGAGGTAGCGGGGACCCTGGAAGATCCCTTCGTCCTTGACGTCCGAAAGGTAGTAGCCGCCGCGGACGCTCATGAAGTGCGAAGAGCTGCGCACGTAGTCAATGTTGCCCGAGATGGACTGGTTGGGGAACGTGGAGGTGACGTCGAAATTCGAAGTCGCCGACGAAGTGCCGCCGAGGGCCGGGAGGAGTCCCTCGGTCTTGGACGTGCTCCGGTTGTAGGACAGGCGGGCGCGGAACTTCTGCGAGAGCTGGGCGGTGATATTCGAGGTGAGGTACTGCACCCGCGACTTCTGGCTCTTCGAAATGCTGGCGGCGCCGGCGTTCGAGGAGGTGGTGCGATCCACGGTGCGGTCGGTGTCGATGAACGCGGGCTGGTAGCCGGCGAAGAACCAGAGCTTCTCGCTCTTCAGGGGGCCGCCGATCTGGAAGCCGGGCTCGATGCGGGTGGAGTCGTCCTTGGGATAGGTGATGTACTCCGCGGCCTGAGCGTTGCTCGGAGAGATGCGCAGGACCCGGCGCGGATCGCCGTTGAGGCTGCTGGAACCGAAGTAGCCGCCCACCTCGCCACGCCAGGCGTTGGTTCCGCTCTTGGTCACGGCGTTGATGATGCCGCCGGTGGCGCCGCCGTACTCGGCGGTGTAGCCCGACGACTTCACTTCAACTTCGTCGACGAAGTCGGTGATGAGGGCCTTGCCCGAGGTTCCGTTCTGGATGTTGGTGGTTTCGGCGCCGTCGATGATGTAGCGGTTCTCAGCGCCGGACGCTCCGTCGATGGAGATGCCGCCGAGCTTGCTCTCGGAGTTGGCGCCGGGAGACTGGGTGACGAGAGAAGTGAAGTCACGACCCTTGGGCATCTTGGTGATGGCTTCGTCGCGGAAGCTGGTGATGCGGGCGGTCTGCTTCATGTCGACGATGGGCGCTTCGGCGGTGACTTCCACCTGCTCGGTCTGCCCGCCGACCTTGAGACTGAAGTCAGTCTTGAGGGTCTGGCCGAGGGAGAGGGTCACGTTCTCGAACCGGGCCGTGGTGAATCCCGCGAGGCT
Organism: uncultured Acidobacteriota bacterium; assembly: GCA_964396875.1. Lineage (GTDB taxonomy): Bacteria > Acidobacteriota > Vicinamibacteria > Fen-336 > JAGNNV01 > JAGNNV01. The sequence goes on along the minus strand of CAYNHK010000047.1, from coordinate 6,148 downwards.
CGCGGTGACGATGTACTTGCCCGCCGGGAGGGAGGGGAAACGGAAGGCTCCATCCGAGCCGCTGGTGGTGCTGAACGTCGAGCCGGCAACGGACTTGGCTTCGACCGTGGCTCCAGGGATCACGCTGCCCGACGCGTCCTTAACCACGCCCTGAATGGACCCGCTCTGCTCCTGGGCAAAAATGGGTCCTCCGAATGTGAGAATCAATAAACTGAACAACAGTGCTTTCAATCGCGTCATAACGCTCCTACCTTGAGGGTTTTCTCCATGGGTGGCGCGCCTAGTCCGTCCAACAGAACGAACGCGCTGAACCCGCTCTCCTAATGCTAACCCTTAAGTAGGAAGAAGAAACGGTCAACTTCAAATTTTTGAAGTTCTGTTCGTTGAACAGCAACGGTCTAACCAGAGGCCGGCGTTCAACGAATGCGGTCGGCGAGGACTGCCCCCAGCCTCTCGGCCTTGGCCCGGGCCGAGGACGGGGCAACCACCACGATCTCGATACCCCGCACGCCGCTGACCCCCACTCTCGAGAGGGCGATCCAGTCGGAGGGTCCTGCCGGGGCCGCCTGGGTGCGAAGGGAAGGAAGAGTCCGCGCCGCGGTCTGCTCGTCGGTCTGGGCCTCCGTTACCTTGTACGTCACGGAAAAAGGGGAAGCCGGCCCCGCCTCGATCTCCAGAACCGTGAGGCCATCGAGCCGCCGCTCCGCAACATTGAAACCGGTGGGAATGGGAAGCGACACATCACCGACACGTCGCTCGGCCCCGATTCCGGGCACGCTCATGGTTTGATCCGCCCGTTGCTGGACCGAGGTAATGCCGACGCCCAGAAGAACCATCGCGGCCACCGCGAGCCTCAGCGGTCCCTTGGGCGCCGGTCGCGCGTGATCCGCCCGGTCCCGCCTCACCACGCCAAGCGCCAGCACCGCGCCGGTGATGAAGCCGCCGGCGTGCGCCGCCATGTCGATCCCGGGAATGAACGAGATCATCGCGTTCAGGAGCAGGGTCGCCAGGACGCCGTTGCGAAGGGGACGAGGCACGGGCTGGGGCAGGATGTCCTTGCGAAAGAAGATGAAGCTGGTGAAGGCGCCCAGCAGGCCGAAAATGGCGCCGGAGGCGCCGGCGGAGATGCTGTCCCCATTCACCATCAGGGAAGTCAGCGACGCTCCGAGGGCGCTGCCCGTCCAAAGGGCCAGGAACCTCCAGGGCCCGACCAGGAACTCGATGGGCGCGCCGAGCGACCATTGCGCCCAACCATTCATGGCCAGGTGGAGAAAGCCGAAATGCAGGAAGGGCGCGGCGATGAGGCGCTGCCACTCGCCGTCCAGCACCGCAGCCTGATGAATGGCGCCCATCCGGTAGACGACCGAGAGGGCTGCGCCGACGCCGCGGATCGAGTCGCGGCTGATCGCGATTTCGATCGCGAAGCACACAAGGATCGCGACGGTGAGCGCCGAGGTCACGACGCCGCGGAACGGTGGAGTCGATCGTCGCTCGCCCTCCATGTCTTCGGCCACGAGGCTTCGGGCGGTATCGAAGCCGATCGTCGGAAACGCTCCCTGTTTCAGATCGGTCTCGAGCCGGTCGAGCGCGTTTTCGACGATGAGCCGCGGGGCCGCGGTCTTGAAGCCTCGCCTCGCCTCGCGCAGCCGGCCGGCGTCGTCGATATGGAGCGCGCGCATGGGAGAGGCGGCAAGAAACGCGTCGCGCGAAAAATCCTCGCCGCCTCCCACCACCACCAGGGTAGCGGCACGGTCACCCTGGTGACGTGAAGCAGCGGCACGCAGACCCGGCAGATCGGCGTCGCGGCCGAAGGCGAGGGCTGGGTAGAGGACAAGTCGCCCGCACGCCCCATCGCGGTCGAGGATCACCGCCGAACCCTCCACCGAGGCGATCCGCGTATCGGCCCGCAGAAAACCGCGGTCCGAGATGAGCGCGTGCAGGAGTCCTTCGGTGAGACGGCCCGCGAAGATGTTCTGCTGCCGGAACGACGGACGTTCCCGGCCCGTGATCCTGCCGGGCAGGAACCTGAAGCCCACAAAAGCGGCGAGGAGCACAAGGACGACCAGGGTGGAAGACATCGAGACCTTGCAGTCTATGAGCCGGGGTCGAGTCCTCTTCAGTTGGAGATGGGATACTTGCGCTCAAGACAATGCGACGAACCAAGATCGTGGCCACGATTGGCCCTGCCTCATCCACCGAAGCCGTTCTCGACCAGCTCATCGCCGCGGGCGCCACGGTATTCCGGCTCAACTTCTCCCACGGCTCCCACGAAGATCATGCCCGCACGTTCAACCTGATCCGCACCATCGCGAAGCGGCGGGGCGACGCGGTGGCGATCCTCCAGGATCTCTCCGGGCCGAAGATCCGAACCACCAAGGTCGCACTGCCCGAAGGCATCGTCCTCGAGACGGGACGCACACTGGTGATCACCAACGACGAAGCGGTGGTGGGCACGCCGGAACGGATCGGCACCACGTACGAGCCGCTCCCGCGGGACGTGAAGCCCGGCGACACCATCCTTTTGGACGACGGCAACCTGGAGCTTCGGGTGCTGGGAACGACGGAGCACGGGGTCAACTGCGAAGTGATCCACGGCGGCGTGTTGAAGTCGAACAAGGGCATGAACCTGCCCGGGGTGTCGTTGTCGATTCCGGCCCTCACCGAGAAGGACCGCGCCGATCTAGCCTTCGGCCTTTCCCTCGGCGTCGACTTCGTGGCCCTTTCCTTCGTGCGCCGCCCGGAGGACCTCCGCGAAGCGAAGGAACTGATTCGGACGCTTGGGGGGGACGCGCCCCTGATCGCCAAGATCGAAAAGCGCGAAGCCATCGACAACCTCGAGAACATCCTCGAAGAAGCGGATGGCGTGATGGTCGCGCGCGGCGACCTCGGCGTGGAGCTTTCGACCGAAGAGGTCCCGACCCTTCAAAAGCGAATCATCGCCATGGCGAACGCCGCGGGAAAACCGGTGATCACCGCGACCCAGATGCTCGAGAGCATGATCGACCGTGCGCGGCCCACGCGCGCCGAGGCCTCGGACGTGGCCAACGCGATTCTCGACGGGACCGATGCGGTGATGCTCTCCGCGGAAACCGCCTCGGGGCATTTCCCGGTGGAGTCCGTGGAGACCATGGCGCGGATCGCCTACTACACCGAGGAGAACGACGAGTTCCAGAGTCCGGTGCGGCTCGCGGGTTCGTCGGGCTCCGCGGTGGGGCGCGCCCTGGCTCGCGTGGCTTCGCTCGTGGCCCTCGAACTCCAATCGCCATGGATTCTGGCGTTCACCGAGACCGGCTCCACCGCGCGCCACGTTTCGGGCTTCCGGCCCCGGGCGAGGATCGCCGGGATCACACCGTCCGAAAAGGTACACCGTCGCCTTGCCCTGCAATGGGGCGTGATCCCCATCCTGCTTCCTTCGGTCGGCGATACCGACGGCCTGCTCCTCGCGGGCGAACAGGCCCTCCGCTCGGCCGGGCTCATCGCCACCGGTGACCGGATCATCATCCTGGCCGGACAGAGCCACACCGCGGGTGCAACGAATCTGCTGAAAGTCCAAACCATCGGCTGACAAGAAAACGGCCGCTCCAAAGGGAGCGGCCGGGGTGCGACGCGCGGAGCGGTCTGAAGCTACGGAGTTACGCCGGGGCGCAGGGTCATCGACAGGCCCGCTACGACGCCCCACTTGCCCTGGAAATCGACCAGACCGCGACGGCCGGCGATGAAGAGTTTCGTCTCCTTGCCGAAGAGGCTGCGCTGATACTGGATACCGGCCCGCGCTTCGCGCTTGGCGATGGCGCCCGGAACACCGTCGCCCAGGTAGCCTCCGAAATCTCCGAACGCCTCGATGCTCTCGGTGACCTTGTAAGCAAGCGAGCCTGAGAGCGAGACGAAGTCGCGCTGCTCATGCTGGCGCAGAGGCTCGTCCTGGATCGAGAGACCCGCCTTGCCCGAGACCGTCACCTTCTCGGTCCTGTATCCGACCAGGAGACCGCTGTCGAGGCGGATCGTGTTGGGGCCGAGTCCGTTGCCGAAACTCGTGTTCGGCAGGGTCACTTCGAACTGGAAAGCGACGGCCGGCGACACCGATACCTCACCTTTCTTCAGACCGAGTTTCGCGCGCAGGGTGGCATCACCGAAGTCGGAGATAGTCTCGTTGTAACGGGGATCCTTGATAGCGAAGGTCTGGGCGTTGAACTCCGCGGTGAACTCCGCGCGTTCCGATGGCACATAGCTGAGGCGAAACACCGGACCGTCGACGCGGGTACGAAGCTGCAGGACACCCTTCTCGGCGAAGCTCAGGTAGTTGGGCTCCTTGCCGATGGTGAGACCGAAAATGTCGAGGCTCACGTGGCCGGGAGCGGGAATGAACGCGCTCGGGGTCAACATGGGACCGGTCTGGGCGGCGGCGTTCGACGAGAGAGCCGCGAACGCGGCCACGGATATGAATCGGCGGAGAAGGCGCAAAGGGGTGTTCCTCTGAAGCGGTTTTGAGTTTGTTGGTGTGAAGGCCCCGTAGCAAGCCTCTTCTCGGGGGGTCGCTATACTCGCGACCTTGAGCACATCCAAGGGGGATTCCGGCCGGCAAGTCTACTCGAACCGCCGATTGAAGGCCGGGGTGCTGCTGCTGATCCTGGTCACCCTGCCCCTCGCCGGCCTTTTCGCGTTCTTTCTATGGGTCTTCGTGCGCAGCAGCACTCTGGTGGATGGGCGGCTCGAGGAAGCGAGAAACCGGGTTCCCACGCGCGTCTATTCCCGGCCGGTTTCGATCCGCACCAACGACCGGATGAACCCCGAGGCATTGATCTCGATCCTGAACGCCCTCGCGTATCAGGACTCTGCCTTGCCGGAGCCCGGGCCGGGCGAGTTCCGTCTTTCCGAAAAGAGCATCCTGGTCCGGCCCCGCGCCGCGGCCCCCGCTCCGGCGCCCGGCGAGGGCCCCGAACCGCCTGCTGCCGAGCTGGTCGAGGTGGTCTTCGACACGAAGAAGAACGTGGGCGAGATCGTGAAGGCCATCAACCCCGTCCCCCCCGGTAAGGACCTGAAGGTCCTGACCCTCGAGCCCGCGCTGATCTCGTACCTCTTCGAGGGAGCCGAGCGGGAGAAGCGCCGTTTCGTGAAGTACGACGAACTTCCGCGACACCTCGTCGAGGCGGTTCTCGCGATCGAGGATCGCCGGTTTTTCCAGCACCCGGGGTTCGATCCTTTCCGGATCGTGGGCGCCGCGCTGCGAAACCTCAAGCCCGGCGGCAATCTGCAGGGCGGAAGCACACTCACTCAGCAGTTCGTGAAGAACTTCTTCTTGACTCCGGACCGTACGCCCAAGCGAAAAATCCAGGAGGCGGCGCTGTCTTTCGTCCTGGAGCGGCGGGCCTCCAAGAAGGAGATCTTCGAGCTGTACGTGAACGAGATCTACCTCGGTCAGGTGGGTTCGTTCAACATCAACGGCATGGGCGAGGCCGCGCGGGTGTTCTTCCAGAAGGACATCTCGAATCTCTCCGTCACCGAATCGGCGCTCCTCGCGGGCATGATCCAATCCCCCAACCCCTACAACCCCATGCGGCATCCCGAGCGTGCCAAGGGCCGTCGCAACGTGGTTCTGCGGGCCATGGCCGACGAGGGCTTCATCACGGCGGCCGACCTCGAGCGCCTGTCCGCCGAGCCCATCGTGGTGAAATCGAGATCGAGCCCCGGCCTCGACGCTCCCTATTTCATCGATCTGGTGCGTCGCGACCTCAAGACCCGTTTCGGCGAAAGCGGGTTCCACAATCTCAAGGTCGACAGCACGCTCGACCTGCGGCTTCAGCGCGTGGCCCAGGACACGATGGAGGCGGGTCTCGCCGATCTCGACGCCAGACTGAAGCGCCCCGACGGGATGAAACTTCAAGGCGCGCTCATCGCCCTCGACGTGAAGACGGGAGGCATCCTCGCGCTGGTCGGCGGACGCTCCTACACCCAGAGCCAGTTCAACCGGGCGGTGCAGGCGCAGCGACAGCCCGGTTCCACCTTCAAGCCCTTCGTCTACCTGGCCGCTTTTGAAGCCACGCTCGACGATCCCGCCCTGCCGCCCATCACGCCCGCGACCGTGGTCGACGATTCGCCCTACGTCTTCTTCTACGAGGACAAGGAGTACATCCCCCAGAACTTCGAGGAT
>CAYNHK010000046.1:0-25564 GCA_964396875.1 uncultured Acidobacteriota bacterium | reverse complement strand
CGAGCCGCTGCTGCTGCTGCCCATCGGCGCGGGCTGCCTGCTGGCCAACCTGCCGCTGTCGCCGCTCGTCGGCGACGAGGGCATGCTGAAGATCCTCTACCACATGGGCGTGGGCAACGAGCTGTTTCCGCTGCTGATCTTCATCGGCATCGGCGCGCTCACCGACTTCGGGCCGCTGCTCGAGAACCCGCGCCTGGTTTTGCTGGGTGCGGCCGGACAGTTCGGCATCTTCCTGACCCTGCTGGCAGCGCTGGTGCTCAGCTTCACGCGACCCGAGGCCGCTTCGATCGGCATCATCGGCGCCATCGACGGCCCGACGTCGATTTATGTGAGCGGACTCCTGGCCCCGCACCTTCTTGGGCCCATCACGGTGGCCGCCTACAGCTACATGTCCCTCGTGCCCATCATCCTGCCGCCGATCATGAAGCGGCTCACCACCAGAGAGGAACGCCTGATCCGCATGCCGTACAGCCAGCGCACGATCAGCCGCCGCACGCGCATCCTGTTTCCGATCCTGGTGACGCTGGTGGTGGGGACGCTGGTTCCCTTCGCGACGCCCCTGATCGGCATGCTGATGCTCGGGAATCTGATGAAGGAATCGGGCGCCGTGGAACGGCTGACCAAAGCTTCGGCCCAGGAGATCGCCAACACCGTGACCCTGTTCCTCGGTCTCGCGATCGGCTCCACCATGGTGGGCGCCGAGTTCCTCAAGCCCCGAACCCTCGCCATCCTCGTGCTCGGAATCGTGGCCTTCGCGGTCGACGCGATGGCCGGTGTGCTGTTCGCGAAGCTGCTCAACAAGCTGAGCGGAGGCAAGGTCAACCCGCTCATCGGCGCCGCCGGCATCTCCGCTTTCCCCATGGCGGCGCGGGTGGTGCAGAGGGTGGCGCAGGAAGACGATTTCGAGAACTTCGTGCTGATGCACGCCATGGGCGCCAACGCCGCCGGGCAGATCGCGAGTGTGGTGGCAGGCGGTGTGCTCCTGGCCCTGATGGGCAAGGGCGGGCTTTGAATCCCAGCCCCTGCGGTGGCCGCCGCTACGTGGCGGATCGGCTTCGCTGATCTTCGTCATCCGGTTCGACATGGATGACGACATCCGCGAGGCCCTCGTACGCCGCGCACAGGCGCCGTTCCAGGTCGCGGGCGATGGCGTGTCCTTTTTCCACGGTCATGGCGGGATCCACGAGGATGCTCATGTCCATGTGGATGATTGCGCCCGTCCCCCGGGACCGGATGTTGTGACAACCCCTCACACCCTCGAAGGCCAGGACCTCCTTCGCCACGTCCCTGGGGTCCAGTCGCTGCTTGTCCGAGAAGGTGGTGTGCGCGCCCTTGAACACCTCGACGGCGGCCCAGAGGATGGCGATGGCCACGAAGAGGCCGACGATCGGGTCGGCGATGGGCACGCCCGCCTTCACCAGGATGAGAGAGACGATGACCCCGAGGGTCACCCAGACGTCCGACAGCGTGTGTCGGGCGTCGGCCTGCAGGACGTCGCTCCCGAGTTCCTTTCCGCGTCGGGTCTCGTACCACACCACGAAGATGTTGATGCCGAGGGTGATGAGCATGACCGCGAAGGAAGTGGCCGTCACCTCGACTCTCGGGTGAACGCCGGTCTGCGCGAAGGCGGTGAGTGCCTTGACCGAACCACTCACTACCCGGAACGCGGCGAAGCACAGCATCAGCCCGATGGCGGCGCTCGCGAACGACTCGTACTTGTGGTGGCCGTAGGGGTGGTCCTCGTCTGGGGGCTTGGTGGCCGCCTTCATGGCGATGAGCGCCACGATGTTTCCCGAGCCGTCGGTGAAGGAGTGGATCCCGTCCGCGAGCATCGCGGTGGAACCGCTGATGATCCCCCAGGCCGCCTTGGCCGCGGCGACGATCACATTCAGAAAGAGGATCTGCCACAAGACCCTGCTGATGCCCGCGGTGCGTGCCTTCATGCCGTCTCCTCTGCCTCGCCCATTCTCTATGACCTCCCTGGTGCCCGCCATCTCTGCCATCGGAGCGGATCGGGTCTGGCATGCGTCGCGCACTGCGAAGCGCGCAGGACGATGACGGGACGGATTCGCGGGGAATGGGGGCGAGTCGCTAAACTACCCGGATGCCCAAAGCCCGTCTGGCGTTCCGGAAGTCTCGATGATCAAGGCGTTCTCAGAAGTCTTCACGCCGGAAGTTCGCGACGAGGCTCAGCGGCTTTTCGCCTCCGGCCGCGTCGAGGTCCTGGCCATCGAGGACACTTTCCTCACCACTTCGGTCAAGGACGCGAACACCGAGCGCGTCGTGATCAAACGCCGGGCCGACCGCTTCCAGATTTCGTGCACGTGCCCCGACGGCAAGTCGGGGGCCTGCGCTCATGTCCTGGCGTCGATGCTGGCGGCGCGCGGCCACGGCTTCGGCCAGCCGGAAAAGACCGGCCCGCGGCCGCTCGATGAGGTCGGAGCCGATCGCGAGATCGTGCCTCATCGGACCCATGTGGTGATCGAGGGGCTGAACGCGGCGAAGCACGCGGGCTCCGACTCGTTCGACGAGATCGACGAAGAGGACGGCTCCGGCCGGCTCCCCTCGGTCGACTGGCGTTTCCGCCTCGCGACCCTCAAGTCCCAGGCTCAACCGGCGGTTCGTGAGCAGGACACGACACACGAAGATGCGCCCCCCACGGAGATCCTCTACGCCATCGACGCCGCGGCCTCGGCCTCGAGCGACGGCGGCCTCGTCCTCATCATCGCCCACCGCGAGATGAAGCGGGACCGCGAGTGGGGACGCATCAAGTTCGCGCGCCCGTGGCGCGGCCTCGCTTCCGATCTCCACAATCCCGCGGATCGCCGGATTCTCATGATGTTGTCGGGCGCCGACCGTGACGCCGACCTCGCTTCGAGTTTCCGGCTCCACGACGTGCATCGCGTGGCCGCGCGCTACCGCGTGGCCCCCGAGATCCAGTGGCTGGCCCTCTCGTTGATGGCCGAAACGGGAAGGCTCGTGCTGCGTCATCCGCCCGAGCGGGAAGAGGCCACCTCGTTCCTTGGAATAGACGATGGTTCGCCCTTTGCGCTTCGACTGCAGGTCGGGGCTTCGGTCGCCTCCTTCTCCCTTTCCGGCGAACTGGTTCGCGGCGAAGAACGAGTGAAGATGACCGAAGTCGACCTGGTCACCCGTGGCGGCATCGTGGTCTTTCGCAACTCAGTGGCGAAACTCGAGCCGCCCGAACATTTCCCCTGGGTTGACGATCTGGTCAGGCGAGGCGCCATCGAGGCCCCGCGCCGTCATCAGGATCGCCTGCTTCGAGAGATCGCGGAACTGCCGAATGGCATGGAGATCGACCTGCCCGAAGACCTCGGGATCGACCGGGTCATGGGCACGCCCTCTGCTCTGGTGCGCCTGAAGCGCCTGCCCCGGCAAGGCGATGAGGCGGACGTTCCCCTCGAACTCCTCTTCGAGTACGGCGGCGAACTGATCGAGGCGCGCTCGCTGCGCAAGGGCGTTCTCGACCACACCGGCAAGAGGATCATCACCCGCAACGAGGCGGTCGAGCGGGAGCTGCGCGGCAAGCTCCTGGATCTCGGCGTTTCGGTGTCCCGCGACGGCAAGGGCTTCTACGTCGAAAGCGCCGAAGTCACCGCCCTCCTTCCGCGCCTCGGCGATGAGGGTTTCCGCGTTCTGCTCCGCGAGCGCGAGCTGAAGCGCGACGTGGGTCTTCGTTTCCGCGTGTCTTCAGGCGTCGACTGGTTCGACCTCAAGGGCGGCCTCGATTTCGGACACGAGGTGGTGCCCTGGCCGGCCCTCCTCAAGGCGCTCCGTCGCGGTGAAACCGTGCTGACCCTCGCTGACGGATCTCAGGGCCTCATTCCCGAGCGCCTGGTCGCGCGTTACGGCCGCCTGGTTCGGCTCGGTGAGGAGGAGGAAGACGGCATCCGCTTCGCCAAGAGCCAGGTGGCGCTTCTCGAAGCCATCCTGGCCGGTGAAACCGACGTCGAGTTGGACGTTGCCTTCAAGACCGCACGGGAAGCGCTCAAGACCTTCGAGCGGATCGAACCGAGGGTGGAGCCGTCGACGTTCAAGGGCACTCTGCGTCCGTATCAGCGCGAGGGCCTCGGCTGGATGCATTTCCTGCAGGACTTCGGTTTCGGCGGCTGTCTCGCGGACGACATGGGTCTTGGCAAGACGATTCAGGTCCTCGCCCTGCTCGAGGACCGCCGCCTCAAGCGACTCGCGGGCGAGAAAATCGGCCCTTCGCTGGTGGTCGTTCCGCGGTCTCTCGTTTTCAACTGGAAGCAGGAGGCCGCGCGTTTCACCCCCGAACTCAAGGTCAAGGACCACACGAGCGCGCTTCGTTCGCACGGTCCTTTCGACGATTGGGACGTGGTCCTCTCCACCTACGGGACGCTGCGGTCGGACGTCATGCGGTGGCAGGCCACGACGTTCGACTACGCCATCCTCGACGAAGCCCAGGCCATCAAGAACGCGACCACCGAATCGGCTCGCGCCGCGCGCCTGATCCGGTCGAAACATCGTCTGGCTCTTTCCGGAACACCGGTGGAAAACCGGATGTCGGAACTCATCTCGATCTTCTCCTTCCTGAACCCGAGCCTCGCCGCGGGCTCGGTGGCCCTCACTGAACTGGCCAGCGACAAGGCGACGGGGCCCGAGCGCGAGATCCTCGCGCGGGGTTTGAGGCCTTATGTGCTCAGACGTCGCAAGGAAGAAGTCCTTCCCGACCTGCCGCCCAAGTTCGAAGAGACGCTCTACTGCGAACTCGGCGTCGAACAGCGGAAGCTGTATGAGGAGATGAAGGAGCACTACCGCTTCCGGATCACCGCGCTTCTCGAAACCCAGGGCCTGTCGAAGAGCCGGATCCAGGTGCTCGAGGCCCTGCTGCGCCTGCGGCAGGTCGCCTGCAGTCCCGGCCTTGTCGATGAGGGACGCAGGGATTTCAAAGACGCCAAGATCGAGGCTCTGCTCCCGCGTCTTCAGGAGGTGGCGGCCGAAGGCCACAAGGCCCTCGTCTTCTCGCAATTCACTTCCTACCTCTCGTTGCTGCGGCCTCGGGTCGAAGCGCTTGGCCTCAACCATGTCTACCTGGATGGAAGCACGCGCGATCGCAAGACCGTGGTCGAGCAGTTCGAGTCGGATCCGCGGACTCCGCTTTTCCTCATCAGCCTCAAGGCTGGTGGTCTCGGCTTGAACCTCACCGCCGCCGACTACGTCTTCATTCTCGACCCGTGGTGGAATCCCGCGGTCGAGATGCAGGCGATCGCCCGCGCTCACCGCATCGGCCAGACGAAGCCGGTCTTCGCCTACCGTATGGTGGCCGCGGACACCGTCGAGGAGAAGGTCCTCGAACTGCAGGAGAAGAAGCGCGAGCTGGTGGAGACGCTGCTGGGCGAAGACAAGGGTTCGATCGCGTCCCTCAAGCGGGAAGACATCGAGCTGCTGCTGTCATAGGCCAACTACCAAGCCAATTGGACTCTCGTCATTGCGAGGAGCCATTCGTTTCGGGACGCGACGAAGCAACCCCGTCTTCCCAACTACCAGCCAATTTAACGGCGCGCACTTATGCCAGCTCTGGTATGCGGAGCTTGGCCCCCTTCAGATTTCCGATCACGGCAAGCGTCTGGGGGCGGCTGAAGATCTTCCGGGCCAGCTTCGAAACGTCGTCGCTCGTGACTGCGTCGATGGACCGCAGCGTTTCCTCGGGCGAAATGGTGCGGTTGAAGTAGATCTCGTTCCGCGCGAGGTTGCCCATCCGTGAGCCCGAGCCTTCGAGCGACAACATCAGGCCGCCCTTGAGATTGTCCTTGGCCCGCTGCAACTCGTCGCTGGGCACCGGCTGATCGACCAGCCCCTTGATCTCGTCGCTGATCAGCGAAAGCACGGTGTCGATCCTCTCCTTCGAGGTGGCGGCGTAGATCGAGAGACTGCCGGTGTCCATGAAGCCCGAGAGCCCGGCGGAGATCGAATAGACGAGACCGCGCTTCTCCCGGACGTTCTGAAACAGCCGCGACGAGATGCTGCCGCCAAGCACCGTGCCGAGAACATGCCCGGTGAAGCGGTCGGCGTGGGTGGAGGCCGGGCCAAGCGTACCGAGGCACAGATGAGTCTGGGCCAGGGTCTCCTTGTGCCTGCGGATCAGGCCGTGATGGGTCCTCGGCCGCACGCTCCGCGTCTGAGCGACGCCATTGGGAATCGAACTGAACAGACGCGTGGCGAGCTCGATCGCCTTCTTCTCGGTGATCCGTCCCGCGATCGAGAGAACGAGGTTCGAGGGCACGTAGACCTTCTTGAAGAAGCGTCGGACATCGTCCTGGCTGTAGCTCTTGAGCGCCTTCCTCGTGCCGAGGATCGGCCGGCCGATCGGGTGATCGGGCCACAGCCGCTGCGCGAACATCTCGCTCAGGACGTCGTCGGGCGTGTCGTCCACCATCGCGAACTCTTCGAGGATGACCGTCTTCTCTTTCGCGAGATCCGACTTGTCGAATCGCGGGTTCACCAGGATGTCGGCGAGGATCTCGGCGGACCGGTTCACATGGGTGTCGAGAACGCGCAGATGGAAGGCCGCGTATTCCTTCGAGGTGAATGCGTCCATGTGGCCGCCCATGGCGTCCACGTCCATCGCGATCTGCTCGGCGCTCCTCGAAGCCGTGCCCTTGAAGACCAGGTGCTCGATGAAGTGGGCGAGCCCACGCTCGCGATCGTTTTCGTGGCGCGACCCCCGGCGGACGAACACCCCGATCGCGACCGAATGGACCTGGGCCAGGGGTTCAACGAGGAGCGTCAATCCATTCTCGAAGACGTGTCGGGTTGCGCTCATAACCGGACAGCATAGCGTTTGGAGTCAGCCCCTCCGGCATTGCGATCCAGTCACGAACCACTCCCGAGACAGTAGAGCGACCCCCACATCGTCATCGCGAGGAGGCCTTCCGGGGGGCTGCCGACGAAGCGATCCTCGTCAGGCTTGGTAGCGGTGGCCCGCGGGGCCGCTGAAAGCACGCGCCCATTCGCGTCGTCGGGTGTCGCTACGGCCAAGGCACCCGGGCGTTCCCCTCGTCTCCGTGGGCCGCATGGCGTCTCCTATGAACGGGCGGAGCTGCCGCTCCGCGATGACCTAAAAGGAGCCTCGCGGCCCCCTGCGCTCGGGGAACGGTGCCTTGGCCTTCGCCCGCGCGGCGCCGCGATTCTCCGCGAACATGTGGCGAGCCCGCTCCAGCTTCAGACAACGAACCTGACATAACGACTCCCGGAAGTACGATTGGACGGTAATGATCACAGTCGACGAGGCGTTGGCCGCGGTCCTCGGACGCGTTCGGACGCTTGGCGCGGAGGCGACGCCCCTCGCGAAAGCGGTATCGCGGATCCTGCGCGCCGCGGTCGTCGCGGACCGGGATCTGCCCCCGTTCAACCGCGCGGCCATGGATGGATTCGCGGTGCGGTCGGCCGATGTGAGCGTCGAGGGGACGAGGCTCAATGTCGTGGGCGAGATCCGCGCCGGTGTGTGGCCCGACCGCGCGCTCGGATCGGGCGAAGCGATGCGGATCATGACCGGCGCTCCGGTCCCCGAGGGGGCCGATGCTGTGATCCAGGTCGAGCGCACCGCGATGGCCGGAGCGGACGAAGTCCTGCTCGGCGCGGTCGTAGCCGCGGGTCAAAACATCGTGCCTCGAGGCTCCGAAGCCCCGAGGGGCTCTGAACTCCTGCGGCCCGGCCTCCGCCTCGGCCCGGCCCATCTGGCCGTGCTTGCTTCCGTGGGCGTGACCGAGCCCGTCGTCTCACGTCGGCCGCGTGTCGCGGTGATCGTCACCGGCGACGAAGTGGTGGATCCGGGCTCGCGACCAGGCGCCGCGCAGATTCGCAACGCCAATGGCCCGGCACTCGCGGCCGCGATCCGGGAAGTCGGAGGAGTGCCGACCGACGCAGGCGTTGTTGCGGACGAGCCAGCGAAGACCAGGGCCGCCATCGAACGAGCCCTCTCAGAAGGCCACGACGCCCTAATCCTTTCCGGTGGCGTGTCCGCAGGGGACTTTGATTTCGTTGAGTCGACCCTCGGCGAAATCGGCGTCACTCTCCATGTCACGGCGGTTCGCGTGAAGCCGGGGGCCCCCTTCGTCTTCGCCACGCACGGCGATACTCTGATTTTCGGCCTCCCCGGGAACCCGGTGTCGGCCCAGGTCACGTTCGAACTCTTCGCGCGTCCCGCTCTTCTCAAGATGCAGGGCGCCGCGGCGTTCCTGCGTCCGAAAGTGGCGGCCACCCTCGACTCCCCTTTGACGAATCGCTCCGGTCGTCGCAACTACCTCCCCGTGGTTGCGACGGCGAGCGAGGGGAGTCTTCGTGCCGCGCCCGTACGCACGCAGGGTTCGGGCGATACTCTTGCTCACGCGATGGCCAACGCTCTGGCCGTGCTCGAGCCCGAGCAAACAACCATGGCGGCAGGAGAGCACGTTCTCCTTTATCCGCTTTCCTCCATCCTCGAGGTTTAAGTCATGCCCAAAGCTCCCGCCAAAAAGACGGCGCCCAAGCTCTCGCACGTGGGGCGGAACTCGCGCGCACGCATGGTCGACGTCACCGACAAGGCCGAAACCGTTCGCGAGGCGAAGGCCTCCGGCCGCATCCAGATTTCGAAGGCGGCGATGGCGCTGGTCCGGGAGCACAGCCTCGAGAAGGGGCCGGTGACCGCGGTCGCGCGTTTCGCCGGAATCCAGGCCGCGAAGCGGACCTCGGACGCGATACCGATGTGCCATCCCCTTCTGCTTTCGCAGGTGGATGTGGTGATCATCCCGCGGCCCTACGGTTTCGAGATCACCGCCACCGTGAAGACCCGGGGCCAGACCGGGGCGGAGATGGAAGCGCTCCACGCCGTGTCGGTCGCCGCACTCACCATCTACGACATGGTGAAAGCCGCGGACAAGAAGATGGTGATCGGCGACATCCGCCTCGATTCGAAGACCGGAGGCAAGAGCGGTGATTTTAAGAGGTAGAAGCGGCGTGGCCGCGATCGCCGGGGTCTTCCTCGGCGTCGCGACCGCTTTGGCGCAGCCGTTGTCCCTGCCCCCCCGGCCGTCGCCCGCGGTCGAGTCGCTGGTGGGCGAATATGGCGAAGGCGGTACGCGGCTCGTGCTTCGCGAGGCCCAGGGCGCGCTCGAGGTGAGTCCGGACGGCCGGGCGTTCGAACCCGTGCGCGAGTTGGGTGGCGCACGTTATGAAGCGGCCCGAATCGGGGAGTTCCGGATCGATCGAGGCGTTCCGGCGATGAAGACGAAGGGCGTGGGTGTTCAGTCGGTGGTCCAGGGAATTTCGATTGGCAGCGTGTTTCTTCCCCGCCGCGACTACGGTGGTTCCGAGGGTGTTTTCCGGATCACACCGTTACGGCCGGTCGCCGAACTCCTGAGGGAGGCCCGGTCTCTTTCGCCTCCCCAGGAAGCCGGCGATTTTCTGAAGAGCGATCTCGTGGATGTTCGTTCGCTCGACAAGTCGATCGCTCTCGATGTCCGCTATGCGACAAGCGCCAACTTTCTGGCCACCCCGGTCTACGGCAAAGCGCAGGTGAGGCTTCAGCGGAGCGCGGCAGAGGCGGTCGTTCGCGCTCATCGCGCGCTCAAGGCGAAGGGTTACGGCCTGATGCTCCATGACGGCTACCGGCCGTGGTTCGTGACCTGGGTCTTCTGGAACGCGACACCCGAAGCCTCGCGCGACTTCGTGGCCGATCCGTCGAAGGGCTCGAAGCACAACCGCGGCTGCGCGATCGACTTGACCCTCTTCGACCTCAAGACGAAGAAGCCGGTGGAGATGCCGGGCTTCTACGATGAAATGTCGCCTCGTTCCTACCCTGACTACGCGGGAGGGACCACGAGGCAGCGCGCCTTGCGTCAGCTCCTTCGAGAGGCGATGGAGGGTGAAGGCTTCACGGTGTACGAAACGGAGTGGTGGCACTTTGACTACAGAGACTGGCCGCGTTTTTCTATCGGCAATGACAGCTGGTGGAAGTGACCCGAGTTACGCCCCGCTGGATCTCGAGAACGCGCGTCTCCTTGTCCTGACCGGCGCCGGCGTTTCCGCGGAAAGCGGCCTCGCCACCTTCCGCGACTCGAACGGCCTCTGGGAGCAGCACCGCGTCGAGGATGTGGCCTCGCCCGAGGGGTTCGCGCGGGATCCCGAACTCGTGT
This sequence comes from uncultured Acidobacteriota bacterium, assembly GCA_964396875.1. Lineage (GTDB taxonomy): Bacteria > Acidobacteriota > Vicinamibacteria > Fen-336 > JAGNNV01 > JAGNNV01. The sequence goes on along the minus strand of CAYNHK010000046.1, from coordinate 15,407 downwards.
GGAAGTTCTACTCGCTGCGGCGCGAGCAGGCGAAGACCGTGGAGCCAAACCCGGGACATCGCGCGATCGCGGCGGTCGAGAACCGCATGGGAGACCACTTCCTCCTCGTCACCCAGAACGTCGACGGTCTGCACCAGCGCGCCGGGTCCGAGCGCGTGATCGAGATTCACGGCAGCCTTTTCCGGACGAAATGCTGGGCGTGCGACCTCGAGCCTTTTCATGACGAGGCGAGTTACCTCGGTCGCGCGCTTCCGACTTGCGACGACTGCGAGACGAAGGGTCGCAAGGCTCTCCTGAGGCCCGACATCGTCTGGTTCGGGGAGATGCTCGATCCCGGACACCTCCAGGCGATCGACGCTTTCTTGCGCCGCGACCGGGACCGGCCTCTCGTCTTCCTCGCGGTCGGAACCTCTGGCGCGGTGTGGCCCGCCGCCGGCCTCGTGAACCTCGCCCGGGAAGCCGGCGGCACGGCCATCCTCGTCAACGCCGAAGCCGCGGAGAACACCGCCCGCTTTCACCGATTCCTCCAGGGGAAGAGCGCTGAAATCCTTCCTCGGCTCCTCGGCGCGGACCGCGGCGTCAGCCGATAATCGCCATTCCGATCTTCCTCTTAAGGAGGCCGTCCTTGAAACCCCAACTCGCCGTCCTGCCTCTTTGTTTCAGTCTGGTGTCCATGACCGATGCTCTTGCCGTTCAAAACGAAACGTTGACCTATCCCGCCACCAAGAAGGGCGACGTGGTCGAGGTTCTCCACGGTCAGAAGATCGCCGATCCCTATCGCTGGCTCGAGGATCCCAACAGCGCCGAGACCGCGGCCTGGGTGGAGGCTCAGAACAAGGTCACGTTCGGCTATCTGGAGAAGATCGGGAAGCGCGCCTCTATTCGTGAACGTCTGACGAAGTTGTGGAACTACGAACGCTACGGCGTGCCGAGCCGTCATGGCTCCTGGACCATCTTCTCGAAGAACGATGGCCTCCAGAATCAGGCCGTCATCTACAAAGCCACGTCGCTCACCGCGCCACCCCAGGTTCTTCTCGACCCCAACACACTTTCCACCGATGGCACCGTGGCGCTCTCGGGCCTCACCTTCTCCGAGGACGGACGCTATGCCGCGTATGCCACGTCGGCCTCGGGGTCGGACTGGATGGAGTGGAAGGTGCGCGAGGTGGCGACCGGCAAGGATCTGCCCGACACCATCAAGTGGTCGAAGTTCTCGGGCGCCGCGTGGAAGAAGGACGGCAGTGGCTTCTTCTATTCCCGCTATGACGCGCCGATGAGCAAGGACGAGGCGTATAACGCGGTCAACAAGTATCAGAAGGTCTTCTTCCACAAGGTGGGCACGGCCCAGGGCGCGGACGATCTGGTCTACGAGCGTCCCGACAAACCCGACTGGGGTTTCGGCGCCGACGTGACCGATGACGGTCGCTGGCTCCTCATCTACCAGTCCGAGGGCACCAACCGGGAGAACCGGATCTTCCTGCGCGATCTTCAGGATCCAAACGGAAAGATCGAGCCCTTCCTCGACACCTTCGATGCCTCGTACAACGTCGTTGGCAACGACGGCGCGACGTTCTACGTGGTGACCGACAAGGACGCGCCGCGCTACCGGGTGGTTGCGATCGAGAAAGGCAAGGTCGACCCCGCGGCCTGGAAGACACTCGTCGCCCAGGGCCCGAACCGCGACGTCCTTTCTTCGGTGAGCCTCATCGCCAACCGTTTCGTCACGGTCTGGCGCACGGACGCGCACGAGAAGCTGAAGCTCTTCGCCCTCGACGGGACGTTCGAGAGTGAGATCGCCCTGCCGGCGATCGGTTCCGTGGCCGGGATCTCGGGGAAGCGGAAGGACACGGACACGTTCTATGCCTTCACGTCCTTCAACTATCCGAGCACCACCTTCCGCTACGACTTCGCGGCGAAGGCGAGCACGGTCTTCAAGCAGCCGACCGTGGACTTCGATCCGAACGCCTTCGAAACCAGGCAGGTGTTCTACGCGAGCAAGGACGGCACGAAGATCCCGATGTTCATCGTGCACAAGAAGGGCCTGGTCCTGAACGGCTCGAATCCGACCTACCTCTATGGCTATGGCGGCTTCGACATTTCGCTCGAACCCGCCTTCTCGCCCGCGAATATCGTGTGGATGGAGATGGGCGGCGTCTACGCCCAGCCCAATCTGCGCGGCGGAGGCGAGTACGGAAAAGAGTGGCACGACGCGGGCCGGCTCAAGAACAAGCAGAACGTGTTCGACGACTTCATCGCCGCGGCGGAGTGGCTGATCGCGAACAAGTACACGTCCAGCCCCAAGCTCGCGATCGGCGGGGGCAGCAACGGCGGCCTGCTCGTGGGCGCGGTCATGACCCAGCGGCCGGAACTCTTCGGCGCGGCCCTCCCCGCGGTGGGCGTCATGGACATGCTCCGCTATCACAAGTTCACGATTGGCTGGGCCTGGAAATCCGACTACGGCGACCCCGACGTCAAGGAGGACTTCGAGGTGGCCCTCAAGTATTCGCCCCTTCACAACGTGAAGCCGGGTGTCTCCTACCCGGCGACACTTGTGACCACCGGCGACCACGACGATCGCGTGGTGCCCGCGCATTCGCACAAGTTCATCGCGGCCCTTCAGGCGGCGCAGAAGGGGAGTGCTCCCGTGCTCACCCGGATCGAAACGAAGGCCGGGCACGGCGCGGGCAAACCCACCGCGAAGATCATCGAGGAGCGCGCGGATCAGTGGGCCTTCCTCGTCAAGACGCTCGGAATCCAGTGAGCCGTCGAGGCCCGCGGATGCCTCTCGCCGCAGCCGCCGGGCTGTTGTGGGCGCTGAGCAGCGCGCCGATGTACGCGGCGGCGCCGGCCCAGTCCTGGCACGAGGTGAAACTGCCGGGAGAGTTCTTCACCGTCGTCACGGATGCGGGTGAGAAGGAAGGCGTCAAAGTCCTTTTCCAGCTCGCACAGTTCGACAAGAGCCTCAAGCAGCGCTTTCCCTGGATCCGCCTTCCTCAAGGCGCGGATCCGCACCTCCTCGTCTTCGCTTCGCCGGATCCCGCGCTCGTTGCGTCTTTAGCACCCGATGCCGAGGCCGGTGCGTCTTCCGATCCGGGCTCGTCCTACTGGGCCAGTGATTGGGAACGCGTACTCACTCATGTGGGTGCGGTCCGCGCGGGGTCGAAGGAACCCGCGGACGCCCAGGCGAGCCCCTACCGCGGCTACTTGAAGGGCCGCGTCGCCTATCTTGTCGGCAGGTCTCTCGATGACGCGACGCCCGCGTGGCTTGTGCGAGGCCTGGTCTCCTTCCTTTCGGACACGTGGATCAAGGACAAGGAGATGCTCGCCGGCCGGATGATGGCGCAGCTCAAGGAAGCCGGGACATCTCCTTTCCCAGCGGCCGACTTCTTTCGTGAAGGGCATGGCCGGGATTCGAAGTTCGACGCGCAGGCCGGGCTTTTCATTCACTACCTCCTTGTGGGCGAAGGGGGCCGGAACGCTCGCTCTCTCGACGCGTTGCTCCAGTCACTCTCCTCGCGAGAGACGGCCGCCGCGGCCGCGGGCGCCCTGGGTCGGATCACCCCCCTCTATCCAGGCCTCGCGAAACACCTGGCGTCCAAGAAATTCCCGCCGCTCAAGCTGCCCCTCGCCTCCTCCGTGACGCCGGCCGCGTTTGGCGTGAAGGCGCTGCCGCTCGCCGAGGCCCTGCTCCGGCGCGCGGCCGTCTATCAGACCCTGAACCGGCCGGTCGATACTCGAACCGTGCTGAGACAGGTCAAGCTCGCCGATCCGACCCTGGCGCAACCCCATGAGATCGAGGCCTTTCTCCTGGACGCTGAACAACGCACCACGGAGTCGAGGCAGGCGATCGAGGCCGCGATCGAGCGAGGTTCGCAAAACCCGCATCTGCGCTATCGCCTTGCCCAGCTGCAGTGGGGGCCGAAGATGACCAGGGAGGGGCTCGAGACCGTGCGGGCCCTGCTCGAGTTCGCACACCAGAACCTGCCGCTGGATTTCGAGCCGGCGGCGTATCTCGCCGAAGTCGAGAGCGATCTCGGCCTAACCGAACCGGCGTTGAACCACGCGAAGAAGGCCGCGGCCAAGGCGCCTTCGGATGTCTATGCCCTGATGGCCCTGGCCCGCGCGCAGTGGAATGCGCGTCAGACGGACCCGGCCATCGCCTCCGCGCGTCGGGCGCTTGATCTTGCGAAGCTCGCGAGCCAGAAGGACAAGGTCCAGGAATTCGTGACCTTCGCAACTCGAAACAAGACGGCTCAGGCGAAAGGCGGCAAACCCTGGACCATGCAGTTCGGCCCGCCGCCCGCAGGCGCTTTCGGCGCCACCCGCGCGGCCGGGAAGGGGGGAAGGGTGAATCTCGGGCAGACCAGGACGGATTCGGCGGATGCCGCCGCGATCACAGAGTGTTTCGCGCAGCGCGAGAACGCGGCCTGCGCTCGTGCGGTGCCCGCCCTCGAAGCGGCCTGCGCGGAGAAACAGGCGACGTCGTGCGTCTCCCTCGGTTCCCTGTACGAAGGGGGCTTCGGTGTTCCTCGGGATCGAAGAAAGGCCGCGACCGCTTACAAGACCGCGTGCGGTTTCGGAGACAAAGCGGGCTGCGGCCGTTTCGCCTTTCTCGAGGTCATGGGCCTGGGCGTTCCCCAGAACGAGGCGCGGGGCATGAAGACGCTCGAATCGTTGTGCGCCGAGTCCATCCCCGAAGGGTGTATCGGCCAGGCGCAGGTGCTCCGCCGAACGGGCTTCGCGGTGGATCGCGATCACGCGAACCGGCTGCTCAAGAGCGCGTGTGACGCGGGTTCGGCCGAGGCCTGCGCGCTCCTGAGCACGCGCTGAGGACGCCTACTCGGGGGGCTGTCTCTGGAACGCGGCCGCGCGCGCGGCGAGGATCGCCTGGATGAGGCCTGCGGGCGCTTCCAGGTTCGCCGGCTCGTCCGCGTGCTCCGCCCCCCGCGCGACCCTGAGCGTTGTCTCGTACGTCGCGAGATAACGCCGGCAGGCCGCGCAGCGCTCGAGGTGCCGCTCGAAGTTGAGGCGAGTGGTCACATCGAGACGCTGGTCGAGGAACTCGTCGAGGAAGCCGTAGAGATCGCGGCACATCATTTTGGCGAGCCCTCCCCGAATCGCTCCGCGAGGAGCCGACGAAGGGCGTGACGCGCGCGATGGAGGCGGACCTTCACCACACCCTCGCTCACGCCCAGCACCTGTGCGGCTTCTGAGGTGTCGAGTTCCTCGATGTCCCGGAGAAGCAGGACCACCCGGTACATTTCGGGAAGACGGTCGATGCAGCCACGCACGAACTCGCGGGTCTCACGCGTTTCCACCATCTGCAGGGCCGAGGGCGACCAGTCCATGGGATCGATCGCGGCGTGGCCATCGTCCTTGAAGGCGGGCAGCAGGTCCTCGATCGGTTCTTCGGGCCGCCGTTTCTTCGAACGCAGCCGCATGAGGGAGGCGTTGACCGCGATCCGGTGCAGCCAGGTTCCAAGCTGGCTGCCTCCCTCGAACGAATGGATGGCGCGGAAGGCGGAGATGAACGCCTCCTGAACCGCGTCCTTGGCCTCCTCGTCGCTGCGAAGGATCCTTCGGCAGACCGACAACATGCGTCCCGTGTGGTTGCGGACCAGAGTTTCGAAGGCCTCTTCTCGGCCCGAGCGGAGCCCATCCAGAAGGTCCGCTTCCTGAATCGGGGGAGCCGCCATCATTTGAACTTAGCACGCACTTTTTTCCGCCAACCGACCCGCCTTTCGACATGACATTCCTATGATGCCCGCGGGAGCCGGGCGGTTTCGGCGCTATGCCCCGCGGAGCACGACGCGGTCGAGTCGCAGGGCCTCGCCCGCCGACCAGGCCTGAAACGGACAGCCACGTGGAGCATGCGGCGCATCGCCTTCGGCGATTTCCGGGAGGTGGCCGGAACCCTCGGGGTCGAGGGCTTTGAGGAAAGGCTCGAAGAAACGCGCTCGCGCTTCGCGGCGGGCCTGTTGCGATCCGCCTCGCGTGTGAACCCACGCCTCGACGAAGGCGCCCATGAGGTAAGGCCAGACCGTGCCCTGGTGATACGCGGTGTCCCGTGACCACACGCCGCCGCTATACGTCCCGCGGTACTGCGGATCGTCCGGGGAGAGGGATCGCGGCCCGCACGGGGTCAGGAGTTTCGCCTCGGCGAGATCGACGACCGCGCGCGCATGTTCGCCGTGCAGGACGCCAAAGGGCAGGCCGCCCACCGCGAAGAGCGCGTTCGGCCGGATATGGCCGTCGAAACGTCCCGGCACGTGGTCGCAATCGATGACGTCGTAGAGATACCGTGCCTCTTCGTTCCAGAAGCGTTTGTTGAAGGAGATCTCGGCCTCGTTCGACCATTTCGCGAAATGGGAGTCGATCTGCCCTCCGATTCGAAGGGCGTTGATCCAGAGCGCCTGAATCTCGACGGGCTTGCCGATCCGCGGCGTGACCACGTGATCGCCCACCTTGGCGTCCATCCAGGTGAGCTGAACCCCCGGCTCACCCGCGGCGAGCAGGTAGTCCCCGTCCATCCGAATGCCGTGCCTCGTTCCCGCTGTGTACCCGCGCAGAATTGCGAGGATGGCGGCGTCCAGCTGCCATTCCTCCACGGTCGACGCGTGATACCCGGCCGCCTTCTCGGCCACGCGCAGGTCGTGGACGGCGACGATGAACCACAAGGAAGCGTCGACGCTGTTGAAATCGGGTGTCTCCCCATCGTCGGTGAAGCGATTGGGCAGCATGCCGTACGACACCGCGCCCGACCACTGAAGCAGAACGCGCCGCGCCTCTTTGAGCCGCCCCGTGGCGAGACACAGCCCGCGAAGCGAAATGAAGGTGTCGCGGCCCCAGTCCGTGAACCACGGATAGCCCGCGAGGATCGTCTTGCCGTGGCCTCGCTCGACCACGTAGGCCGACGCCGCGAGATCGAGAGCTGAGACCGCGTCTCTCCTTCGCGCCCGTTCGACGCCCTCGAGGGCCGCGACCCGCTGGCCGAGTGTCGCGACCTCGAGTGTCTGCATCGCGTCGCCGGTACCGAACAAGAGAAGAGCTTCGCCCTGGGCAAGATCGAACGAAAACGTCCCGGGCGCGCCCAGATCCTCGACGCAGTCGAGGCCGCGATCGCGGTCGGCCGTGTAGAGAAATTCACGGTACCAGTAGGGCGCGGATTCGAAGAGGCCGTTCGAGACAGCGGTGACAGCCGGCTCGCTCTGGTAGGGCCTGAAGACCACCCGTCCCGAGACTTCATCCAGGACGGGCGCGAAGTCGAACTCCGTGTTCTCGTGATGGAGCGCGTGATAGTCCCGGCCGGAAAGAAACGGGCGGACGATGAGTTGTGCGGCGCCCTGGGGCGGTGTGGTGAGCCGCCAGCGGAGGATCACGAGCGTCGATCCGCGGGGCACGAAAATCGTGTGCTCCAGTGTCCCGGCCGCGCCGAGATCGTAGGTCCAGGTCGGGAAGACCGCGCCGTCAAAGGTCGCCCGGACCGGATGGCCCTCGTGACGCACGATCGGGACCTCGGCCTCGACCGTCGGCTTGTAGGTCTGCGACGTGAGCGCCAGCCTCTCGGCGTTCATATCGAGGACGACGTCGACGCCATTCACCAGAACCCGACGCTCCGCGGGCGGCTTCTTCGCGACCAGGAGAAGGGCGTGGTAGCGGCGTGTCCGGGTGTTGTCTCTCGTGTGCGAAGCGAAACCGCCGAGGCCGTCCGCCTCGAGCCATTCGAGCGTCGTTTGTGTCATGGCTTTATGGTCCCCCTTCGCGTCGCCACATCCTCGATACAGCGTAACGCCAGTGTCGTCCACCCGGTCTGATGCGACGCGCCGAACCCGCGTCCGGTGTCGCCGGAGAAATATTCGTAGAAGAGCACGAGATCCTTGAAGTGTGGATCGGTGCGGTAGCGCGGATTGTCCCCGTGGCACGGCCGCCGCCCCGTGCGGTCGGCCAGGAACGTGGAGGCGAGACGGTGTTCGATCTCGATCGCCGCCTCCTGGAGGTTCATGAAAACGCCCGAGCCCGTGGGGCATTCGACGCGCACGGTGTCGCCGTAGAAGTCGTGATAACGGCGCAGCGCTTCCACGAGCAGGTAGTTGAGCGGGAACCACACCGGGCCGCGCCAGTTGGAGTTGATCCCGAAGGCTTTGGTCCTCGAATCGTCCGGCGCATATTCAACCCGGTACTCGCCGGCAGGGGTGCGCAGAATGAACGGCTCGATCTGGTGCCGCTTGGAGAGCGACCTTATGCCCGTGGGTGCGAGCAGGGATTTCTCGTCGAGCAGGTGAGTGAGGACGCGAAGCAGTTGTTCGCGGGAGGGCAGAGCCAGGATGGCCCGGTCGCGCCGATCCGAGGCGCGGCGGTCGTGCGGGAAATCGATGTGCGGCCTCGCCTTCAGATATGCATCGACTCGGGCCTGGAGCTTGGGGAGATGTTCGAGCGCCCGACGTTCGAGAGGCAGGACCGCGAAGAACGGGATCAGTCCGACCATCGACCAGATCCGCAGCGGGGTGCGGTGACCATCGACGTTGACGTGGTCGAAATAGAACCCCCATTCCTCGTCCCAGACACCGCGGCCCTCCGGCTGGTTCACGGTCTCGATCGTATCCGCGAACTGCTGGAAAAATTCGCAGGCGGCATCATCGTAGGCCGAAGGATCATCCTGGCCGAGTTCCACTGCCGCCTCCAGCATGTTGAGGGCGAAGAAAGCCATCCATCCCGATCCGTCGGCCTGTTCGAGGAATCCCCCGAGAGGCGGAGTCACCCCGCGCTCGAAGGCCGAGATGTTGTCGAGGCCCAGGAAACCACCCTTGAGGAGGCGATTGTCCGCGTCGTGTTCGAGACCGCGCCACCAGTGGAAGTTCCTCGCCAACGGGGCGAAGACCTCGCGCAGGAAGGCGCGCGACGCCGGATCCTTTTTTCCGCTCATGTCGAAGACGCGGAGGCAGGCCCAGGCGTGGACCGGAGGATTGACATCGCCAAACGCGAACTCGTAGGCGGGCAGTTGCCCCGAAGGATGGATGAACCTCTCGCTCAGAAAGAGGCTGAGCTGATCGCGGGCGAAGCCGGGGTCGATCCTGGCGAAAGGGATCATGTGGAAGGCGAGGTCCCAGGCCGCGTACCAGGGGTATTCCCACTTGTCCGGCATGGAAATGAGGTCGTGGTTCACCAGATGCGACCAGTCCCAATTGCGGCCGGTAAGCCGTTTCGCGGGCGGAGTGGGCTGACTTGGATCTCCCTCGAGCCAGTCGGCGACGTTGAGGTTGTAGAACTGCTTCGACCAGAGGAGCGAGGCGTAGCCTTGTCGGAGGACATTCCTCTCGTCGGGGGTGACGCGTTTCGGAAGCACGGATTCGTAGAAGAGGTCGGCCTCCCTGGCCCGCACCTGAATCGTTTCGTCCACCTGACGCAGGCCCAGCCGGGCCTGAACGTCGGTCTCGGCGGCGAGCCGCAGGAGGATCGTGACCGACTCCCGGGCGCCGATCGACAGGCGATAGTGAGCGCCCGCCTTCGTTCCCTCGTTCGCGGGGTTTGTCGCGGTGAGTCGTCCGCCGGCCACGCGCTCGTGGAAGGCGTCCTTCACGAACGGCGTCGGATTCGCGGAGCCGAACAGCCGTTGCATGTTGGTCTCGTTCTCCGTGAACATCAATGCGGGCTCGACGCCGCTCGACGAGACGCCGGCCTCCCACAAGTACCGGCCCATTTCTTCATGGGCGATCGCCACGCATCTCAAGGCGCCGAGCCGCATCCCCGGTCGACGCGCGTAGCCCGGCTCGCCTTCCCGGCCCCACGCCCAGGTGTTGCGAAACCAGAGTTGCGGGATCACATGAAGCAGGGCATCGTCGCCCGACCGGTTCGCGAGGGTGATTCGCATCGCGATGTCGGTGGGGGAAGCCTTCGCGTACTCCGCGGTGACGTCGACGTATCGGTTGCGATCGAAGACGCCGCTGTCCTCGATCTCGAATTCCGGGTCGATGATGTCCCGGGTCCGGCCTTCGCGCACGAGCCGCTCATACGGATAGGCCCAGAGCGGGTACTTGTAGAGCGCCTTGAAGTACGAATGGGTCGGCGTCGAATCGAGGTAGTAGTAGAGCTCCTTCACGTCCTCGCCGTGGTTGCCCTCGGGCGCGGCGAGACCGAACAGCCGCTCCTTGAGGATTGGATCGCGGCCATTCCACAGCGCGAGCCCGAAACACAGGCGCGATTCTCGGTCGGAAAAACCGAGCAGACCGTCTTCGCCCCAGCGATACGTCCGGGACCGGGCGTGGTCATGGGGGAAATAGTCCCAGCAGGCGCCGTCCGCCGAATAGTCCTCCCGGATCGTGCCCCATTGACGCTCCGAGAGATACGGTCCGAAGAACCGCCACTCTTCCCGCTTCAGGCGGTCGTGCTCAGCAGTGTTCGAAGGCGCCACGCCCGGTCATTCTAGGAGCCTGCGCGGCAGGAGGGCTCCTGGCCGGGCGTCACACCGAGGGTTCGGGGGTCTTCTTCTCGGCAGCTGCTGTGATCAGTCGGTCGAGGCTCAAAGCACCCGGTCCCTTCACGACCAGCCAGGAGAGCAGCACGCCCAGCACGAACGGCGGAAGGTCCGAGAGTGCTATCTCGCCCGTGCGGCTGAGCGCTCCGATCAGGTCGTCCCGATGCGCGGTGACCAGGGCCACGATCATGGTGGACGAGAGGAGAAGGGCAATCACACGGGTCAGCAGGCCAAGGAGCAGGAGCATTCCGCCGTAGTACTCGAGCCTCGCCACGAATGCCGCGTTGGCTTCAGGGAAGGGGATGCCAAGACCGGCGAAGAAGTCGACGGTGTTCCCCATGTTCTCGATCTTGCCCTTGCCTGAGTCGTAGAAGGCGAAGCCCGCGACGAGCCGGGTGAGCGCTCCCGGCACGAAGTCAACGTAGCCGAGACACTTGAGGCCAATGTCTCTTACCCTGCGGATGATCGAGGCGCCCATGAACTCTTTCTCCCTTACGTGCTCCGTGACGTTTCAGATGTCGTCGACCACGGCGGGGTTACGCAGGTCCCCTCGCGGGCGTGCCTCCCGACTCCGAGAGGTCGCGCCGGAGAGGCACGATAGGCGCTTTTCGTTCCGGATGTCGGGAGACGCAGGGCCCGTAGAGGCGCTGCAGGGTCTTGAAGTCCTCGTCGATGTCGCCTGTGGGAACGAGCATTTCGGGCAGAATCCCGCCTTCTTTCTTCGCGTAGTCGATGTAGCCGAGGACAATCGGCACCCTCGCCTGCACAGCGATGTGGTAGAAGCCGGTTTTCCAGCCCGCGGTGAGGTACCGCGTGCCCTCAGGCGCGACGCCCAGTGCGAACCGCTCATGACCATCGAACCAGGAGACGGCCTGGCTCACGAAACTCTGGTTTCGGGAGCGGTCGAGGGGGATTCCGCCCATGTGCCGCAGGAACCACCCGAGGGGTCCCCGGAAGAGCGTGTTCTTGCCGAAGAACGAAAGATCGAGCTCCAGCATGGCCGCGGCGAGCAGGAGGAAGAATCCGTCCCAATTGGAGGTATGGGGCGCGGCGAGAATCACGTACTTCTGCACACGTGGCGTCTCACCGACGCACTTCCAGCCCAGCAGGCGATAGACGATCCGTCCCACCAGGGCCACCAGGGGCGACGCCCTCCGACTTGTCGGTATCCGGGTCACCCCCGCAGAGTCAGCTTGACCGATCATGTCCTCTGAGAAACCAAACCGCTCACTTCGAAGAAGTTACTCCCGCGACTATAGTTCGCGGGCGGCCCGATGAGGTCGTTTCCATGCTCTCCATTTACACCTTCTTCCTCGGCCTAGGGTTTGCGTTCGCTGCTCCCTACTTCCTCTGGCGCGGCCGGGGAACGAACCGCTACACCGCCAACTTCAAGGAACGCTTCGGCGCCCTGCCCGTTTACCTGAATGTGGATGGCGATCGCTCGATCTGGATCCACGCGGTTTCCGTGGGCGAGGTGCTGGCTTGCCGCATCCTGGTGGAGCCGCTCAGGAAGCGTTTTCCAAAACACCGGATCTTCCTTTCCACCTCAACCGTCGCGGGGAACGCGGTGGCGCGGCAGCGTGTCCACGGAATTGACGGACTCTTCTACGCCCCCTTCGATTTTCCTTCTCCCATTCGCAAGGTTCTCGACACGCTTCAGCCCGATCTGCTCGTCATCGTCGAAACCGAGTTGTGGCCGAATCTCATCCATGAGGCCCACGTCCGAGGCACGAAGATCGCGCTGGTGAACGGCCGGATCTCGCCCCGCTCCTACCCGCGCTACAAGCAGGTCCGCGCTCTCCTGCGGGGGACCCTCTCCAAGGTCGACGCGTTCTTCATGCAGGCCGAACCCCACGCGGAGCGCATCCGCGCAATGGGGGCCCCGGAAAACCGGGTGAAGGTCACTGGCAATCTCAAGTTCGACGCTCTCGACTTCGGCCGTCCGAAGGAGCGTCTGGCGCGCATCATCCTCTCCGAACCGCAGCGACCTGTCGTGGTCGCGGGCAGCACGGTTCCCGGTGAAGAGGAGATCGTGCTCAAGGCCCTGAAGATCGCCCGGGAGAAGGTCCCGAAACTCGGCCTCGTGCTGGCACCCCGACATCCCGACCGTTTCGCCGAGATACCGGCGATCGTGGAGGCCGCGGGGTTCAAGTGCGTCCGTCGCACCGACCTCGAACCCGGTCAGTGGAAGACGGACGACGTTCTTCTGCTCGACACCCTTGGCGAACTCGCCTCGGTGTTCTCCCTCGCCACCGTGGGTTTCGTGGGCGGCTCGCTCGTGCCCCAGGGCGGGCACAACGTCCTCGAGGTCTCGGCGAGCGGTGTGCCGGTGCTTACCGGTCCCAACGTCCAGAACTTCCAGGAGATCGCGAACGAATTCCACAAAGAAGGCGCGCTCGTGTTCGTCAAGGATGCGGCGGAGCTGGCCCGGGAGATCGTGTCCTTCGTGACCGACAAGGCCCGGCGCGACGAAGTGGGCGGCAAAGGCCGCGCGTTGATCGAACCCAACCGGGGCGCCCTCGGCCGCACGGTAGACGGACTGTCCAGTCTCATTGAGCCGACTCGGACCGGATCGGCTTGAGGCCCATTGCGAGAGGCGCTTTCGATTCTGGCCCCGCTGGGGTGGGTTTATGGTTTCGGGGCGGCGCTGAGACGCCGCGCCTACGCGCGCGGGATCTTCACGGCGCACCGATTGAGGTCTCCCGTGATCAGTGTCGGTGGACTCGCCATGGGGGGGTCGATGAAGACGCCCGCGGTCGTGGAGATCGCCCGGGCTCTCGCCGCTCGAGGTCCCGCAGTGGGGGTGCTCGGCCACGGCTACCGCGGAGATGACCCCGGCCCGGTCGTGGTTTCGGATGGCGAGAAGCCGCTCTCGACCGTCGACCAGGTCGGCGACGAAGCGGTGCTTCTCGCCCATGAGCTGCCCGGATGCCCGGTGGTCGTGGGCCGGGACAAGGTCGCGGCCGGCCGGCTTCTCGAGGACAGGTTCGGAAAACGAATCATCGTGGTGGACTCCGGTTTTCAGCACCTTCGCCTGTTTCGCGATCTCGACATCGTCTGCGTGACCGAAGCCGATCTCGGCGGTCGCGTGATCCCCGCGGGCCTGTTGAGAGAGACGCCTGCGGCCCTTCGCGGGGCGCAGATCATCTTCACGGACCGCGAGACGGACGGCCCACGCGTGGCGAAGCTCCGCGAGACGAGGCCCCGCGATGTCTTCTCTCTCGCGCGAACCGATTTCGGTTTCTTTCCCGCCGACGGAACCGGAGAGGAAGCCGAGGCGCCGAGGAAGGCGTTCGCCGTCTGCGGCATCGGCTCGCCGGAGCGGTTCGTGAAGGATCTGCGCGCGCGAGGCGTCGAGGTCGTGGGCCAGCGTTTCTTCCGAGACCACCACGCCTACACGGAGGGCGACCTGCGCGATGTGGCGAAGGCCGCCGAAACGGCCGGAGCGAACGCCGCGGTCACGACCACGAAAGACGCGGTGCGCATTCACTCGTGGCCGGGCTCCCTGCCTCTTCTCGCTCTCGCCGCGCGTCTCGACATCGAACGCCTCCCCCAGGTCCTCAAAAGGATCGATAGCCTGATCCTGGCCCGGATGAAGGCGGGCCGCTAGCGTGGCGCGCGACGTTCGGTACAACCTGGAGGCCTGGGCCCTCGGGGTCTTCAAGGTCATGGCCCTCGTGATTCCACGCACGCTCTTTCTGCGCGGTGGCCGGACGCTCGGCGCTCTCGTGGCCGCCCTGGACACCAAACATCGAAACATCGCCAAGGACAATCTGCGCCGGAGTTTTCCCGACTGGACGGAAGGACAGGTCGATCGAACCGCGCGCGGCGTGTGGGTCCACTTCGGCGGCGTCATGTTCGACCTCGTCCGCATCCTCGCTCGGGGTCCAGCGATCGTGGATGCCCTGGTCACCATCGAGGGCCGTGAACACGCCGAAAGCGCGCACCGCTCGCCCCACGGTGTGGTCCTCATCACCGGCCATTTCGGCAACTGGGAGACTCACGGCATCGTTCACGCGAAACACTTCGGCTCGATAGGCGTCATTGCGCGACCGCTCGACAACCCGAGGCTGAATGCGGCGATGACCGCGCTCCGAGAGAGTGCCGGCAATGAAGTCATCGAGAAGGAACACGCGATGATCCGGTCGATGCGACGACTCAAGGCCGCGCAGGGCGTGGCCTTCGTGGTGGATCAAAACGTCCAGGAGAAGGAAGGCATCTTCGTGAACTTCTTCGGCCGGGAAGCGTGCACCACGCCTTTCGCGGCGCGACTCGCGCTCAAGACCGGCGCCATGGTCCTTCCCTGCCGCGCGGTGATGACCGGGGATCTGCGCTACCGCGTGATCTACGATCCGCCGATCGACCCATCCACATTCGGAACCGGAGACGAGGCGGTTCACAATCTCACCCAGGCCATGATGAACACCACCGAAGGCTGGATCCGCGCGAACCCGGACCAGTGGCTCTGGATGCACCGGCGCTGGCACACCCAGAGAAGCGCCCCGGGGACCGCGGCATGAGCGACCCGCGTCCCATGCGAATCGTCGTACGCGCGCCCAACTGGCTGGGCGACGTGATCCTCTCTCTCCCCGCGGTTCGTGACATCCGTCGAGCGAACCCGGGTGCTCGGATTTACGTGCTGGCGCGTCCCTCGGTCGCCGCCTTGTACGAAGCGGTCCCCGAGATCGACGGCGTTGTGACGGCAAAGGGCCTCTTCGCGGAGATGCGAGCGATGGGGCGGGGCTTCGACCTCGCGATTCTCCTGACCAACTCCATCGGCACCGCCCTGGCCGCGACCGTGGGCGGCGTTCCAGAGCGATGGGGGTATTCGACCGAGGGTCGCGGGGCGACGTTGACCCGAAGCGCCACGGTGCCGCGGGATGTCCGGGGACGTTCGCAGGTGCATTACTATCGCGCGATGCTTGCCGCCATGGGT
>CAYNHK010000045.1:0-25778 GCA_964396875.1 uncultured Acidobacteriota bacterium | reverse complement strand
AGGGCCAGTGGCATCAGCTCAAGGACAACGTGCCGATCAAGTTCTTGATGTCGGGCACGATCTTTTACCTCCTCACCTGCTTCCAGGGGCCGATGCACAGCCTGCGCTCGGTGAACGCCATCGTCTCGAAGACCGACTGGATCGTGGGCCACGCGCACATGGCCGTGCTCGGAGCGTTCTCGTTCTTCGCGGTCGGGGGCGCCTATTACGCCATCCCGAGGATGCTGAAGACGAAACTGCACTCGCAGTCTCTCGCCAACGCATCGTTCTGGATGTGGCTCGTGGGCGGCCTCTCGTTCTTCGTGTCCCTCTGGATCGGAGGTTTCCTCCAGGGTCTGCAGTGGAACGACCCGACCATCCCCTTCATCGACACGGTGAAGTTCATGCAGCCCTTCTGGGCGGTCCGGCTGATCGGCGGCATCCTGATGTTCGGCGGGATCCTGGCCTTCTTCTGGAACATCGTGGCCACATTCAGCGGACGGGCCGATCGCCCGTCGGAAGCGCTCTAGGGAGAACGCCATGATCAACAAGGTCAACAAGAGCAGCATGATCTTCGCGGTGGCGGCCACCGTGTTCTTCTGGATCGGGGGCATCCTCACCACCGCCGCGCCCGCCCTCCTCGACAAGAGCTGGAGCAAGCCGGCCCCGGGCCTCAAGGACTACGCGACGCTCGCCAAGGGCGGCGACGCGGAGGCGAAGACCATCATGGAGGGCCGCGCGATCTACGTGCGCGAGGGATGCTGGTACTGCCACACCCAGCAGACGCGCACCATCGAGGCGGACACCATCCGATCCGGATGGCGTGGTGAGAAAAGTCCGGTGTCGACGCCGGACGAGTTCGTGTACGACCAGCCGCACATGTTCGGCACGCGGCGCACCGGCCCCGATCTCTCGCGGGTGGGGGGCAAGTACGACGGGCAGTGGCACGCCGCGCACTTCCGCGATCCGAGGAGCCTCGTCCCCGGCTCGGCCATGCCCCCATTCCCGTGGATCTCGAACAACCCGCAGGAACTCGCGGCCCTGACCGCGTACATCCAATCGCTCGGCCGCGCCAAGGAATGGCGTCCAAGCGGCGACTACGAGCAGTGAGATGAACGACTACACCGTGGTGTCCACCGTTCCCATGTATGCGTTCATGGGCCTGATGGTGGCGGGCGCCCTGGTCGCCCTCGGACTCGCCATTCGATCGGGTGCGGTCCGGGATGACGAGTCGCCCAAGTACCGGATGCTCGAGGACGACGAACCCAGCGGCGCAATCACGCATGACGGGAGGAAAGTATGAGCAACGACCCGAACAAGCCAGACGAAGTCCACGAGCTGGCCGGAGGCTGGATCACGGAGAGAGCCGGAACTCCGATCCCGACCTTCCTCAAGATGGCGTATGTCGGCTTCACGCTGTTCGCTCTGGTGTACCTGAGGAAGTACTGGAAGGGCGAAGTGGACAACGCATCGCGCGGAGCGCTGGTCCAGGAGTTCAACACGGCGACCGGTGATCCGGGCCTGCTGATCTTCGGCGTGATCGCGGTCTGCGTCGCGTTGTTCGCGGCCGGTCTCTGGTACTACGCCATCGTCCGAAAGCCCACGAACGAGGACTGATTCCTTTGACCGACAAGGCCCTTACCTCCTCCGCCTATCGCCGGCTGCGCATTCCCGACGAGGAGCGCTACTGGGTCGAACAGGTCAAGTGCCGCGTCGGGTGTCCGGTGTTCACGGACGCCTGCGGCTACGTGACCGCGGTGGCGGAGGGCCGGGACGAGGACGCGTACCGGATCGCGCGGGCCACGAACCCGTTCGTGTCGATCTGCGGCCGGATCTGCGGCGCGCCCTGCGAGAAGGCCTGCCGGCGGGGCAGTGTCGACGCCCCGGTGTCGATTCGCGCGATCAAGCGTTTCGCCACCGAACAGTTCGGCACGGAGACGGGCAGTGACTCGCGGTATCACCGCTACGCGGATGCGCGGATGCTGCCGCCTGCAGGCGACTACACGGAGAAGATCGCGGTGGTGGGCTCCGGTGTCGCCGGCCTTACCGTGGCGCACGATCTCGCTCGCGCCGGGTACAAGGTCACGGTGTTCGAAGCCGGCCCGGTGGCGGGCGGCATGCTGACCCTCGGCGTGCCTCTCTATCGCCTGCCGCGCGAGGTGGTGCAGAGGGAGATTGACGCGATCCTGTCGCTTGGCGTCGACCTGCGATTGAACTCTCCGGTGGGCGTCCCCGGCCGGACGGTGAGCGACCTGCGTCGCGAGGGCTTCAACGCGATCTTCATCGGAGCGGGACTGCAGGGCAGCCGGCCGCTCAACATACCGGGAGCAGCGCTGCCCGGCGTCATCAACGGTCTCGAGTTCCTGAAACTCGTGAACCTCGGGCAGAAGGTCGACATCGGGCCACGCGTGCTCGTGATCGGCGGAGGCAACGTTGCCTTCGACGTGGCGCGCTCTGCCCTCCGCGCGGCCGCGGGCGGCCCCGGCGATTTCCGCATGGCCGCGGACGTGGTGAGGACCGCGGCGGCCAAGGCCGGCGTCACTCAGGTGCATCTCGCCTGCCTCGAAAGTCACGACGAGATGCCGGCGGACGCGGTTGAGATCGAGGAAGGCAAGCACGAGGGCGTCGAGATCCACCCTTCGCTGGGACCGCGACTGGTCTACGGCGAGAGCCGCGCGCAGGGCGTCGAGTTCATCCGCTGCCTGTCCGTCTTCGATCAATCGCGCCGCTTCGCGCCGCAGTTCGACGAAACCTACGTCGAGCGGATCGAGGTCGACACCGTCATCATGGCGGTGGGGCAGAAGGCCGAGTTCAACTTCCTCAAGCCCGAAGACGGCATCCGCCTCTCCGACCGCGGCCTGATCGAAGTCGATCCTGAGACCTTCCAGACCTCGCAGCCCGACATCTTCGCGGGCGGCGACGTGGTGCTGGGACCGCGCCTCTTCATCGACGCCATCGCCACCGGCCAGCAGGCCGCGCGCAGCATCCACGACTTCCTCCGCGGCACCACCACCGCGCCGAAGATCCGCGCGCATTGGGAGGCCGCGACCTACGCCATGAGCGAGGCGTGGGAGACGCGCATGCGCCGGCTTCCCGTGTCCCGCGCGCCCCGGGCGGAAGAGATCGCCCAGGCCGGAAACGAACTGGTGGAGGAGAACTACACCGCGGCCGAAGCGCGATCCCAGGCCGAGCGGTGCCTGCGCTGCGATGTGCAGACCGTCTTCGAAGGCGAGAAGTGCATCGCCTGCAACGGCTGCGTCGACGTCTGTCCCGACGACTGCCTGCACCTCGTGGGCCTCGCCCAGGTCGCTTCGAATCCCGAGATGGCCGCGCTCGCGCAGCGTCAGCTCGGGATCTCCGCCCAGGAACTCTCCGCCTACACCCCGGTCGAACTGAACCGGATGGGAGCGGTGATGCTCAAGGACGAGACCGCGTGCATCCGCTGCTCGATGTGCGCGACCCGCTGTCCCACCCACGCTTTCACCATGCGCCGGTTCGTCTTCCACCGGGAACTCACGACGGAGACGAAGGTGAATCCCCGTCTTCACCGTGAAGTTCCGGTCTCATGAACGCGCTGCTCCCTCACTGGGCGGGTCACTACTCGAAGCAGCGCCGGCGCATCCAGTTCCTGTTCCTCGGCGCGTTCGCGGTCCTGCCCGTCTTCGATCTGCTTCGCTTCGACTTCGCGAAGTCGCGTCTCCTCATCCTGCGGCAGGAGATAGGGCTCGACGAGTGGGCTCTGGTCTGGCTCTTCCTGATGTTCGCGATGTGGGTGATCGGGGCCATGTCCGTAGTCTTCGGGCGCGTCTACTGCGCGTACGCGTGTCCGCAGATGGTCTTCACCGAACTCGCGCACGACATCGACGCGATCGCGAAACGCCTCAGCCGGCGGTTCGGCCTGAAGACGCGCCCACGAGTGGCGCGAGTCATCTCCCTCACCCTCATCGCGGCCATGTCGATCGTGGCCTCCCTGCTTCTCCTCGCCTACTTCGCTCCGCTCCCGGAGGTGGCATCGCGTCTTCTCCATCTCGACGTGGGACCGTGGATCGGCCTCATCGGAGCCACGGTCACACTCATCACCTTCCTCGACCTCGTGCTCGTCCGCGAGAAGTTCTGCCAGACCGCCTGCCCCTACGGACTGCTCCAGGGAGTCATCGAGGACGGCCGCAGCCTGCACGTGAAGCTCGACCCCGGACTCGGGAAGTGCATCGACTGCGGCGCCTGCCATCGCGTGTGCCCGATGGGAATCGACATCCGCGAAGGCTCCTTTCAGATCGAATGCACGCGATGCGGCTCGTGCGTCGACGCCTGCGAGGACGTCCTCGGCCGCCTGAAGCAGCCACGGCCGTCGGTGCTCGCTTTCGACTTCGGCGGCTTCAGCCTGAGGCGCTGGGATCCCAAGCGCGTCCTGGTCAGCGTCGCAACGCTGGGCTTCGCGGCCGCCCTGCTCGTCGCCATCGTCCTCCGCGAGGGCGTCACACTGCGTCTCTCTCCCGTCTACATGGACGAGGCGGCCACCCGAGATGCACAGACCGGGCCGGGCGCGGCCGATGTCATCGAGTCGCGCTACCTCCTTCGCGCGACGAACCACACGAAGACGGCGGTCGAACTCTCGGGCCGGGTGGAGGGACTCCCCGACACCACCCAACTGGCCGGGCTCGAGGCCGCGCATCTTGCTCCAGGCGAAGAGAAGCGCTTCACGCTGGTGGTGCGCATCCCGCGGAAGGACGCCGTCTCCGGGACGACCCCGTTTTCGTGGGTGATCGAGGGTGGCGGAACCCCGAGGCGGTTTCCCGCATCCTTCTTCGCGCGAACCTCAGGAAGGGCATCATGACCACACCCCGCGCTTCGTTCATCCCCGGCGAGGGCCGCCTGCTTCAGGTCCTTCTCGTAGGAACCACGATTCTTTTCATTGTCATCATGGGAATCACCTGGCGCCTCGCTGAGCAAGCCAATCCGGTTCTCCTGGATCTGGAGACCGGCAAGCCTGTGGCCGGAGCCCCCGCGGCATCGACACGCTGAGCGAAAGGCTGCGTTGAACACCCTGGCCTCGGCGTTGCCGGTTCAAACGGCGCGGTCCGCGGAGCGTCCGCGCGCCACCAGGCTGTGCGCCCATTGCTCGCTTCCCGTGGCGGGCGCTTCCAGCACGGGGGAGGACGAGGTCCTCTACTGCTGCGGCGGTTGTGCCCTCGCTCATCGGATCACCGGCGGTCTCGCCGGGGACAGCGCGGCCGCGGGAATGCTGATGGCGGTGGGCCTCGGCGCGTTCTTCTCGATGAACGTGATGATGCTGAGCTTCGTCCTCTACACCGGCGGCCACGAGGCGGATCGGCGGGCCGGCGAAGCCTGGGTCCGGTGGGCGCTGCTTGGTCTCGCGACGCCGTCCGTGATCCTCCTCGGCGCTCCCTTCGTATCGCGCGGCCTCGACCGCGGCCGGCGCATGTTTCTGGACACCGACGTTCTGATCGTCCTGGGCGTGGGCGCGGCCTATCTCCTCTCCGCGTGGTCGGTGATCACCGGAAGCGGCCCCCTGTATCTCGATACCGCGTGCGGCATTCTCCTCTTCATGACCATCGGTCGGTACCTCGAGGCGGCCACCCGCGCCCGCACTACCGATGCCCTGAGCCGACTGGCCCGGAGCATGCCCACCGAGGCCTGGCGAGTCACGTCCACGGGCGAGGAGAAGGTGAGTGTAGATCGACTCGAAGCGCTCGACCTTGTGCGCGTGCGGCCGGGCGAGCGCATCCCGGTGGACGGTGTGATCCGCGAGGGTGAGGCGAGCGTCTCCGAGGCGGAGATCACCGGCGAATCGATGCCCGCGCACCGGAGGGCCGGCGACGCGGTGTCCGCGGGAACCCTCAATCTCGATGGCGGGCTCGTCATCGAGGTTCTTCGTCGCGGGGCGGACACGACCCTTGCGAGGATCGTCCGCATTGTCGAGGAAGCCCGGCTCGGACGGTACCCGCTCGCCGCGCTCGTTGATCGGGTGAGTGCGCGGTTCGTGCCCGTCGTCCTGCTCATCGCCGCCTCAACCTTCGTCTACTGGACGTTGACTCTCGGGCTTGGCGCCGGCGTGCTCAACGCCTTGTGTGTCCTGCTCATCGCCTGCCCGTGCGCCATCGGGATCGCCACGCCGCTCGCCGCGGTCGCGGCTTCGGGCCGCGCGGCCTCTTCCGGCATCCTGGTGCGCGCGGGGGAGACATTCGAGCGCCTCGCGAAAGCCAATCGCGTCTTCTTCGACAAGACCGGGACACTCACCAACGGCCAGCCGCGCGTGGTCGCCTTCTTTCCCATGAGCGGCGCGTACGAAGACGCGAAGGTACTTTCCCTCGCCGCGGGAATCGAGCGGCACTCCGAACATCCGGTGGCCCGGGCCATCGTCCTCTTCGCGGGCGAGCGGGGAGTGGTCCCGGCCGACGTGACCGGCTTCCTGGCCTCGCCGGGCCGCGGGGCCAGCGCTCTCGCGCACGGCGAAGAGCTTCGGGTGGGAACGGCTGCCTTTGCCGGGGTCGATTCGGTGTTGGAGACGCCGGGCACGACTGCGGTCTACGTCTCCCTCGATGGTCAGGCACTCGCGCGCTTCGAGCTGCAGGACACCGCCCGCCCGTCCGCGGCGCTCGCGGTGCGCGAACTGGGCTCGCTCGGTCTCCCCTCCGAGATCCTCTCGGGGGACAATCCCGCCGCGGTGAGCGCGATGGCCCGTACCCTCGGCGGCATCGGCGGAGCAGGCGGCCTGACTCCGGAGCAGAAGGTGGCGCGCCTCGACGCGAGCGACAACAGCGGGGAGGCGGTGATCATGGTCGGCGACGGCATCAACGACGCACCGGCTCTTTCCAGAGCCGCGGTCGGTGTGACCCTCGAAGGCGGAACCGACCTCGCCCGCGAGCTTGCGGACGTCACCATTCTCGGAGGGGATCTCACCCGCCTGCCCTGGCTGATTCGACTCTCGCGCGCGACGCTCAAGGTCGCGAGATGGAACCTCTTCTGGGCCTTCTTCTACAACCTCGCGGGTGTGGCCCTCGCAGTCTCGGGCCGGCTTCACCCTCTTTTCGGCGCGCTCGCCATGATCGTCTCCAGCCTGGTCGTGGTCCTCAACTCGCAGCGCCTGAGCCGAGTCCCTCTCACGGCTGAGGAGTCCTCCGCATGAACGAACTCTGGATCGCCGCCGCCCTCACCTTCGCCGCCTCCGCGCATTGCCTCGGCATGTGCGGCGGACTGATGGTCACGGTCGCCGCACGCGGAAAACGGCCGGGCGCCCTGCGCGACTTCCTTCTTCTCCAGGTCGGGAAGGGAACCACCTACGCCTTTCTCGGCGCGCTCGCGGGTCTCTTCGGCGCGGCGATCATCGGAGCCTCCTGGTTCGTCTGGTCCGCGCGCGTCCTCACCGTCATAGCCGCGCTCGCCCTCGGCAGCGCGGGACTCACGCTTCTGGGCCGGACTCGCGGGACTACGAGTTCCTGGGGTTCCGCGATAGCACCCTTCTGGAACCGGGTCTTCGGTCCCCTGCTCCAGGCTCGACCAGCGGGATTTCCACTCGTGGTCGGCCTCGCCATGGGCCTTTTCCCCTGCCCGCTCGTTTACGCGGGTCTCGCGGCCGCCGCTGCCACCGCGAGCCCGGGCCTCGGCGCGCTCACCCTGGCCGGCGTGGCGCTCGGATCGGTTCCCGCTCTCGCCGCGGCCTCGCTCTTCACCAACGTTGCCTCGATCCCGGAGAGAGCCGCATGGCGGAATCTGATGGCGCGCACGGCGGGCGCGCTTCTGATCGTCATGGCCGCGGTGACCCTGTCACGCGCTTTCCCGGGCGGCCACGGTGACCACGGCGGGGCAGCGGTTTCTCCGGCCGGCGCTGAGGTCCAGCCTTCGGCAGACCACCGACATCATTGATCCGCTCGTCGCGCTAGGCTGAGGAGTGCCCGAAAACCGAGACTCCAGGAAGTCCCCCAGCACGGGCGCGCTCACGGATGCTGCGAAGGCCGCTCAGGATCGGCGCTACGCATCCAACCCGCGGTACGACACCGTCATCATCGGGACGGGGATGGCGGCGCTCACCGTGGGTGCTCTCCTTGCCGACCGCGGTCAGCGCGTCTGCATGCTTGAGGCCCATGACCTGCCGGGTGGATACGTCCACACCTTCACCTATGGCGAGTTTTCCTTCTGCGCGCAGATTCACTACATCTGGGGCTGCGGGCAGGGCGACCGGGTTTGGCGGTTTCTTCAGAAGCTCAAACTGAACGAGGACATCGCGTTCGAACCCCTCGACCCCGATGGCTACGATCATGTGATCCTGCCCGATGGCAAGCGGGTGGCGATTCCCTGCGGATACGACCGCCTCGCGGCCAACATCGAGGCCGCCTACCCGGGCCAGGGCGCGCGGGTCAGGGCATTCACCAGCATCCTGGATCGGCTTACCGCGGAGGTGAGCCAACTGCCCGATTCGATCCGCTGGTGGCAGGCGCCGGTCATGGGCTGGCGCTTCCTGACCCTGATCCGGTACATGCACAAGACGCTTCAGCAGGTGTTCGACGAGTGTCAGCTGAGCCGCGAGGCTCAGGCCGTGCTCATCGCCAACGCCGGGAACTTCATGTGCCCGCCGAAAGACCTCTCGATCCTCGCCTACAACGGCCTCTTCTCCGGCTACAACCGCGGGGCCTACTACCCTCGCAAGCACTTCAAGCACCTGGTCGGGCGCCTGGTCGAGTTCATCACCTCCCATGACGGGTGTCACATCTACTACGAGCAGGAAGTGACCTCGATTGTCACCGCGGGCGACCGGGTGGAGTCCGTGCGGACCGCCGATGGCAAGGTCTTCAAGGCGCCCAACATCATCTGCAACGCCGATCCGCAGAAGATGTCTCAGGTGATCGGGCTCGAGAAGTTCCCTCGCTCGTTCCACCGGCCCCTGAAGTACGAATACTCGCAGACCGCACTCACGGTTTACCTCGGGCTCCGCGGCATCGACCTCCGGGACCACGGCTTTGGCCGGCATAACACCTGGCATCTCGAGCAGTGGGACATGAATGAAACCTGGGCTCAGGAGATGCGCCAGGATTGGAGCCGCCCGTGGGTCTTCATGGCGACGCCTTCATTGCACACCGACGAGCCGGGAACCTGTCCTCCCGGAACTCAGATTCTGGAACTCGCCACCACCGCCAACTACGACTACTTCAAAGAGCTGCGTGACCGCGACATCCGGGCCTACCGCCGCCAGAAGAAGGAAGTCGAAGACAGACTGATCGACATCGTCGAGCGTCATCACGTTCCCAATCTGCGTAAGCACATCGCTCTTCACGTCGCGGGGTCTCCCACCACCAATGAGGACTTCTGCTGGGCGCCGCGCGGGCACGCCTACGGCCAGCACCTCACTCCGGCAAACATGGGACTCGGCCGTCTCAAGGCGAAGACACCGTGGAAGAACTTCCACTGGTGCAACGCGGCGAGCGGCTACCCGGGCGTCAACGGGACCATCGGCACGGGGATGGCGTTGTACATGGATCTCACGGGGGATCGGTTCTGGGATCCCCGCGATACGCCCGACACCGCCACGCTGCACCGCCAGTTGATGGCTCGCTAAGTCAGCTCACGAATGAGTTGACCGGCCGCCTTCCGCCCGCTCCGGCTGGCGCCCTCGATCCAGGGCGCGTTCATGTAGTCGCCGCACAGGTAGAGACCTTGTTGCCCTTGTCCATCCCGGAGAAACGCTTTGACCCGGGTGATCTGAGGGCCGTCGTACTTCGGGATGGCCTCGGGCCAGCGCTGAAGGTCATACGGCCGAACCCGGTCGGCCTCCGCCCGCAGGTCGGCGTTCAGGCCGAGCAACTCCGTCCTCACGACCTCGAAGATCTTCTCGTCGGTTTCGTGCATGAGCTTGAGCGCGGCCTCTTCGTGAAGGCCCACGTTGACCAGGGACGTGCCCTCGTGAGTCGTGTGATCCCCTTTGAGCGACTCGTTGGTGAACTCGGAGATCGTCTTGTTCTCCACGTAGGGAACGTAGAAGCAATGGGTCCGCCCAAGCGTCTCCTTGGGGACGCGAAAGGACACGTTGATTGTGGCGGCGTAGCGGGTCAGCGCCAGCAGATCGCGATGAGGCGCGGGACCGTTCCTGAGCATCGAGAGCGCGGCTTTCGGTGTGGTGGCCAGAACCACGCGGTCGAAAGCCTGGCGGGAACCAGCCGTTTCGAGATGCCAGACCCCATCCCGGCGCTCGAGGGCCAGGACCGGGCGCTCGCGGTGGACGACCAGCCGGTTCGCAAGCGCCTCGGGTATCGAGCGCATGTCGCCCTCCGCGTAGAGGACGCTGAAGTCATACGCGGGGTCCGCCATCATGCTGAAGAGGGCCAGGAAGGCGGCGGCGCTGGTCTCGGTGGAACGCGAGAACATCATGCAGGAGTTGAACGAATCCAGGATGTAGTCGGCGAACTGCTGACCCACCTCGCGCTTCGCATAGGAATAGGCGTCCTCCTGGTTCAGTGCGTCCGAGCCGAGGCCGAGATCGAAGAAGTCGAGGTCGGCGTGAGCGCTTCGCACCTTGAGCACGAAGGCGAGAAACCGAAACCGGGTGTGCAGGTCCAAAGCGCCCATGCGGAAAACGCTGCGTATCGAACTGAAGTTCATGGAGTACGGGTGGCCGCCTCGATAGACGATGTGGGCCACTGGACTCGCCTGCCGCCGTGCGATTCCCATTTCCTCCGCGAGCGCATTCACGCCCTTGTAGGCGCGGATCAGGAAATTGGCGCCGAGGTCGAAGTCGAGGCCGTCCTTCGTGCGGGTGCTCATCCGGCCGCCCATGTTGCCCTCGCGCTCGAAGAGCTCGACGTCCACCCCGGCCTTGTGGAGTTCCCACGCGCAGGTCAGGCCCGCGATGCCACCGCCGATCACCGCCACTTTCATCGGCCAACCTTAGGCGAAAACGATGCCGGAACTCAGACAGAATGCGCCGCTAGCGTCTTGAACTCTCCCTGATCTTCCGCTCGAGGTCGCGTTGCTCGGCCGTCGCCAGGCGTAGTTGCTCGGTCAGGCTTGAAATGGCCTGCCGCTTGGCGAGGAACAGGTAGTTCGCAACCTCGAGCAGAACCCCCACTCCCACGGAGACCGCCAGGGCCTCGAGAAGCAAACCTTGATTGAGGGGACGTTGCTCGAGGGCCACCTTGGCGACGACGTAGAGGACCCCGATGCCAAGTCCGTTCACCCCAATGCCCCAGCTGGCTCGGGCGGCCTGCAGTTCCCGGTTGGCCCGCGCGATGTCCATCCTGAGCTGGCGCAGCGTCTCCTGGAGCGCCATCGGGTCGGCCATCACCAGGCGCAACCCTTCGGCGCGCACGACTCTGAGCCGCACGGAACAGCTGCCGCAGTTGATCTGTGCTCCGTCCGCGTAACTGTCGGAAACCGAAACCTCCGAACGGCAGTTGGCGCAGCGTGCGTTCCGGTCCTGACTCATGTTCCCTCCCCGTCGGGGGCATGATAGGCGAGAGTCCGATCGATCCTTGGCCTTTCCGAACCATCGCAACGATATCCTCACCACTCCCAATGGCTTCCCGCTATCGGTTCGTCGCGCTCCTCGCGATCCTCGTTCTGGCCGCCGCTCTCCGCTTCGCGGGTCTGTCGGCGGGCTTGCGGCACACGCCGTTCATCGACGAGCAGTTCTTCGTCATGAACGTCGAGGGCATGCTGGATCGCGGCGACCTCGACCATCGTTTCCACATGTACCCGGGGTTCTTCTTCTACCTGCTCGCACCCGTCCTCGCCATGATGGATCGCCCCTTCGGGGCCGACGCCTACCTCGTGGCTCGCGGCGTGGTGGCGGGCCTGGGCGTCGCGACCGTGGCGCTCGTCTATGTCCTTGGCGCTCGGCTTGGATCTCCTCGGGCCGGGCTCATCGGCGCCGTCGTTCTTGCGGTGTCGCCCGTCGCGGTGTACGTGGCGCACGAGGTGAGGCCCGACGTGGCTCTCGGCTTCTTCGCGATGACCGGCCTTTTGCTGATCGCGCGAGTCGACGGCCGCTACAAGGGCGACGCTCTTTCCGGGATCGCGGTCGGGATGGCGACCGCCATCAAGTTCACCGGCGTAACACTGGCGCTGCCCTACGTGGTCCGTCGCTGGCCGTTCGCGGAGAAACGCTGGCGAGGCATGCTGCTGGCGGGCGCGGTCTCGATCGTCGCCTATGGCGTGCTCTCACCCTATTCGTTCCTTCACTTCGACGACTTCGTCGAGGGCGTCCTTCTCCAGAAGAGTTACCACGACGAGATCCGCGGCCGGGGCCCCCGGGATTTCGGGGATGTGGCATCGGTGTACGTCACTCACGTCCTTCCTCGCAGCCTCGGCCTGCCCGCTCTGCTCGCGGCAGTTGTTGGCCTTTGGGTGAGACGAAAGGACTGGCGCGACGTGTTGCCCCTCGCCGTGCTGCCCTTGGCGCTGATCGCGGTTTTATCGACCGCGCAGATCCACAGGTCGCGCTACTTCCTGGCCGCACTCGGGGCCATGGCGGTTCTTGCGGGGATCGGTTTGGAGGCGGCGTGGAAGCGGTCGCGTGTGCTGGGCGTTGCCCTGCTCCTGATCGCCGTGGGCGTACCCCTCAACACGACGATCCGCGACGTGGCGGCCTTTCGGCGACCGAGCACTCTCGACCGGGTCCTGGACTGGACGAGCGCGAACATTGCGGCGGGTCGTCGCATCGCCACGACCCACGCGCAGATCGGTCTCGATCGAACGCGATACGAGATTGTGCCGATGGCGGACTGGTCGCCTGCCGGGCGGCGCGCGGCGGGATACGCCGACGTGGTGATAGCGGTCGTGGCCGATCGCCGCGAGCCCCTGCCCGGTTTCTCCCGGCGCTTCTCCGCGGACCCGACGCATCCTCTTGAAGGGCCCGCCATGGAGGTCCTGGTCCGCGACACCGACGTCGCGTCAACGACGCTGGTGGACCTCCGAAATGCCCGCCTCCGCGCGTCGGAGGGCGGCGACCGCCTGGGCCTCGTCGTCGACGGCGACCTCGGTACGCGGTGGGAGACGAAGGAAACCCAACGGGCGGGAATGTGGGTCGAAGTGGGCCTTGAGACGCCGCGGTTGATCGATCGTGTCGAACTGGCCATGGGAGGGCGGCCGAACCAGTGGGGACGACATGTCGAGATCGAGATCAGCGAGGATGGCCGCGAGTGGGTGCGGGTGGAGACAACACCCGGGCGCGCGATGGTTCCCGACCAGGTCCAAGGGGAGGGCGGTCGCACGCAGGTTCTTCTCCTGACCACGCCCCAGGCCGCCGTCGCACTTCGCGTGATCCTCGTCGACTCCGGTCAACCCCGATGGGGTTTTGCGGAGATGGCCCTCCACGCACGGGCTGAGGTTCCAGCGCGCCCCGAATGACCGGGCGACTACGCGACGCCTGGCAGTCGAGTCGGTTGGGAATCCGGGCCCAGGCCGAGGACGCGGCAGGCTTCAGCCACTGTCTGATCATGACAGCCGATGAATTCGAGGAGACGCCGGACGAAACGGCGCTGGCTCGAGGGATCGATGGTCATGACCGCCCAGAACTGCGTCCCGTCGATCTGGCGCGCGTGATTGTGCGCGCGGACCTCGAGGACTTCCTCAGGTGTCAGCATCAGGTAGCGATGGCCGCTCTCCTGGTGGGAGATGAAGTCGGCGAAGTCGCTGGCCTGGTTCGTGGCGCACCAGGCGAGCAGAGCGAGGTAGCGCTCCGTGGGCTCGGTCAGGGCGCGGAAGTCCGGGCTGCCGAGGAAGAGAAGCAGGCTGTCACTCAGTTCGACCGTCTTCATGTGACCCTCCGGAGTTGATTCTTTCACCATACAAGGGACGTGCCACCCTCCGTCGCGCACGGGGCCGCGAAAGTCCCTTCTTCGAGACTTGAACGAAAGGCTGAACTGTTCATTCGTGGAATCCCGGCTTCCCACAAGCGGACGCGAGTAAGCGGGTTCAAAAGAAACCAAGAGAAGGGGTGTCTCGTCCCAATTCGGATACGCGGATCGCTCACGTGTCGATCCAGGAGGTGCCCTTTGAAACCAAGCCAGAACGCCGCCATCCTTGCGCTCGTAGTTCCGTTGTTCGCAGTCTCCGGCCACGCGAACGACACCGCTGGTTCAAAAGATTGGCCCGGACTCTGGGGGGCGGCGCGAGACGGCGTTACCGCGATGCGGCTCGACCTTTCGGAGACGCCCTCCGCGCGCGTGGTGTGGAGGCGCCAGATCGGCAGCGGGTTCTCGGGGATTTCGGTGTCAGGTGGACGAGGGTTCACCGGGGAGTCCGACGGCACGTCCGACCATGTCGTGGCCTTCGACCTCGCCACCGGGCGGGAGACCTGGCGAGTTCGTCTCGGCCCGACCTACCGCGGTCACAGCGGATCGAAGGACGGGCCGATTTCCACACCGACCCTGGACGAGGGCCGTGCCTTCATCGTCGGTCCCAAAGGTGTTCTGCTCGCTCTCGACGCGGCTACCGGCCGCGAATTATGGCGTCACGACCTCAAGTCCGAGATGGGGGGCGCCGAGCCGGTCTATGGCTTCGGCGCCTCGCCTCTTGTGGCGGGCTCCCGTCTCATCGTCCCGGCCGGCGGCACGACCCACAATCTCGTGGCGTTCGACAAAGTGAACGGGAAACTCCTCTGGACCGCCAACCACTCGAAGGCGACCGGGTACGCCTCCCCCGTTCTCGGGACGCTGGCGGGCCGCACCCAGATCGTGGTTCACGCCGGTGACACCGTCTACGGCGCCGCTCCGGAAGATGGCGCGCTCCTCTGGAGCCACACCCTTGGGCCCGTGATCGAGTCCGATCGGCCTCCCCTCGTCCTTCCGGGCGACCGCGTTGTCTTGTCGCGATGGGAGGATTCCCGGCTGTTGCAGATCGAAAAGGGCGCCGCGGGTCTTGCCGCGCGCGAGGTGTGGAAGTCCCCGCGATTGCGCGGCAGCTACAGCCCGACCGTCTTTCACGGCGGCCATCTCTATGCGATGGGAGGGCCAAACCTCCTCTGCGTCGACCCCGCCACCGGCAACATCGTGTGGCGCGAGAAGGTCTATCCAGGTTCGTTGATTCTCGTGGATGGCCATCTTCTGCACCTGGGCGAGCAGTCGGGCGAGTTGCGAGTGGCCCCGGCTTCGCCCTCCGGCTACCGTCAGAAGTTGAAGGCCGCGGTATTCAATGCCGGCGCGACATCCTCCACCACGCCGAGCTTCGCCGATGGAAAGGTCCTCATGCGCAACGTGGAGGAGATTGTCGCGATGGAGTTGAAATGACCGGCACAACAACTCGTACCGGCGCGGCCCTCGCCGCGGCCGCTTTCATGAACTTCCTGATTTCCGGCTCCGCCGCGAGCGGGGCCGACTGGCCGCGCTGGCTGGGCCCCTCACAAAATGGGACGACCTCGGCGGACGGCGCCCTGAGCAAGGCTCCGCTGAAACTTCGCAAGGCCTGGCGCCATGCGATCGGGGGCGGACGCAGCGGCGTGGTGATATCCGAGGGACGTCTGTTCGCCCTCGTCACCGATGGTGAGATGCAGCAGGCGCTGGCGCTCGACGCGCAGACGGGCAAGGTGTTGTGGCAGGTTCCCCTTGGGCCCCACGCCGATCAGTCGCTTGCGCCTGTAAGCGCGCCCGCGGTCGAAGGTTCCAGAGTCTTTGTCCTGGGCACGGACTGCATCCTGCGCGCGCTGGCCACGGCCACGGGTGAGCGGGCCTGGCAGGCCGACCTCAAGCAGCGTTTCGGTTCGACGTTGAGACGAGGGTGCGAGACATCTCCTTTTGTCGAGAACGGCCGGGTCGTGCTGCAGCCGGGCGGCCCCGACGACCACCGCCTTGTCGCCCTCGACGCTCGTACCGGCGACCCCGTCTGGTCGGCCAAGGGTGTCGAGCGCGCGAACTACAGTTCGCCGGTCGCCGCAGAGATCGCGAGGGTCCGTCAGGTGGTCGTCCATCACGTCACGACCACGCCGCCGCAGCGCAGCGGCCTCACCGGCTTCCGCCTGGAGGACGGCGCCATGCTCTGGAGCCGGACGTTCGAGGCCAACGCGTCGACCGAGACGCCGCTTGTCCTGCCTGGTGATCGCGTGCTGCTCGCTACATGGAACGACGCGAAACTCGCGCGGATCAAGCGGGAGGGCGAGCAGATGGTGGCAGAGGCCATGTGGGAGAAGCCGGTGTTTCGCTCCCGGATCAGTCCGCCTGTCTTCAAGGACGGCCACGTTTATGGATTCAACGGTGACGACCTGGTCTGCGTTCGAGCCGAAACCGGCGACGTGGTCTGGAAGGAGCGCATTTACGCGGGCTCGCTGATCCTCGTCGATGACGCCCTCGTTGTTCTCTCCGCGAACGCCGGCGTGCTTCGTGTGGTGGAGGCGACTCCCGCGGGCTACCGTGAAAAGGCCCAGATCGAGGTGTTGAACCGCGGAGCCCAGACGGAAACGCCGCCCAGTTTCGCCGCGGGCATGATCTTCGTGCGCAACGATGAGGAGATCGTGGCGATCGCAGTCAGCCCTTCATGATGGCGGCCGTGATCTCGTAGGAACGCAGGCGCGCCGCGTGGTCGTGGATGTGGGACACCACGATCAGCTCATCGGCGTTCGTGCGACCGATGAAGTCGCGCATCTCCCGGGACACCGTGTCGGCTGAGCCCACAAACGACACGCGCGGCCGCTGCACGGGATCCGCGGGTTCGCTACGGTCGGGCTCCCATTCCTTCGAGGGCGGGGGCAACTGAGTAGGCCGTCCGGCCCGGAGGTTGGCGAAGGACTGACGGCCGGACGATGCGAGGAAACGCGCCTCTTCGTCCGTTTCCGCGGCCACCACGTTCACGCCCAGCATCACATACGGGCTGGCGAGGCGGTTCGACGGTTTGAAGCGGGAGCGATACAGGCCGAGCGCCTCGAAGAGAAGCGCCGGTGCGAAGTGCGAGGCGAACGAGAAGCGCAACCCGAGTTCGGCCGCGACCTGGGCGCCGAACGTGCTGGAGCCGAGAATCCAGACCGGCACATCCACGCCGGCGCCCGGCACCGCCTGAACCTGTTGATCGGGCCGGGCCTCGCGCAGCAGCTCCATGACTTCGACCACGTCGCTCGGAAAGGCGTCGGGATCGGCATTGAGGGTGCGGCGAAGCGCACGCGCGGCCGCACGGTCCGTCCCCGGGGCTCTGCCCAGTCCCAGATCGACACGGCCGGGAAACAGGGACGCCAGCGTCCCGAACTGTTCCACCACCTGCAGGGGCGACCAGTTGGGGAGCATGATGCCGCCCGCGCCGATCCGGATGCGGGATGTGCCGTGCCCCACGTGCGCGATCAGAACCGCCGTAGCCGCGCTCGCGATGCCCGGCATGTTGTGATGTTCGGCCAGCCAGAACCGGTTGTAACCCCACCGCTCCGCGTGCTGGGCCAGGTCGAGGGTGTTGGCGAACGCCTGCGCGGCGGTTCCGCCTTCGATGATCGGGCAGAGGTCGAGGACGGAGAAGGGCCGCATCACGCCACGGCCCGGTCTCTGCGCGGGCGGGCCACGGGCAGAGAGCGCTTCGACAACAGGTCGATGAATTCCGTCACGTAGGCGGGAGTGACCGCGGTCTTGAGCATGGCCGCGCTCCATTGTCGATGGAAGCCCCTTGGGGTGAGAGGTCGCGCCACCAGGCTTCCGGACTCGATCTGCTTCGAAACCGCCCAGCGCGCCAGGGCGCTGATTCCGAGGCCGGCCTTGACCATCTCGATCATCGCCTCGGTCAGCTGCACCTCGCTGTAGCGCGCGGGCTTGACACCGGCGGGGGCGAGGATCCGCTTGACCAGCGTGCTCTCGGCGGCCGGCACATAGGCCAGCAGGTTCTGGTCGGCAAAGTCCTTCGGGGCGACGAAGGACCGGGAGGCGAGGGGATGCCCGGGCGCCATGATCACCACGACCTCGTCACGGAACAGAGGCTTTTGGACCAGACGCTTGTCGCGGACCATGCCCGTGACGATCGCGAGATCCAGCCGGCCGTCGAGGAGCGCGGGAATGGGCCGGTGCGTGGCCTCGAGGAGAATCTTCACCTCCACGTTCGGAAACGTCCGATTGAAGGTCTGGAGCATCTCCGGCAGCCAGTGGTAGCAGGTGTAACACTCCGTGCTGATGCGAAGAATGCCGTGATCGCCCGTGGCCAGCCGCGCGATGTCATCCTCGGTGCGCGTCAGCTCCTCCAGGATCTGATGGGCGGATCGAAGCAGGCGCTCTCCGGCCTGGGTGAGATGCATCCGCCTGCTGATCCGGTGGAACAGGGGAGTTCCGAGGCGCTCTTCGATGTCGCGAAGCTGGTGGCTGAGCGCCGACTGCGTCAGGTGCAGCCGTTCGCCGGCCCGCGTCACGCTTCCCTCTTCCGAGACGGCGACCACGAGCTTCAGGTGTCGGGTTTCGAGCATGTCATGAAGATACTTCATCAACATGATGCAAACAATGCGTTGGTTTCATGTATGCCCGATCCCTATGCTCCCGCCATGCTCAATGATCTTCGACTCGCGGTTCGTTCCCTGGCGCGCCGTTCCGGCTTCACCCTGGTGGTCGTGATCACGCTGGCCCTCGGCATCGGGGCCAACACCGCCATCTTCAGCGTGGTGAATGCCGTGCTTCTCTCGCCCCTGCCTTACAAGGAGCCGGAGCGGCTCGTCGCGGTGTCGGCGAAGAGCAACGTGCGGAACCTGACGAACCAGCCCGTCTCGTTCCTGAACTACACGGACTGGCGGGAGCAGGGCCGGGCTTTCGAGAACCTCGCCGCGATCCGGGCGGAATCACTCAGCCTGACCGGAAGAGGAGAGCCGGAGCGCCTCAACGGCGTCAAGGTCACGGTCAACATCCTCGCCACTCTGGGCGTCACTCCTGAACACGGCCGTGATTTCCTTCCCGAGGAAGGCCGCCCGGAAGCGGGTGGGACCGCGCTTCTCGGTTATGGCCTTTGGCATCGGCTTTTCGGCGGAGATCCCAAGGTGATCGGCCAGACGCTCACCCTCGACAACAAGCCCTACACCGTGATCGGCATCCTGCCCCGGTGGATCAAGTACCCCGGCCTGTTGATGCCGCAGACCGGCGCGGAGATCTGGATTCCCTACATCGTGTCGCCGAGCCAGAACCTGCGCGGCTTCGCGAATCTCCGCCTGGTGGGAAGGCTCAAGGCGGGGGTCTCACTCGCCGAGGCGCAGAGCGACATGGACCTGGTCGCGCGGCGTCTGGAGCAACAGTACCCCGCTGACAACACCAACCTCGGGATCGGCCTGGTTCCGTTGCAGGAGCAACTCGTGGGCAACGTCCGCCAGGCCCTCATGATCCTTGCGGGCGCGGTCTGTCTGGTGTTGCTGATCGCGTGCGCCAACGTCGCCAATCTGATGCTGGCGCGGGCCTCCGGCCTCGGCACCGAAGCCGCCATCCGAGCGGTCCTGGGCGCGAGCCGGTGGCGGATCGCCCGCCAGATGCTGACGGAGAGCATCATCCTGAGTCTTACCGGCGGCGTCCTGGGCACGGCGCTCGCGTGGGCGGTACTCAGATGGGTCAAGACGATGAACGTGGCAAGTCTGCCGCGGCTCGATGAGATCGGGATCAACTTCGAGGTCCTGGCCTTTACCCTGGCGGCATCCACCGCCACCGGCATCTTGTGCGGCCTGCTCCCCGCGGCCCAGTTCTCGGCCAGCGGGCTGCATGACCGGCTGAAGGAGGGTCGAAAGGGCGCGGCCTCCCCGGGACGTCACCGCCGATGGCTCCGCGGACTGGTGGTGGCGGAGATCGCTCTTTCCCTGGTACTGCTCGTGGGCGCCGGGCTCCTGTTGAAAAGCTTCAAGCGCGTGATCGACCGCCATCCAGGATTCGAGCCCCGGAATGTGCTGACCCTGAGCGTGCCCCTTCCGCAGGCGAACTATCCGGATCAGCCGCGTCAACTCCAGTTCTACGAGACGGCGCTGCCGAGGCTCGCTGCCCTGCCCGGCGTGGAGTCCGCGGCCGGTGTCTTCAGGGTTCCCCTCGTTGGTCTTGCGACCGCGGCTTTCTCGATTGAAGGGCAGCCGGTGGCCGTGGGCAACAAACCGACGACCGACTACCGGACGATCAGCCCGGAGTACTTTCGCACCATGGGCATACCGTTGCGCCGCGGCCGCACGTTCACGGAACGCGACCGCGTCGATTCGCCCGACGCCGTGGTCATCAATGAAGAGCTGGCCAGGCGGTTCTTTCCAAACGAAGACCCGATCGGCAAACGAGTGCAGCTTGGGGCGGAGGAGACCCGGTTCCGCGACATCGTGGGTGTGGTGGGTGATGTGCACCTGACGAGCCTGGTCGGGAAGGTGGATCCCGCGGTCTACGTTCCCATGACCCAGAACACCTGGCCGCAGGCGCTGCGGATCAGCACCTTCGCGATCCGAACCCGTCTCGAGCCCCGCAGCCTTCTGGCCGCAATTCGCAAGGAGGTGCACTCGATCGATCCCTCCCTCCCCGTGACCCAGGTGCAAACCATGGAGGAGATCGTTCAGGGATCGCTTGCCCCGCAGCGATTCAATCTGATCCTGCTCCTGATCTTCGCCCTGGTGGCGGGTACGCTGGCGGTCATTGGCATCTACGGCGTGATGTCCTACAGCGTCACGCAACAGACCCACGAACTGGGGATTCGCATGGCGCTGGGCGCTCGGCCCTCCGAAGTTCTGAGTCTCGTGGCGGGCGAGGGGGCGAGACTCGCGGTCGCCGGAGTTGCTATTGGTCTTGTGGGTTCCTTCGGGCTGACCCGTCTCATCTCGGGTTTGCTGTTCGGGGTCAGCGCGACCGATCCCCTGACGTTCGTGGTGATTGCCCTTGGCCTGTCCGTCGTCTGTGTGGTGGCGGGTGGGATTCCCGCGCGACGAGCGGCGCGGGTGAACGCGATCGTCGCGCTGCGCGGCGAGTGACCTGGGAGCGCTGGTTGGTTGTCAACGACGCGGTAGCTCCCAACGCCCGTTCCGGGGGGGACAACAACGTTGTGACAGCTGTGTGCCACGCGACGCCGGCGGGAAGGTAGAGGCCTATACTGCGGCCATCCCAGTCGCACAAGTAAGCGGTCCGTAGAGGTGCGCCCCGAAGGGGCTCGCTCGACGTGTCTGCTCCCCCCACAAACAGCAGGAGGTCCCTAGTGAAGTCAATCTTCCCGTCCACCCTCGTTGTCGTCGCACTAACCGTGGCTGTCTCAGCCGCTCCGCCCGCGCCAGCTTCGGCCCAGACGCCAGCTCCCGCCGCTTCTCCCGCCGCGCCCAACAGCACCCGCTACCACGTGACGGTCGTGCGCGTGAAGCCCGAGATGCTGAACGAATGGATCGACCTCCAGAAGAACGAGGTAGTGCCCGGGCTCAAGAAGGCCGGCGTTGCGAGTCGTTCCGTGTGGAACACCGCAGTCGGCAACTCGTTCGAGTACTCGATCGTCGTCCCGTTCGAGAAGTTCGCGGCCATGGACAGTCCGGGTCCGCTGGTCACGGCTCTCGGCGCCGAAGCGGCGGCGCGCCTCAACGGGAAGATTCGCAAGTGCATCGAGACCCAGCGGACGTACCTGGCCAACCGTGTCAATGACCTCACCATTCCGGCGGGGGATGCCCTGTTGAGCCGGATGGTGGTGCGACGGGTCGCGCAGGGGAAGACCCAGGACTATCTCGCCTACTACCGGACGGAGGTCTTTCCTGCCCTGAAGAAGGCCAAGGAGCAGGGGAAGATCGCGGGCGCCCAGGTATCGGTTAGAGGCATGGGCGCGCAGTCGAACGAAATCGTCACGACCGAGCTTTACAACAAGTTCGCGGACCTCGATGCCGGCAGCCCGGTGCTTGCCGTGGTCGGAGCAGAAGCCAACACCGCGATCAACGCCAAGGGCACCGCACTCGCCACCAACGTGCAGACCGTCCTTCGGCGGCGGGTCGCGGACCTCAGCTTCTAGACCACGTCCGGTTGACAGAGGGAGGGGGCGACGTCAGAGTCCGCGGATGCCACACGATCTGCCGCTTGCTCCCTCCCGGTTTCTGATCTCCGCCGCCTTGTGCGGCCTCGCCGGTGCCGCCCAGGGTCAGACGATCACGCACGAGCCGACACGCGGCGTGCCGACTTTCGCGGTCCGCGAGCCGGTTCTGCGTCTCAAGCCCGGAGCAGTCGTCGAGACCCGGACCTTCACGAAGCCGGGCGACTACTACAACAAGGAGAAGGCCGGCCCCTGGCCCGGCGAAGTGGGACCTTTTCACATCGAAGGCGCTTCGCCCGGCGATACGCTTGTGGTGAAGGTCGTTCGTCTTCGACCCAACCAGGATGTGGCTATCTCGAACGTCACGCCCGGCGGCATCAGCGGGGTGGCCGGCGACAGCCGGACGCGACTCCTGAACGAGCCGCTTCCCGCCCGGCGCTTCGTATGGCGGCTCGATCGAACCCGCAACGTTGGCATCATCGACCTCCCGAATTCGGCGGTGAAGCAAATGGAGATTCCGCTGCGGCCCATGCTCGGCCGTGTCGCCACTGCGCCTGCCGGGGAAGAGGTGTTTGGCGGCCTGTGGCCGGGAGACTTCGGCGGCAACATGGACGCGTCCGACGTGACCGAAGGCGCCACCGTCTACCTCCCCGTCTTCCACGAGGGCGGCCTGTTCTACTTCGGCGACTTCCACGCCGCGCAAGGCGACGGCGAGATCACGGGCTCCGGTCTCGAGTCGACCGCCGATGTCACATTCCAGTTCGATGTCATCAAGGGTCAGCGGATTCGCTGGCCCCGCATCGAGAACTCCGAGTACATCATGGTGGCGGGAAGCGTACGGCCTCTGGTCGACGCCATGCGCATCGCCTACGTGGAACTGATCGAGTGGCTGGTCGCGGACTACGGCCTCGACAAGATGGAGGCCTATCAGGTCGCTTCGCAGGTGGGCGTGGTGCGAGTCGCCAACATCGTCGACCCGCACTACACGGTGGTGGCCAAGTTCCCCAAGAGTCTGCTCCCGCCGAAAGTCCGGCGTTGAGGTCAGTCCTTCGAGATGCGGTAGAGGTACTTCTGCCCGCGCAGGTACATCTCGTCGTCCACGAGTGCGGGTGAAGCGTCGAAGCCGTCCGCCAGCTTGTTGGTGGCCAGGACCTTCAGCGCCGGCCCCGCCTCGAGCACCATCGTGACGCCTTCGCGGCTCAGCACATAGACCCGACCGCCGACCGCGACCGGCGAGGCGTAGACGTTGCTGAGGCCTTCGAGTCTCTCGGTGTAGTCAGGCTTCCCGGTGGCCACGTCGATCCGGGTCAGGACCGCGGAGTTGGTCTTGAGGAAGTAGAGACCGCCCTTGTAGAGAAGAGGCGAAGGGACGTAGGGCGTGTCCCGGTTGTAACTCCAGGCGATGGCCGCCTTGCCCGTGACATCGCCCTGTGCTTCGGCAAGCCGCACCGCCATGAGCGCGTTGCCTCGGAAGCCGCTGGTCACATAGACCGTTCCGTCCGCATGAACCGGCGAGGGGATGACGTTGGTGGTCATGCCGCCGGCCTCCCACAGCGCTTTTCCCGTGGCCAGGTCGTATCCGCGCACGCGGTTGGTCGCGTTCACGATCACCTGTTCCCGCCCGCCGTGCGTCACCACGATCGGGGTCGACCACGACGTCGGCTCATCCCGTTCGGTGCGCCAGAGTTCTTTGCCCGTCTTCTTGTCGAGGGCCACGAGGAAGTCCTGATCCTCGTGATCCCAGTTCACCACCAGTGCGTTTCCGTGGAGCACGGGCGAGGCGCCCTCGCCAAACGACAGGCGCGTCCGCATCGCCCCGAACTGCTTCTCCCAGACGAGGTTTCCCTTGAAGTCGAGGGCAAAGAGACCGCGCGACCCGAAGAACGCGTAGACCCGCTCTCCGTCCGTGAGCGCGGAACCGGACGCGAAGCTTCCGTCCTTGTGGGTGCCTTCGTGCGGCGCTTGTACCTTCACGGCCTTCCGCCAGCGGAGCTTGCCATCGCTGCGGTTGTGGGCCTGAACCACGTACTCGAGGTTCCCGGGAGCTCCCGCGGGCACCGCAGTGGTCACGAATACCAGATCGTTCCACACCACCGGCGTGCTCTTGCCAAGGCCCGGCACCTCGACCTTCCAGCGGACGTTCTTGTCCTCGCTCCATTCGAGAGGAGGATTCCCGCGCGTCGCTTCGCCGGTGTGCAGCGGGCCGCGCCACTGAGGCCAGTTGCCTCCATCCATCGCGCGGGGCTCGGTGCCGGCGGCGATCGCCACCAGGGCGGCAGCGCCACCTGCGAGCACAAGAGCGGGAATCCGTTGAAGCCTCATGGAATCATCTCCAAAAGCCTCATCGTAGCCGATCGGGTCGAGCGCCCGGGACTCGGGCGCTCCACCCTTTTGAGCACCCGCCTAGAACAGGAACTTGGCGCCCAGCTGGATCTGACGCGGGTCGTACGTCGCCGTGATGGTGCCAAACGCGGCGGAACTGCGGTTGCCGTTGGGCGCGCGGAAGTTCGTCTTGTTGAGGACGTTGAACGCCTCGACGCGGAACTCGATCCGGTTGTCCTTGAATACCTCGAACGACTTCGAGAGGGCCATGTCCAGCTGGTAGATCGCGTCGCCCCGGGCGGTGTTGCGGGCCGCGTTGCCGAAGGGCTGCGACGGATCGGTCGGGATCACGACGCACGCGGGGTTGAAGTACCGCGTCACCGTGCGGTCGCCCGCGGGCAGTGTGGGATCGCAGGTGAGGTTGGGGCGGTAGTTGTTCGCGCCGCGGAAATCCTGGGCGATACCCGACACGCTGAAGGCCGCGGCCGGCGTGTACTGGAACGTGACCGCTTCGCCCGCCCACATGTTGTTGATCGCCGCGATCTGCCACCCGCCGAGAATCTTGTTCGACTTGAAGAAGGGAAGCTGCCAGACCAGACTGATCGTTGAGTTCCACGGCTGGTCGAAGGCCGACGTTCCATATTCGGCGTCGAGGTTGTTGAAGTCCTGCGGAGCGGGGAAGTTCCCGTTGGGATTCTCGAGGGAGCCGGCGCCGTTGTCCTTCGCCTTGGAGAGGGTCAGCGAACTCAGGAAAGTGAGGCTTCCGCGACGGCCTTCAAGCCGCATCTGGAAACTGTTGTAGCGCGACTTGCCCCCGTTGAACGAATACGTGATGTCGCCGTACTCGGGAATCGGACGACGCGCGCCGAGGGCGATGGTCCCCGCGGAGTTGTTCGGCCGGGCCTGGTTGTAGTTCGCGAAGAGCAGCGAATCCTTAGTTTCATTGCCGACGTACGCGAGGTCGACCACGACGTTCTTGATGAGCTCACGCTGCACGGAAAGGAAGTAGCTCTGAATCGAGGTGGTCTTGTTGTCGCGAGGCATGTAGGTGATGTTCGCGAGCAGGGGATTGAAACGCGCGGGGTTGGTGAGGTCGGAGGGGTAACCCGCCTGGGTGGGACGGAAGGTGGGGTCGAGGGGGTTGCTCTGCGAAACCACGGCCGTGATGACCTGGGGTCCGTTGATGGGCAGGATGTTGGCGCCGCCGGCGCGATGGAAATGGATGAAGGCGATGCCGTAGCCGCCGCGAACGACGGTCTTCTCATCCATCGCGTAGGCGAAGCCGAGGCGAGGACCGAAGTTGTTCTTGTCGGGATTTACGAGGAAACGATCGCTGTCGCTGGCCCGGACCAGGGTCTTGGTCGCGGGATCGAAGTTGGTGGCGTTGTTGTCACGCTCCCACTGCGGCGTCGCGTACTCGTAGCGCAGGCCGAGGTTCAGGGTCAGCTTGTTGTTGACCTTGAAGTCGTCCTGGATGTACCCGAAGAAGAGGTTCTGGCGCAGGTTCGCGATGAAGAAGTTGGTGAGCGCGTACTGGCTGCGCAGGCCGAACATGAAGTCCGCGAGGTTGTAGATGTTGTTCG
>CAYNHK010000044.1:0-25932 GCA_964396875.1 uncultured Acidobacteriota bacterium | reverse complement strand
CGCCCAGCCGTTTCAGGCATGCGGCGATCACGTGCTCGGCCCGGGGTGGCGGCACGCCCGCGCCCGCTCTCTTCGCCATCTGCGTCCACGACCACACGTGTGTGGCTTTCGACTCGCGTTTGGCGCGGTCCATCTCGAGATCGCTCATCACCAGGATGGTGCGCGAGCCCGCGATCAGGCAGAGGAAGGGGTCAGGGGCGAAAAAGCCCGTGGCGTAAAGGACGTCGGCGTCGTGTTCAGAGGCTGCGTAAAGCAGCCTGGGCTTCATGAGGCCCGCGCAACGTCGACGAGGACGTCATAGAACGTGGCGCCGTTGCCCAGATCGGTGAGAGCCTGGCCCGTCACCGCGTTGGCGTTGCGGCCGCCCGGGCACAATTTGGCCCACCAGACGGAAAGGCCCACCACAACCCCGGGTCGTGCCCCATCCGAAACATTCGCCTTCGCGAGGAACTCGCCGCGGTCGTTGAAGGTGCGGACCATCTGGCCATCGACGATGCCGCGGGTGCGCGCATCATCGGGGTGAATGGTGAGCGCCGGTTCGCCGCCTTCGCGGCGCATGAACACGGGCTGGGCGGAGAACGTCGAGTTGAGGAAGTGGTGCGCGGGCGGCGAGATGAAAGCGAGCGGATACGTCTTCGCAAGCTTCGGATTGCTGACCGGGCCCTCCCGCGGCCGCACATAGTTTGGAAGGGGATCGCGCCCCGCGGCCTTCTCTGCCTCCGAATAGAACTCGCATTTGCCTGAGGGGGTGGGGAAGTTGCCCTCGGCGAAGGGCGCCCACTCCGCAGCCACGTTCAGTCGCACCGTGGTCTCGCGATTCAGCCGTTCGATGTTGATCCCCTGCAGTCGAGGATGGGACCAGTTGAACGCCTGCCGCATCAGAGTCTCGTCGCTCTCGAAAACACTCGGATCGGTGAGGCCCATCTTGCGAGCGAGCTCTCGGAAGACCTCCGTGTTCGATCGGCACTCGCCCAGAGGCTCGATCGCCGGCCGATTGATGGCGAGATAGAGGTGTCCGTAGGACTTCAGGATGTCGGTGTGCTCGAGGACGGTCGTGGCAGGCAGTACGATGTCCGCCCAGTCCACGGTGTCGGTCTTGAAGAGTTCATGCACCGCGACGAACAGGTCCTCGCGCGCGAGCCCGCGCCGAACCGCGTTCTGGTCGGGTGCGATCGCGGCCGGATTCGAGTTGTAGACGTAAAGCGCTTTGACCGGCGGGTCGAGGTCCGGCCGAAGCGCTTCCCCGAAGGCCGACATATTGAGGGTCCGCGTTCCCGGCCGAATCAGGTCGGGGCGGGTCAACGCCGCAACCTGGGCCGGATATGTACCCGAGGAGGAGAGCTGTATTCCTCCCCCGACGTGACGCCAGTCGCCCACAAGTGAGGGAAGGCAGGTAATGATTCGGACCGCATTGCCGCCGCCCGCCGTCCGGTTCAGGCCATAGTTGATTCGGATCGCGGAGGGCCGCGTGGTTCCGTACTCGCGGGCGAGTTTCTCAATCGTCTCGACGGCGAGACCGGTTTCGACCGCCGCCTTCTCGGGCGTCCATTCGCGAGCGCGCTCCCTCAGGCCCTCCACGCCGGCCGTGTACTTCGAGATGTAGTCGTCATCGGTGAGGCCGTCGCGGAACAGCACGTTCATGATCGCGAAAGCAAGTGCGCCATCGGTGCCGGGCAAAGGGGCGATGTGCCAGTCGGCCTTCTCCGCGGTCTTCGACCGGTAGGGATCGATGACGATCAGCCGGGCGCCCTTCTTCTTCGCGGCCTCCACGAAGGGCCAGAAGTGCACGTTCGACGAAATGATGTTTGCGCCCCACGCGATGATGAGTTTCGCGTTCTCCACTTTCTCGGGATCGAACCCGATGGTGGCGCCCATGACCGCCTTGTAGCCCTCGAAGCCGGCGGAGGCGCAGATGGTGCGGTCGAGCTCGGAGGCGCCCAGGGAGGCGAAGAAGCGGCGGTCGAGGCTTCCGTAATGAATCATCCCGGAGTTGCCGGCGTAGGAGTAGGGGAGGATCGACTGCGGACCGTTCTCGGCGATGACCCGTTTGAAGTTCGCGGCGATCGTTTCGAGCGCCTCTTCCCACGAGATCTGTGCGAACTTCCCCTCGCCCTTCTTCCCGACCCGCTTGAGCGGATGAAGGATCCGGTCCGGGGAGTAGACGCGGTCCAGATACTGATTGACCTTGGCGCAGAGGAACCCCTGCGTGAAAGGGTGATCGGGATCGCCGCCGATTTTCACCGCCCGGCCGTTCTCCACCTCAACCGTGGCCACACAGGTGTCCGGACAATCGTGCGGACAGACGATCTTGTGAGTGGTCGCCATGAAGGGGCAAGGATACCGTTAGCCTTCGTAGATGAGCGAAACGCCGCCGCCTTTCGACCTCCAGGGTCACCGTGGCGCTCGAGGGCTGCGGCCGGAAAACACGCTTACGGGCTTCGCCCACGCGCTCGCAGTCGGCGTGTCGACCCTGGAACTGGACACCGGCGTGACTCGAGACGGTGTGGTGGTGGTGAGTCACGACACCGCCCTCAACCCGGACCACACCCGCGATGCCTCCGGCCGCTGGCTCGAGGGGACCGGGCCCACGATCTTCTCGTTGACTTTCGCCGAGCTTCAGACCTTCGACGTCGGCCGGCTCAGGCCCGGTACGGCGTACGCCTCGCGGTTTCCGGAGCAGGTGGCGGTGGATGGGGAGAGGATCCCCCGGCTCGCCGACGTCTTCGATCTCGTCTGGAAGAGCGGCAATGCCGAAGTGCGTTTCAACATCGAGACGAAGATCGATCCGAGAAGGCCGGACGCGACACCGGGCGCCGATGCCTTCGCGGAAGCGCTGGTTCGGGAGATCCATGCCGCCGCAATGGAAAAGCGCGCCATGATCCAGTCCTTCGACTGGCGCACGCTTGGCATTGTTCAGAAGATCGCGCCCGAGATCGAGACCGTGTGCCTCACCACGCAGCATGGAGACGATGACAACATCGGCCTTGGAAGCCCCGGTCCCTCGGCCTGGCTCGGCGGCCTCAACGCGCGCGCCTTTGGGGGCTCGGTCCCGAGACTGGTGAAAGCCGCGGGCGCCTCGGTCTGGTCTCCCGACTTCACTGAACTGACACCAGCACTCGTCGCCGAGGCGCACGCACTCGGCCTCCGCGTGATTCCCTGGACCGCGAACGATCCGGAGGACATGTCGCGGCTGATCGACATGGGCATCGACGGCCTCATCACCGATCGGCCGGACCTTCTGCGCCGCGTCCTCGAACAAAAGGACCGACGGTTCCGCGCCTCGCCTATCATCGCGCCCCAATGAGCGATACCTCCCTCACCGTCATCGGAGCCGGCGCGGTTGGCCTGGCCGTGGCCGCGCGCCTGGCCGAGCGTTTCCCCGACCTGATCCTGCTCGAACGTCGCGATCATCACGGGATGGAGACATCGAGCCGCAACAGCGAGGTGATTCACGCCGGGATGTACTACACGCCGGGGTCGCTCAAGGCGCGGCTTTGCGTCGAGGGCAACCGCCTCCTTTACGAATACTGCGAGAAACACGAGGTTCCGCACAATCGCTGCACCAAGATCATCGTGGCCATGATCCCTGAGGAAGTGGCGCATCTCGAGAAGATTCTCGCCA
Organism: uncultured Acidobacteriota bacterium; assembly: GCA_964396875.1. GTDB lineage: Bacteria > Acidobacteriota > Vicinamibacteria > Fen-336 > JAGNNV01 > JAGNNV01. Next base: position 22,310 of record CAYNHK010000044.1, on the reverse strand, counting down.
CCGGCCGCACGAATGGCGTCGAACTTGAATTGATCACCGGCGCGAAGTCCCGCGAACTCGAACCCAACGTCCCCGCGGTCGCGGCCCTCTTCTCTCCCAACACCGGTGTCATCTCCGCGCACGGTCTCATGGATGCGCTTCTTCACGAGGTCAAGACGAAGGGCGCCACCTTCCAGCCGAGTGCCGAGGTCATTGGTCTCGAGAAGGGCCAGGGCGAGTACCGGATCACGATCAACACGCCGGGAGGCGTCGAACACTTCACGAGCGAGCGCGTCATCAACGCCGCGGGCCTCGAGTGCGACACCATCGCGGGTCTGGTCGGCATCGATCCGGACGAGGCGGGCTACCGCCTCCACTACTGCAAAGGGAGCTACTTCTCGGTGGCGTCGTCGCGGACCGGCATCGTCAATCGTCTGGTCTATCCCGTGCCGACCTCGGTGAGTCTGGGTGTTCACGCCCTGGTCGATATCGCGGGGCGTCTTCGCTTCGGTCCCGATGCCGAGTTTCTGGAGAAGAGAGTGCTGGACTATCGCGTGGATGTTTCCAAGCGTGCCGCTTTCGCGAAGGGCGTTCGTCGCCTCGTTCCAAGTCTCACCGAAGAGGATCTTTCCCCCGATATCAGTGGGATACGCCCCAAGGTCCAGGCACCCGGAGAACCGGCGCGGGACTTCATCATCCGCGACGAGGGCGACCGCGGTTTCGCGGGACTGATCAACCTGATCGGCATCGAATCCCCCGGCCTCACCTCCTGCCTCGCCATTGCCCGCCACGTCGAGGGCATGGTCCCCTAGCCCCTTCGACATCCGAATCGGAACACGGTTTGCGGGCGGCCGGCCCCGTCCGCGGTCTATTTCTCGGAGACGATGTTGATCGCGCCCGAGACGTTCGTCGCATTGCCGCGAATCACGTTGGTTCCGGCGGAGTTCAGGATGCTTCCCGCCACTGCCGACAAGCCCGTTGTGTTCGCGAAGAGCCATGAGCGGCCAATCGTCACCGTCGCGCCCGGTTGAGCCTCCAGGCCGAGGGCGTTGGACACGAATTCCGAGCGCTGAATCTGGATCAGGGCGCCTGACGACGCCGTGACACCAGCGTTTTGATGGCCGATGAAAGCGGACTGGTGAAGGTCGAACCGGCCGGCCATCGCGGAAATGCCGGTCCCGTTGCCGACGAAGCGGACGCCATCCACGGCGACAGAGGCGGCGACACCGGCTGAATGCTCCAGGCCGATCCCGTTCCCGGAGAGAGTGCTCTCGATGACGATCAGGGACAACGCCGCATCCGGCTCGACCCGGAGACCGCTCGACCAGCGGTCGATGGTCACCTGTTCGAGGGAGACCGCACTCGCGGACTGGAGGGTGATTCCGCTTCCGCTGCCGTTTCCCCTCAGCGCCAGTCCGCGCAGGACAACCCGCGCTCCCGGCGCGTTGACGAGGATCGGCCGGCGAATGAACGGCACGGTTCCCGGACCGGCGGTGATCTTGATGCCCTTCGCGATCGTGAGCGGCGAAGTCTCGTATTCCCCGGAGGTCAAGATGATGACTTCGCCGTCGACGGCGGTCTGCGCGATCCCCGCGGAAAGGCCTCGGCAGGGCGTGCTCTGGATGGAGCAATCCGCATCGTCGCTGCCGGCGACCGACACGAAGACCCGCGCGGGCAGATCGTCGTTCAGGATCGTGCCCAGAGCCTCACCATCGACGATGGCCGCATTGACCGGGGCGGAGAGAGTTACGAGAAACCGTTCGTCGTTCTCTAGAAGGGCGTCGCCGGCGACCGGAACGGTGAGGGTCTGAACGGTCGCCCCCGGGGGAAAGGTCAGGGTCAATGGACCGGTGGCGGTGTAGTCGGCCGGTGACGTGGCGGTCCGATCGGACGTCATCGCTGAGACCGTCACGGGGCTGACGCTCGCGACGCCGAGTCGGACGGTGAAGACTGCGTTCAACGCGCCCGCGGCGCCTTCCACGGCCGTCATGTCGTCGATGAACAGGCCGGCGATCTCGTCGTTCACGATGGTCGCCCGGCCACGACTGTCCGAGATGGACGCGTTCAGAGGGGAAGCGAGGTCCACGAAGAATGTCTCGTCGCCCTCCCCCTCTACATCGCCCTTTACCCGCACGTCGATGGTGCGCGTCGTCTGGCCGGGACTGAACATCAGCGTTCCCGTGGCAGGCTGAAAGTCGGATGCGTCGGCGCTGTCGCTGGTGGTCGCATACTGAACGGTCACGGGCTTCGCAGCGGGTTCGGTCAGCGAAACCGCGAAAGCGGCACGGCCCAGTCCGGACTGACCCTCCGGAATCCGAATGTCCTCGATGGTGATGCTCGGCAATCCGCCGCCGCCGGCGACTGCGAGGGTGATGCCGTCCAGCTCGAAGTAAGCGGGTCCGGGGTCCGGATTCACGTAGCTGAAGGCGAGCGTGTGTGGAGCGCCGTTGGCAAAGGCCGTCAGGTCGACCTCCCGCAGCGTGTAGGCCGGTTCAGGCGCGGACGGTTCGATGAAGGTCTGGATTGGCACGCCATCGATCGACACGACCAGAGACGCGGTGAACGGCGGGCTCGACCGAGCCACGCGCAGCTGGAATCGAAGAAAGAGCCGCGGGGCTGCGGGCAGGATGAGGGTTTGCTGCAATACCGAAGCGGCATTGACGATGGGCCGGCCGAACCAAACCCAGGCATCGCCATCGAAGGGGGAAACGGGGTACGGAGTGAACCCGCAGCCCACCATCTTGCAGAAGGGATCGAGAGCGCTTTGCGACGCGTTGGTGGACCATGGGGACCATGGGGGTCCGGTCTCGAAATTGCCGTTCGCCACACCCTCGCGCAGGGTGGTCGTGCATGGAGTCTTTGGGAGCAGGTCGACTTCGTATACGTCAAACCCGGCGGATCCTCGTCCCACCACCAGTTCCTTCCGACCGTCGCCATCGATGTCGGTGACGGACAGCGCGCCGATCCCCGCCGGCGCCCGCCATATCTCGCAGGAGCCGGCGCGGGCGACGACCACCTGAGAACCGGTGTTCCAGACGTACTCGTCGCCATCCTGGCCATCGAAATCGAGCGCGACGAGGGTGACGTCGGGACTGAGGGGCAGAGTCGGTGTCCAGGGAGAGACGGTCTCGATGACGCCGCCTGTACCCGGATCGATTCGAACGATCCCTGCGAAAGTTCCCGCCACGACCTCGAAGCGACCGTCTCCGTCGGGATCTACCATCTGAAAGTCGAGAATGCCGGGGGAGGACAGAGGAATCGTCGTCCGAAGCACCGCGTCGAGCACAAAGAGGCTGTTGCTGTGAGCAACCAGAATCTCCAATGCGGGATCGGCGTCCACGTTCGCCACGCGAATCCGGCCTACGTACGGGGTTCCGGATGCGAAGTGGGGGGTTAGCCATTCCACTGCGCCGGTCTTCGCGTCGAACACCGTAACGCGTTCCGTGTAACCGTTGGATCCGTGGCTCACAATCAGTTCCAGGCGGCCGTCCGAATCGACGTCCGCGAGTTCCGAAGCCCCGACGCTGCTGCCCACGAACTCATAGGACCACTGTTCGGCGTGGGTCAATCCGTCGTAGCAGATGATCACCCCGTCGAATTGGTCGCCTACGACGAAGATTTCCAATTGAGGGTCGTCATCGACGTTGGCGCTTTCCATCCCGAGTACGCGCGTGTCGCGCGACGACGCGATGACCTGGCGATGTTCGATGGCTCCGGTCGATGCGTTGTGAACCACGAGCATCCCGCTCCCGTGTCCGCTGTCCGTTCGCGTGGGGGCGCTGACGAGTTCCGGGGCGCCATCCGCGTCGACGTCGCCATGAGTCATGCCGAAGAACGGCCCGACTTCGTCCAGGCTCTGCCACTCGAGAGCGCGATCGCCCACGCTCGTGACATAGAGATAGTCCGGACCGGACGAGCGGTGCCCGAAGCCCCACACCAGTTCGCGAGCGCCGTCGCCATCACTGTCTCCGACCGCGATGCCGGGGACGCCGCCCGAAACTCCTTCGATCGTCCACTTGAGAGCGCGGGTAGATCCGTTGTGCGCGTGCAGACCGCCATGCTGGGCGTCGGCGTAGAGGATTTCGAGAGGACCGTCGCCTTCCACATCCAGGAGAGTCAACGCGTCGATGTTCTGACTGGTGGGGATGGTGCCCGCAATCGCCTGAAGATCGGCGTCGAAGACCCGAATGACCTGCCAGTCGTAGCTCGCGACGATTTCCGCTTTCCCGTCCCCGTCGACATCGCCCAGGCGCACGGTCTGTCCGAATCCGATGCTCGCGGACCACTCGGTCGCGCGCGTGGCGCCGTTGAGCACGAGGCCGGGACCCAGTGTCTCGGCGATGACGATCTCGGGCACCGCGTCTGCGTCTACGTTTCCGACGGCCAGGCTCTTACAGTCGAGATAGCGGTTCTGGTACTCCTCCCGTCCGCTCGAAAGATCGTAGATGTAGACACCCCATCGACTCCCTGTCACCACCTCCAACGCCCCATCGGCATCGACGTCCGCGATGTTCAGCGCGGTCACATCGGCTACCGCGAGCGTGAGCCCCTGCTGCAGTTCGCGCGTCGCGCCGTCGTAGACGAAGAGCTGATTAGCCACGACGACCGCGATTTCGAGCGCCGGGTCGGCGTCGATGTTCCGCACCACCGCGGCATCGATGAGACCCTTGTAGAGGGGGCCGATCCAGTCATGGCGATAGCCGGCTCCTTCGCGCTTCAACGTGTACCAATAGCCCTCCGACCAGCCGCCGGATGCAATCGCGGTCGCGAATACTTCGGTGTCCCCGTCCGCGTCGAGATCGGCGACGACGAGAGCTCGCGCTCCGATGTATTCGCCCATCGCACGGTAGCTCCACTTCGGGCGGAACGCTCCGGACTCCGAAGGCAGGAGGGTCGGGGCAATCGACGATGGCTGGGCACGGGCGTTCGAGAGCCCGGCATGGAGAAACAGAGGCAGCACGCATGCCGCCAGAAGCGAGGAACGAGCGCAGCGGGCGAGCACCCGGCGCCGACGCGATCGAGCGAGCAGACCCTTCATCGTTCAGAAGTCCCGACAATCACACCGGTCGTGTCCGTGCCGTTTCCTCGAATCACGTTGGTCCCCGCTGACTCGACGACGCTGCCCGCCGCTGCGGACAGTCCGCTTACGTTTCCGAAAAGGGTGGAGCGGCCGAGGCGCAGCGATCCTCCCGCATCGACCTGGATGGCCGTGCCGTTTATCGAGAAGTCAGAGCGATGGACGACGACCGACGCCTCACCCCCGATGGCCAGACCCGTGGCGAGCTGACCGACGAACGTCGACTCGCGGAGCGTGAATGAACCGAGCGTCGCCGAAAGCCCGACCTGGTTGCCGTCAAAACGCGTCGATTCAAAGGACACTCCGAGGTCGGAAGTCCCTCCGGTGCTCGCGCCCACGTTGTTGGCCACGAAGACGGAGTCGCTCACGCTCACGCGCGTCGCAAAGACTGGAGTCAGCCGGAGACCGGTCGCCCATCCATCGATCCAGGTGGCCTCGACCGACAGTGAGGAGGCGGCGATCAGCGTGACGCCCTGCCCCGACCCAGCACCCTTCAGCGTCAGGCCGCGCAGGACCACGCGCTGGCCGGGCGCGTCGACAATGATCGGCTGCCGGATGAAGGCCACGGTTCCAGAACCGGCGCTCACCTTCACGCCTTTGGAAATGGCGAGGGGAAGAGTCTCGTATTCGCCCGTGGTGAGAATAATGACCTCGCCATCCTCCCCGACGCGTCCGATGGCGGTCGCGATGCTCCGGCAGGCGGTCGCGGCACTGGCGCAGTCGTGCGAGTTGTTTCCAGCGGTGGACACGAACACTCTTGATGGACCCGGGAGGCTCGGGTCGTCGTTTCGGATCGTGCCGATGCCGGTGCCATGGACAATCGGCGCGTTGACCGGAGTCCGGAGGGTCAAGCGAAACTGTTCGTCCTCTTCGGCTCTCGAGTCCGCCACGACGGGGACGACCACCGTCACGACGGTTTCTCCCGGCGCGAAGGTCACGGTGACCGGTCCGGTCGGGTGGTAATCGTCGTAAGCGCTCGCGCTCCCGTCCATTGTGATGGCCTCGACGGTCACGGTGTCGATACTTGGAGTCCCCAACCGCACTGTGAAGACGGCGCTCGATGCGACGCCCGTCCCCTCCGTGACCACGGCGTCATCGACGAATAGGCCCGAGGATTCATCGTTCACGATGGTCACCCGCGCGCGACGGTCAACAATGGTGGCATTCGTTGCCGCTGAAAGCTCCACGGAGAAGTACTCGTCCGTCTCGGAGACGAGGTCTCCCTTGACCCCGATGTCGATCGAGCGGCGTGTCTCGCCCGGACTGAACGTCAGGTCTCCGGTCGTCGGAACGTAGTCGGACACATCGGCGGTTCCAATCCGGGTTGAGTAGTGCACGGTGACTGGAACCGAACTGCTTTCGGAGAGCGAGACCGACAGGGTTCGCATACTCACCCCCGACTGCCCCTCGGGCGCTTGAACGTCGTCGATGGCGAGCGCTGGACCCGCCGCGATGCCGCCCCCGGCGATCTCTACATTGTCGACCGTGAAGTAGGCGACACCGGAATCGGGATTCGAATACGCAAACTGAAGTGTGTGATTGGAACCGTTCGCGAAGGATGTGACGTCGATTTCTCTCAGGAGATAATCGATGTCCGGAGAAGTTCCCTCGCGGTAGGTTGCGACGGGAACGCCGTCGATCGAGACCTGAAGGACGGCGGTGTAAGGCGCGCTCACCGCTCCGTTGCGCATCCGGAAACGGAGGACCAGATCGTCCGAGACGGGAAACCAGAGAGGTTGGGAGATCCTCGAGGCGCTCGGTCCCGGGGCACGGCCGAACCATGCGAAATGCTGCCCGAGGTAGGGAGGCGCGGTTCCCCGCCCCGTGCCGGTCAAGTCGACGTAGACCACCGGCGCGGCGTCGGGCGTCGACGGTGTTTGAGACCACGCGAAGGCCTCCATGCCTTCAAAGTCACCGGCTACAACGCCGGGCCGGATCGTGGTCCGGCACGGGAGATTCGCGATGGGCGCCAGTTCATGAACGTCGAATCCACTCCCGCTCCAACCCAGCAGGGCATCGAGTCGCCCATCGTCATCGATGTCGGCGATTTGTCCGCGCACCTTCCCGCGCCAGATTTCGCAACCGCCGCTCCGCGTCATGACGAGTTCGTCGCCCACGAGCATGACGTACTCGTAGCCCTCCCGCCCGTCGAGGTCCACCACCTGGATCCCCAGGACGACGGAGCCATCGCGCTGTCTCCAGGGAGCTATCCTCTGGAGCACGGCGCCGGTGGTTGGATGACGGGTTGCGACGCCCTCATCGTCGGCGACCAGGAGTTCCGCGATCCCGTCTCCGTCGAGATCCGCGGTTGCGATCGAAGACAGGTACGGGCTCGAAGTCGTGGTCGTTGCGTGGGTCGCACCGTCGATCACGTAGAACCGCATGAAGGTTCCGACGATGATTTCGAGGTTCGGGTCCGCATCGACATTAGCCACGCTCAAGTTATAGAGGGCTTGACCGGCAGGCAGATTGGAACTCTCCCATTCGATCGTTCCGGTCCGCGCGTCCAGAACGACGATGTATCCGCCGCCGTCGTATCCTGCGATGCCGGTCCCGACCACGATCTCGAGAGTGCCGTCTGAATCGAGGTCCGCGATCTCCATCGATCCGAACCCGAGTCCCGGTTTCGGCTCCTTTCGCCATTGTTCGACGTGGGTGAGTCCGTCGTAGCAGATGACTGTTCCTGTGAACTGTGGATCGGCGCCGATGAAAATCTCCGGCTGAACATCCGAGTCAACGTTGGCAACCTTTGTCCGCGCCAGCCTCGTCAAACCCTCGACGATCTGCTGATGTTCGATCCGCCCGGTCAAGGCGTCATGGATGAACAGCACCCCTTCACCGTAGCCGCTTTCGGACTGAAACGACGCGCTCACGACTTCCGGGGAGCCGTCGGCGTCGACGTCGCCGTACGACACGGCGAAAGGTCCCACGATGTCTTCACCCTTCCACTCGATGGCCTGGGTTTGTGTATTCGCGGAGTAGAGATGGTCGGGCCCGGTCGATCGATACCCTGCGCTCCAGAAGAGTTCGCGCACGCCGTCGTTATCGCCGTCTCCCACCGCGAGACTTGCGACGCCCGCATCCGGCACCGTGATCGACCATCTCAACGAACGCGTCGCGCCATCGTGCACGTGGACGCTCCCCTGCTGCGCCTCGCCGTAGACGATTTCGAGCGTGCCATCTCCGTCCACGTCGAACACCTCTATCGCGTTGGTGTCGAGATCCGCGGAGATCGAATCGGTGATCGAGTGGAGATCGACGTCGAAGATCCGGATGACGGATCCGTAGTCCGCGATCACCTCCTGTTTGCCATCCTGATCGAGATCGCCGACTCGGACCCGATATCCGAGCCCCACGCTGACCGACCACTCGACGGCGCGGGTCACTCCATTCAGGATCAGGCCGGGCCCGTCGACGCGAGACAAGACGATTTCGAGCTCAGGATCGGCATCCACATTGCCGACGGTCAGGCCGTAGTTGAGGAGATCGGGGTTCTCATACTCGAGGAGGCCGCTCGCGAGGCCGTAGATGTGCAGGCCATTGGATCCACCGAGCACGATTTCCAGGGCGCCATCGGTGTCCACATCGACGATCGTCATCGAAGTCGCGGGAACGAGCAGGGTGCGAACCGATTCGAGCGCGCGCGTCGCTCCGTCGTAGATCAAGAGTTGACCGCCGGTCAGGATCACGACTTCGAGGGCCGGGTCGCCGTCGATGTTCCGTACGGCCGCCGCGTCGATCGAAGAGGGATACGTGGGGCCGATCCAGTCATGACGATAAGCCGCCCCATCGGCCTTCAGGGTGTACCAGTACTGATTCTCGGTGAGTCCGCCTTGGCTCGAGGAGAGGCTCGCGGTGGCGAACACCTCCTGGGTGCCGTCACCGTCGAGATCGCCGACCGTGAAGGCCTTGTCCCCAACCCGCAAACCCATCGTCCGCATGCTCCACTTGGGGGGGCGATAGGGATCTCCTTCACTGGCGCTATCAAGATGCCCGGACGCGGCGCCCGCAAGCATGCGGGTGACGGCCTCGAACCCGACCCGGGGGTTTGCCCAGTCGACGACAGGGGTCGCCGATCGAGAATCCGCGGCCGGCCGCCCCACCTGGGCACTCGCCGACGTCACCGCACACGCCAGGGCTAACCACCCGGCAAAGGTCGAAGAGAGAGATCGGGAATTCAAGTGCGCCCTCGGAATCAATCGCCGCCCCCCGCCCTTGTCGAGCTCTACGGTGATAGGAGCCATAGCTTAGAACGACACCCCACTAACGCTCGACGAGTGGAGTCATCGTGCCGTTTGAGGCGCGTTTCGACCGGGGCATAAGATCGTCGCCATGTGTCGCAGCCGGATGGTTCTTGTCCTGACCCTCCTGGCGACGTCTGTCCCGGGTCAGGTCACGATCACCGGGCCGGGTGTTTCGCCGCGAGGCGGCTCGGCCCGTCCGAGCGACGCGAACTACGGACCCCCGCGCCTGGTGGAGCTCGACGCGTTGGCCCTTGGCGACGGCTATCAGCGCGCGCACGTAATTACCGACGGGGAGGTGAGTCCCTTCGAAAACGGCAGGTATTGGACGCTAGGACACTCGACCACGAGAATTCTCCTCATCCCCGGCCGCGACTTCGATGCGAGCGAGTTCGACCGCGTCGTCGGCCGCCGTACCGAAGTCCGGGGAATCGTGCGGCTCCTCCGCAAAAAGGAGTACGTGGGACCTACCGGGCAGGACCTCGACCTGATCGAAGATCCTCTGCTGCCTCCCCTGCCCCCCCCGCAGTTCGAACAGGGCTGGCCGCGGATCTCCATCACGGTCTTCGCGATCCGCGATCGAACGAATCCGGAGAGCACGCGCTCCAAGGAGGTCGGGGGAGGGGTCGGCTGGCAGATCCTCCAGGAGCCCGCCGCATACCTTGGCAAGAAGACCCGGATCTACGGCCAGTTCCGCGGACATAATCTCTTCGGCGATCTCCCCCCCGACAGCGCCCGGAGCAAGGACGACTGGGTCTTGAAGGACGGGGACACCGCGATCTGGGTCGTGGGCAGGACGCCAAAAGGCGAAGGCTGGAAACTCGACCCGGAGTACAAGGGCGACAGCAAGAACTGGCTCGAGGTCGAGGGCAAGCCCGAGGTCCAAAACGGCGTCGTCTATCTGAAGGCGTCGAGGGTCCTCATGTCGAAAGCGCCGGGCAAGGAGAAGCCCGAAGCGCCTTCACGTTAGGTCCTCCTCCCGTGTCCAAGGCGTCGGCGCTGCCCCTCACTTACACCACTCTGTACGAGAGTCCGCTCGTTCGCGTGTCGGATTACGTCTGCCGCATCGGCCAAAGCGGGCCGGGGGAGGAGGAGGAGCACGGCGGCAACACCATCGTGCTCATGCGACACGGTGTTTTCTGCAAACACTTCGGAAGTCGCAGCATCACCGCCGACGTCAACCACGCGATCTTCTTCTCGAAAGGGAAGACGGTTCGCGTGTCGCACCCCGCGGACTGTGGAGACCGCGGAACGGTGTTCACCCTGGCGCCGCGCGTCCTCAACGACATCGTCCGCGAGCTGGATCCGTCGGTTGACGATCGACCGGACCAGCCCTTTCCCTTCGTGACCGGACCCTGCGACTCGCCCACGTTCTGGCGCCATCGGGAACTGGTGCAACGTCTCGCCGCCCAGGACATCCAGCCCCTCGAACATCTGTGGGCCGACGTCACCGCACTTCAATTGACCGCGGATATCCTGGAGGCCGCCTTCGCCCAGGCCGGCCTGCGGGGAAAACCCCGCCGCTCGGCCACCGACCGGGAACACGCGGATCGCGCCGAAGCCGCGAAGACCTACCTCGCCAGGTCGCTGGGTGAGCGGGTGACGCTCGACCAGGTCGCCCGCGTGGTTCACACCTCGCCGTTCCACTTCACCCGGATCTTCCAACAGCGCGTGGGCGTTCCGGTGCACCGATATCTGACCCAACTGCGCCTGCGAGCCGCCCTCGAGAGGCTGGCCGAAGGTGAGGACGACCTGACTCATCTCGCCCTCGATCTCGGCTTTTCGAGCCACTCCCATTTCGCCGAGTCGTTCCGCAAGGAGTTCGGAAAGACGCCCTCCGAGGTGCGTCGATCGGCCTCGCGCCGGACACTGCGGGAAATGAGCAAGAATCTGAAAGCCTGATTCGCTGGCTCGTTCGTAGCATCCCTTCCGTCGCGAACCTCGGATCGCCTTCAATCGGGAACGGCATCGCGGTTTGGACCAAGGAGATGTCATGAGTGCAACCAAGTGCCCGGTCTGCGACTGGGAAATCAAAGACGGCGGAATCAAGGTCAAGGTCGCGGGCAAGGAGATCACGGTCTGCTGCGACGACTGCGCCAAGCAGGCGAAGGCGGATCCTCCAAAGTACGCCCAGGCGGTTCAATAGTCGTGCGCTCGGACGCCCCTTGATGGACCGCGCGGCCATCGGGGCGCTCCGACGGGACGCGAGGCCGTAGACTTCGAGGCTCACACGACAAGGAGCGAAAGACTCATGGCCATGATCGAAGAAGGCAAGAAAGCCCCCGCGTTCAAACTCGGCTCGTCCGAGGGCGGAGAAGTGAGCCTCAAGGATCTAAAGGGAAAGATCGTCGTCTTGTACTTCTACCCGAAGGACGACACGCCAGGCTGCACGCGTGAAGCCTGCGAATTCCGCGACAGCCAGGCCGCGATCAAGAAGGCGGGCGCTGTGGTCTTCGGGGTCAGCGGCGACAGCCTCGAGTCGCACGGGAAGTTCAAGACCAAGTACAAGCTCAACTTCCCCCTGCTCTCAGACCCGGGTAACGAGGTCGCCACGAAATTTGGAGCCTTCGGCGAGAAGGTGCTGTACGGCCGGAAGTTCATGGGCATCATCCGATCAACGTTCATCCTCGACGGCGACGGCGTGGTCCGCAAGGTCTGGGCCAAGGTCAAGGTCGACGGCCACGCCGAGAAGGTCCTCGAAGCGGTCAAGGCCCTCGCGAAGTAGCGCGCTCGCCTCACTCCTCGCGGATCGCCGCGATCGGGTTGATTCGGGAGGCGCGCACCGCGGGGATAGCGCTTGCGGCCAGGGCGGCTACGAGAAGGCACGCCGTGCCACCGAGGAAACTGGCCGCGTCGGTGGCGGAGATGCCGTGAAGCCTGCTGGCGAGGAACCGGGTCAGGGCCATGCCGATGGTCACTCCAAGTACTGAGCCCGCGGCAGCGAGGCGGACACCCCGTTCCAGCACGAGCCTCAGCACGTCGGACCGGCGCGCGCCGATGGCGACGCGGACCCCGATCTCCTTGGTGCGCGCCAGAGTCACGAGCGTGATGACGCCGTACAGACCGACCATGCCGAGCACCAGCCCGAGCAAGGAGACGCCCGCGCCGATCTGAGCGTCCCGGCTCTGCTCGAAAAGAATGCTGGCACGGTGTTCGGCGAGTGTGCTGGCTTCGAGCACCGCCATCGAGGCATCCATCTGAGCGATCCGATTCCGCATGGGGGCGAAGACCGACTCGGGCGCTCCCGCGGTTTCGACCAGGAGCAAGGCGAAGCCTTGCGGCATCTGGGCGAAGGGGACGAAGACGTAGGGCTCGGGAGCCTCGGCCAGGTCCGCGATCCGCCCATTTTCCGCGACGCCCACCACCTCGCGTTCGATCCGGCTCTTTCGCCCCATCACCACGCGCTTGCCGATGGGATCCTCGCCCGGCCACATCCGCTCCGCGAAGGTGCGGTTCACCACGGCGACGGCCGTGCTGGAGGCGGAGTCGACCTCGCGCACTCCGCGTCCTTTCAGAATGCGCGCGCCCAGGGTTTCGAAATAGTCCGGACCCACGATGTCGTAGCGGATCCGGAACGCGTCCTCGCCGGGCGGCGGTGTCACGCCGGGCACGAAAAAGTCAGTCGCCCATCCCGCCTCGTTCGCCTGGGCGGGCAGTCGGATGGCGTAGCTGACGTGAAGCACGCCGGGTAGAGCGAGCGCGCCTTGACGCGTGTCTTCGAAGAAGCGATGGCTCGCTTCCGCGTTGTAGCCGCGGAGCGCGGGCACGACGTAAAAGGTCGCCACGTTCCGGCGGGGGTCGAAGCCGGCATCGATCCCCGCACTGTGCGACAGACTCCGGGCCAGCAGTCCGGCCGCAATCAGGACGACCACGGTCACCGCCATCTGAGACACCACGATCAGTTCCCGCGCGCTCCAGTTTCTGAGCCCGCCCGCGGGTTGTCCGGGTTTGAGGTCGGAGATCACATCCGGTCGGCTGTGCCGCCACGCGGGCACCGCCGCGATCAAGACGGTGGAGATGGCCATGAGCAGAGAAACGAAGCCAAGCAGGCGGAGGTCGAAACGCGCATCGACCACGTACGCATCGGAACCGGGAGGAATGAGGACGGGGAGAAAGCTCATCAGGCCCAGGGCCACGAGGAGACCGAGGCCGACACCGAGGGCGGACAACACAAGGCTCTCGGCCAGGAGTTGCCGCGCCAGTCGCCCTCGGGATGCGCCGAGGGCGGCGCGGACCGCGAGTTCGCGTCGCCGGCCTTCGTTACGGGCGAGGGTGAGATTGGCGGCGTTGGCGCATGCGACGAGAAGCACCAGGACCACGAGACCGAGGAACACGGCGCCTTGAGTCACGCCGCCGCGATACTCGTCATTGAAATCGGCGAGGCGCAGACCTGCTCCTTCGTATTGGCCGGGATCCTCCGTCGCCCAGCTCGAGGAGAGAGCCCGAAGCTGCGCGCGCGCCTGCTCGGTCTGCGCCCCGGGGGCAAGCCGCGCGTAAACCTCGAACCAGCGTGAGGAACGATCGGTGATCTCGTTCGCGAGGCCTTTGACCGCGAAACGCGCGTGCTCGGCGAGGATGAAGACATCACTCTTGACCGTGCGGTCGAGCCCGACGAACTGCGGCGCCGTCACTCCAACAACCGTGAAGAACGTGTCGTTCAGCCGGATCTGGCCGCCGACCACGTCGGCCCGTCCGGAGAGACGCTCCTGCCAGAGTCGATGGTTGATCACGACAAGCGGGGTCTCCGAGCGCTCGTCACCCGCGCGGAGGCCGCGGCCGCGAGCGACGGGAATACCGAGGGTGTCGAAAAATGCGGGAGACACGTACTTGACGAGAAGCATGCGGGTTTCGCCTCTCTCGTGCAGCGTGACCCCCCGGCCGCCGATCGCCACCACGCTCGAGAACGATGGCGCGGCCGCGGCCATCTCCTGAAATTCCGGATAGGAAATCAGGCCGAAGACCGTCTTGGGCGAAGGCCGCGTGATCTTCACCAGGCGGTCGGGTTCGAGCAGCGGCAGCGGTCTGAAGTACAAGGCGTCCAGCAGGGAAAAGACCGCGCCGCTGGCGCCGATGCCCAGAGCCAGAGTGAAGGTGGCGAGGACGGTGAACCCTGGTCGCGCCATCAGGCCCCGCAGGGCCACCCGAAGGTCGTTGAACATCTTGAGCCTCCTTTGGCTGAGACGCCCCGGCCGCCCCCCCGGTTAGTCGGAGCGCTCTGTATTTACGCCCGCTGGGCCGACGAACGCAACGCCCGAACCGCTACCAGCCTATGGCGAGGCCGTCCTTGCGCAGGTCCGAGCCGCCCCTGAGCAGCCCCGTCTTCGGATCGAGCATCACGGCCTGATAGCCGCCCACCATGCCGCGCGCGTCGGTCACGCGATGTCCGCGAAGTTCCAGGGCCTCTCGGACCTCGACGCCCACCCCACTTTCGACCGCTAGATTGGCGCCCATGTGGCGCATCCGCGCGGCGTCGCCCGCGTCACGAACGTTCATGCCGAAGTCGACGAGGTTCGCGACGACCTGGGCGTGAGCCTGGCCCTGATTGTCGCCGCCCATCACGCCGAAGGAGACCCATGGACGCCCGTCCTTCAGGAGCATGGCCGGCACGAGAGTGTGGAGCGGGCGTTTGCCGGGAGCGATCTGGTTGGGGTGTCCGGCCGTCAGTACGAAACCCGAACCGCGGTTGTGGAGCGTGATGCCGGTGTCACCGGCCACGATGCCCGCGCCGAACGATTCGAAGAGAGACTGAATGAGCGAGACGATGTTTCCTTCACCGTCCGCCACGGTCAGATAGATCGTGTCGCCGAGATCGCGTCCCGCGAAGTCAACGGGAGTGGCAGCCGTCGCCGTTCCGAGAGGACCAGCGGAATACGTCCCCGCCTTCTGCATGTTGATTTCGGCGCGTCGCTTCGCGGCGTAGTCCTTCGATATCAGCATCGGGAGCGCGCCTTTCGGCATCGCCGCCCGATCGGCGAGGTAGGCGCCGCGGTCCGCGAATGCGATCTTCTTCGCCTCGGCCACGAGGTGCAGGTAGTCGGCGCTGTTGTGTCCCATGGCCTTCACGTCGAAACCTTCCATGAGGTTCAACATCTCGAGGGCCACGAAACCCTGCGTGCTGGGTGGCATCTCGAAAAGGTCGTAGCCGCGGTAGTTCGTCGAGATGGGCTCGACCCAGTCGGCTTGGTGAGCGGCCAGATCCTCGAGATCGATCAGACCGTCGCGTGACTTCATATCCGCGGCGATGGCCTGAGCGATCGCGCCCCTGTAGAAGGCATCGCGGCCTTCCTTCGAGATCAGCTCCAGACTCTTCGCGAGATTGGGATTCTTGAAGAGGTCGCCCGCGCGGGGCGCCCGCCCTTCGGGCAGAAAGGTCCGGCTCGCCGCCGGATCGCGCGACAGTTTTCGCTCCGCCGCGGCCCAGTCGCCGGCCACGATCTCGTGGACGCCGAAACCATCCCGGGCATAGCTGATCGCGGGTTGCAGCACCTTTCCGAGGGACTGCGTGCCAAAGCGGGAGAGCATCTGGCTCCACCCTTCGACCACACCGGGGACGTCGACCGAGAGAGGGCCGGAGTCCGGCGCCTCCTTGAGGCCACGCCGTGCGAACTCTTCGGGTGTCGCATGGCGCGACGACCGGCCGCTCGAGTCGAGACCGTGGACCTTTTTCGTCTTCGCGTCATAAACGAGCGCGAAGAAGTCTCCGCCGATGCCGTTCATCGACGGCTCGATGACCGCGAGCACCGCGGCCGCGGTGATGGCCGCGTCGATGGCGTTGCCACCCTCCTGCATCGCGCGCAGACCCGCCACGGACGCAAGGGACTGCGACGTCGCGATCATGCCGTGCTTCGCGACGGGGGCGGAGCGTGTGCCGCGGATGTTTCCGACCGGCCGATCGCCGGGAACGATGGTCTGAGCCGAGGAGGAAGTCACGAGAACGAGGGCTCCGATCAGGGTTGGCAAGAGGGGCCGCATGGGGCCTCCTTCATTTAGGAGCGCCCGGAAATACGGGCATGAAACGGAACGAAGGGCCGAGGGGTCCGCGCCGATTCTAAGCATGTGCCCCCTCCTATACTTCCGCGATGAGGACGCCCTTTCGGGTGAGACCGATGGTCCGCGAACACTGGCCGTTCCTCCTGGCCCTCTCGGCGATCGTGTTGTCGCGACTTTGGTTCGCGGTCACTTTTCCGGTCGTTCAGATCTCGGACTACGAGGCCTACTACAACGAAGCTCGGGGCTTCGCGGGTCTCATCGAGCCCCACGTCTCCGCGCTCAACGCCATAGGACCGAAGCTCGTCTTCGCGGTCTGGTTCCGGCTCGTCGGGGACTCACTGACGGGGATCGGGATAGCCAACACATTCCTGTACGCGACGAGCTTGTGCCTGGCTTACGCGGGAACCCGGCGGATCTTCGGGCGGACGACCGCCACCCTGGTCGTGTGGATCGGCTTCTTCAGTCTGTCCGAGTTGTACTTCATCAATCTCGTCTCGTCAGAGGTGCTGGGCGGCCTATTCATCGCCGCCTTGTACTACGTGATTTCCCTAGGCTCCTTGTCCTGGTCGCGAACCGTGCTCGTGGGTGTGATCACAGGCTTCGCGGTATACAACCGATCCAACATCCTCCCCATCGCCGCTCTGGTGCTGGTGAACCAGCTCCTCTACTCTGAGGGTCTGCGGCGGGCCATGGCAAAGGCGTTTGTGGCGCAGCTCGTGACCCTGGTCGCAGTTCTGCCTCTGTGCTTCTACAATCTTTCGAAGTTCGGCCGTTTCACCCCCCTGATCGCGAACGCGGAGGCCCTGTGGTACGGCAATAATCCAAAGCTCTCCGGAGATTTCCATGCCTACACCAAGGTGCCCGAGGACTATCCCGTGGGAAGCGCGGAACGGGCGGCTTTGCGACGGGAGTTTGCGTCGTTCTACACGAATCCTGATCCGGAGGTCGATTTTTCGCGGCTCAACCCCTATGAGGTGGGCGACGTGAAGGTCCGCTATGCGCTGGCCTGGATCGCGAGCGAACCGGTCCGGTACCTGAGTCTTATTCGCGCTCGTTTTCAGTTCCTCTTCTTCGCCTGCACTTATGGCGAAGTGCCCTACCGCTACTACGACCTCAAGAACCCGGCCCAACCCCGGTGGCGGCCCGCGCACCAGCGTCTGATGGAGCGGGTCCGGATGCCGGTTCGCAGTCTGTATCAGTTCCTCATAGGCAGCGCCCTCGCTGGACTGATCCTCACCATCCTGCGTCGCGGTCCCCTCGCGTTCCTGCGATCGCCGCAGGGCGCGGCGTTTCTGCTCCTTGTCTACTACGCGATCCCTTTTCTCCTCACCGCTGCGGCCAACCGCTATCACATCCCGGTTCTGACTCTGGCCTGGGTCTATCTCGCTCACGGAGTCGTCCTGCTGGGAAGCGGGCTTCGCGCCCGCATCGCTCGCGGAAATGACACGGGATCGGCAGGCGCGGGGGCCCCCGCGAACCATCGCCAGAGCCTGCCTCCAACGCGCGAGCTTCACAGATAGCCGAGCCACCAATCCGAGCGGCGCTCCCAGCGAAACATTCGTTTACCATCCGGTCGATCCCCGGAGTTCGGGGTCGCCTGCAGATCTTGAGAGACAGAAGAGAGAACAAATGATGAGACGCGCGACGATCCTCCTGGTCCTGATTCTGGCGATACTCACGGGTCCCGGGCGGACGGGGACGGCAAGAGCCCAGTCCGGCGCCGGCACCGGCCTCGACCTGATGGATGTGGACGTGATGTTCATCGGCGCGCATCCAGACGACGACACGGGCGTCATGGCGACCTTCGCCCGGTACCTCCTCGACGAGGGGTACAAGGGCACGGTCATTACGCTCACCGGCGGTGAAGGCGGAGGCAACGCCATCGGCCGCGAGAGCGGACCGTCTCTGGGGTTGATCCGCCAGGAGGAGGAGCGGCGATCCCTTGCCATCGTCGGCGTTGAAGCACCGCAGTTCATCGGCCTCGAGGACTTCTATTTCACGCTCTCCGCCGAGGAGGTCCAGCAGCGCTGGGGCGCTACGTGGTTGTGCGACGTTGTGCGTCGGGTCCGCCTGCAGCGGCCCGAGGTGATTCTCACGATGTGGCCGGGTCCGGGAACGCACGGCGCGCATCAGATGGCGGCGCGCGCGGCCACGATTGCCTACGACAAGGCCGGCGACCCCGCTTATTGCGCGGATCAGATCACCCGCGAGTTCCTGAAGCCCTTCGCGCCGGCCAAGCTCTACTACTACCCGAACGACCCGAAAGGACCAGGAGTCGTGACCGTTCCCTCTGGCGACGTGTCGCGAAAGGCGTCGAGAACGTACGCAGACATTCGCGCCATCGCCGCCTCGAGCTACCGCAGCCAGGGCTTCGATCGAGGCACGCGCCTGCCCGCCGAAACGCGTCCCGAGGCCTTCCTCCTGGTGAGATCGAGGGTTCCGGTATCGGATCCGGAAACCCATCTCCTGGAAGGCGCCCTGCGCCCGGCCGGGGCTTCTCCTGCCGGGGTCAGGCTCGAACTGATCGCCGCGACCGCTGACGCGCCGATCGGCTCGGACGTCGAAGCCGAGATTCGGTTCGCCAATCAGACGACGTCGCCGATGACTGACGTGCGCCTGGGGTTGAAAACACCGGAGGGCTGGACGGCCACCACCAAGGGCGAGAACGCCTTCCGCACGGTCGACGCGGGGAAATCAGTATCGGTTCGATACGCGTTGCGCGCGGGCCCGGGGGTTCGTATGGGCTCTCCGGCGAGCGTCGAGGCGGAATACGAGGCTCGATGGAGCGGCCGCATTGTCTCCGGTCGAAATCCGGTCTGGCTGCGGCCCGTCGCCCCGGTTCAGGTGGCGTTTCGGCCCACCTTCGACATCGCCGGTTATCGAGACTTCGCGAAAGAGACGCGGACTGAGTGGGTCATACCCTCTCTTCCCGCTCGCCTCCCTCTTGTTGTGGGCCGGACCGGAAAAGTGAGAGTCGGGCTCTCCAATCGCTCCAGCGAGGCGGCGCGCGCCGAAGTCAGCCTCACGACCCCCGACGGAATCCGTTTCGCGAAACCAGTCGTGGTCGTCGTTCCTGCCGGGGAAACCGTCGAGACCGCCCTTGATGTCGAAGTCACCAACGCCGCCTTGGCCGAAGGCCGGCACTCCGCCCGCTTGCCCGTCACGGTGCGGGCGAGCGTGGGAGGTGCGATCAGTGAAAACGCGGCGGAGGTCTACGTCCTGCCTTCTCTCACCGCCCCTCGCGTGACCGCGGCTCCCACCATCGACGGCGATCTCTCCGACATGCAGTCGTTTGCCCGCGCGGAGATCAGCTCGAAGGACGTCTGGTGGAAGGTCGCGGCGAAAGATGATGCCGACCTGTCCGCATTCTTCCATGTCGCGTACGACTTGAAGTTTCTGTACGTGGGCGCCCACGTCCGGGACGAGAACATCGTCTGCAACATCGCTCCCGATGATGTGAAGGCGCAGCTCCGGTCGGACGCCATCGGAATCACCGTCGATCCATCGGGTTCAAGCCGCGACACGTCGACCACCCTGCAGGCCGCGGCTTTCCCCTGCACCACCGCGGGCTTCGGCGCGCGGGGCTTCCGCGACGCGGACGCGCGTCAGGGCTTGATGGAGGAAACCGCGCCTGGAATGCGGGTCGCGTCAAAGCGCACCGCGGAGGGTTACGACTTCGAGGCGGCCATTCCGTGGTCGGCCATGGTGAAACAACCACTGCCGGGCGATGAGATCGGCCTCAACATCGTTCTCTACGATGGCGACGACAAGGACGCGCGGATCGGCGCCAATATCTCAGAGACCGGACTCGCCTGGGCCGCATTCGAGTGGGGTGGAAAACAAGCGCTGCCGTATCTCTGGCCGCGGGTTATTCTCGGCCGCTAACCCCCGGCTTCAGCCAAGGAGGATCCGCATTTCGTTCGATGGCTCGAAACCCAGCGTCTCATAAAGCGAGCGGCCTTCCTTCGATGCGTGGAGGGCGACCCGGGCCACGCGCCGACCACGACTCCATTCGATGATCGCATCCATGATCGCGCGGGCGACACCGTTCCGGCGATGGTCGGGTTCGGTATAGACATTCAGAACGTACGCCTCCATGGCGCCTTGCAGGGTTCCCGGGCGGGGAAGCAGCGGCCGAAGCCAGACGCCGCCTCCACCGACCACGGCGCCCTCATATTCCGCGAGGAAAGCAAAGTACTCGCGGGCCTCGATCAGCGCGGCCAGGTGATTCGTGGACGCGTTCTCGATGATGGCGGCGCCCTGCTCGTCCACTTCGTCCATGTCGCGGAACATCGAGGCGCGATGGTGGGCGAGAACGGACGCCTCGTCCGCGGTGGCGAATCGGAGGGTATAGGTCCCCCGCGGACCGTCAAACTGTCGGATCACCTGACCCCACGCGCCATCCCGATACTTAACTTGATGGAAGTTAGTCGGGTCAAGTGAGACCAGCCGTTGCGATCACCTGCGGGATGGGCGCAAACTATCCTCCCACTTTTCAGGAGACGAGGAACCATGGCCATCCGATTGGGCGACACCGCCCCCGACTTCACTGCCGAGACCACCCAGGGCACGATCAGCTTTCACAAGTGGCTCGGCGACTCCTGGGGCATCCTTTTTTCCCATCCCAAGGACTTCACGCCCGTCTGCACCACCGAACTGGGTTACGTGGCCGCGATCAAACCCGAGTTCGACAAGCGCAACGTGAAAGTGATCGGCCTGTCCGTCGATCCCGTCGACTCGCACGTGAAGTGGGAGGGCGACATCGCGGAGACCCAGGGTACCGCGGTGAACTTCCCGATGATCGGCGATTCCGACCGCAAGGTGAGCAACCTCTACGACATGATCCACCCGAACGCGAACGACACCCTGACCGTGCGCTCGGTGTTCGTGGTCGGCCCGGACAAGAAGGTGAAGCTGATGATCACCTACCCCGCCTCCACCGGCCGCAACTTCGACGAGATCCTGCGCGTGATCGATTCGCTTCAGCTGACCTCGAAGTTCAAAGTGGCGACGCCGGCGAACTGGAAGGACGGCCAGGACGTCATCATCGGGTCATCGGTCAGCGACGACGACGCGAAGAAGCTCTTTCCACAGGGCTGGAAGACCGTGAAACCCTACCTGCGCGTGTTGCCTCAGCCCCGCTGAGCAACCAGGGGCGCGCGCGCCGGCGCCCTAGCGCCGTCCGGTCTTGAGCCAGAGCTGGATCAGGTTGCGGGCGCCGTGTACGGCCTCGCGCCAGCCCAGTTTGCTTTTGCCCTGGGTCCGGTCGCGAAAAATGATCGGAACCTCGACAAGGCGGGCCCCTTTCTGCCGCGAGGCCCAGTAGAGGGACTCGACGAGGAACGAATAGCCGGTTGACCGGACGTTCTCCCATTCGATGCCCAGCACGACTTCCTTGCGATACAGGCGATAACCCGAAGTGCAATCCTTCGCGGGGATGTCGAAGAGAGCGTGGACGAAGCTGTTCGCGACCCGGCTCAGGAGCTTGCGGTGGACGGGCCAGCCTTCGATCTGTCCTCCCGGCACGTAGCGCGATCCGATGACCACGTCAGCGGATTCGAGAGCCTTGAGCAGCTCGGGGATCACCGCGGGATCGTGGGAGAAGTCGCAGTCCATCGTGATCAGCGCCGCTCCGCCCCGCGCCATCGCCTCCCGGAAACCGGCGAGGTAGGCCGTGCCGAGGCCCCGCTCCGTCCGGTGGATGACATGGACCCGTGGGTTCTTGCTGCACAGATCGTCCGCGATGGCCCCGGTGCCGTCCGAAGACGCGTCGTCCACCACGATGATCTGAACATTCGCGTCCAGCGACGCGACCTTTTCCACCATGCGCGCGAGGTTCGGGGCCTCGTTGTAGGTCGGGAGGACGACCCAGGCGTCAGTTGAACTTGACGCTGACGAGCTTAGAGACACCAGGCTCTTCCATCGTGACGCCGTAGAGGTTGTCGGCGATCTGCATCGTCTTGCGGGAGTGCGTGATGATGATGAACTGGGTGTTGCCGCGGATGGTGTCGAGCATCTTCACG
>CAYNHK010000043.1:3309-26104 GCA_964396875.1 uncultured Acidobacteriota bacterium | reverse complement strand
CGTGGAGCATGTAGAGGAGATCTTCGGTGGCGAGGTTGCCGGACGCGCCCGGGGCGTAGGGGCAGCCGCCGAGGCCACCCGCGGCGCTGTCGACGATAGTGACACCGAGTTGCAGGGCGCGAAGGACATTCGCGAGTGCGGTGCCGCGGGTGTCGTGGAAGTGGACGGCCAGCCGCGACACGTCGACATGGGCCGAGACCGCGGCGATCACGTTGTCGACCTGAGATGGGACAGCCACGCCGATGGTGTCGCCGAGAGATATCTCGTCGCAACCGAGGTCAATCAGGCGGCGGGCGACATCCGCGACCTTCCCCGGTTCGACCCTGCCGTCATAAGGACAACCGAAACACGTCGAGATGTAGCCCCGCACGAACATCCCCGCCGATTTTGCGACACCGGTGAATTCCTCGAACCTCCTGATCGACTCGTCGATGGTGGCGTTCGTATTCTTGAGATTGAAGGTGTCGGACGCCGCCGTGAAGATCGCAATGGCGGAGACTCCCGCGGCCACAGCACGCTCATATCCCTGGCGGTTTGGAACCAGCATGGGAAGTTGCGCCCGGCCCTTCGGAAGCGCCCTGAAGACCTCCTCGCTCCCCGCCATCTGCGGCACCCACTTCGGTGAGACGAACGCTCCCGGCTCGATCACCGGAATGCCGGCATCGATCAGGGCGAGGCAGAAGGCGACACGATCCTCGACCGAGAGGGCCAAGGCCTCGTTCTGAAGGCCGTCGCGCGGGCCCACTTCGACGACTTTGACGCGGGCAGGCAGTTTCATGACGCGGCTTCGACGACCACGAGGGCAGGTCCGGGGGCCACCATGTCGCCGACCTTCACCGCGAGACTCTTCACGACTCCGTCCATGGGTGCTACGAGGGCGTTCTCCATCTTCATCGCTTCGACCACGACCAGCTCCTGACCCCGCTTCACCACGTCGCCCACCGAGACGGCGACGCGGGTGACCCGACCGGGCATCGGGGCTTCGAGTTCTCCCGGTGCGGCCGCGTGCTCACCGGACCCTTCGGCCACACGGCTCACCACGTGCAGGCGGTACTCCCGGCCATCGACCTGGGCGAAGACGTGGTCTCCGTCCCGAACCACGAAAGCACGGCGGCGGCGCTCCCCGTTCCTGCCCTCGAAACGCGCGGGGCCGGCGGCGGTGACACTCGCGTCCACGCGAATGCCGTCCACGTCGAGCGCGCCCTCGGACCTGCGCACGATGTTGTGGACGTGCCCCGAGGCTTTCAGTCTCACGAGAGCCTCCACGCGGTGGTCGCGGCCCATGGATCGGGGCGCGCGGCAGGTTGTCCGCCGTCCGGAGAAACGTGGGACGTCGCGGCGCCGGCTTCGAGTGCCGCCACGATCAGGGCGAGGTCTTCGGGCGACGGGGGTGCCTCGGCGGGAAGAGGGCCGATTTCGTCGAGAACGCCGGTGTGGATCCGACCCGAGCGGAACGGCTCGCTCTCGAGAATCTGAATCAGCCTCTCCCGGTTCGTCGCGATGCCGAGGACCACGAGATCGCGCAGGGCTTCGAGCAGCGATGTGCGAGCCGCCTCACGCGTGGGCCCGCTCGCGATGATCTTCGCGATCATCGGGTCATAGAACTCAGGCACCACACTGCCCGAAGTCACGCCCGTGTCGCAGCGGACGAAGGGGCCGCGCGGTTCCCCGAAGTGAAGGATCCGGCCCGGAGACGGCGCGTCGTTGTGTCGCGGGTCTTCGGCATTGAGGCGCGCCTCGATCGCGTGACCTCGCGGGGTGAGGTGCCATTGGGAGAAGGGCAGTGGCTTGCCTTCGGCGATTTCGATCTGCAGACGCACCAGGTCCAGGCCGAGCGTCATCTCCGTCACGGGATGCTCGACCTGCAGGCGTGTGTTCATCTCGAGGAAGTAGAACTCGCCCGACGAGTCGAGCAGGAACTCAACCGTGCCCGCATTCACGTACTTCGCGGCGGCGGCGGCGGCCATACCCGCGGCGCACAACCTCTGACGCAGGTCCTGATCGAGGGCCACCGAAGGCGTCTCCTCGAAGACCTTCTGATGCCGCCTCTGGACCGAACACTCGCGCTCGAAAAGGTGCACACCGTTGCCATGCTGATCGAAGAGGACCTGGACCTCGACGTGTCGCGGCTTCTGAACGAAGCGCTCGAGGACCACGATGTCGGATCCGAAACTCGACTGCGATTCACGACGCGCCCGAGGCAGAACGGCCTCGAATTCCGCGGCGCTGTGCGTCACGTGCATCCCCTTGCCGCCGCCGCCGCGCGAAGGTTTGATCATCAGAGGAAAGCCCACCCGCGTCGCCTCGGCGACAAGACGCTCGTTGCTCTGGTCGTCGCCGTCGTACCCCGGGACCACGGGAACTCCGAACTGTTGAACCTGTTGGCGCGCCGCCTTCTTGTCGCCCATGAGGCGATGAACGTCTCCGGGCGGACCGATGAACGTGATCCCGGCCACAGCACACGCGTCCGCGAAGTCGCCGTTCTGACTCAGAAAGCCATAGCCCGGATGAATGGCGTCGACATCCGCTTGCTTCGCGGCGTCAAGGATCCGGTCGATCCGCAGGTAGGACTCCGATGACGGCGCCTCGCCGATCAGAATCGCACGATCGGCCTCGCGCACGTGGAGGGCGGAAGCGTCAGCCTCGGAATACACGGCGACCGTCTCGATCCCCATGGCCCGGCAGGTTCGAATCACGCGAATGGCGATCTCGCCGCGATTGGCGATGAGAAGAGAGCGAATGGGAGGCAAGCGCCCAATTTTGACTCATGCCGGACGGGGAAGCTGCATTCGCGCAAAACGGGCCCGGTGCGGGCGCGGGAAGGCGATAATGCGCCGCGGCCCCGCGACTCACTACAGCGCCGATGGCGCGAAAGGACCCTGGACTTGAAGACAGATAGAGCGTTCGTGCTTCGTCTCGCCGCACTCGGCGCCCTGACCCTGGGGATGGATCCGGCAAAGGCCTGGGCAGAGGACGGCGAGGCGTTCCGACCAACCTCCTTCATGTCGCTTTCCCTCCCGAAGGCCCGGACGTTCAGCGCGGATTTCTTCGTCGACAACCGCGACCGCGACCCGCTGGGCGCGGACGTGTTCGACACCGGGTTTCGCTTCCGGTATCGGCTCGGGGACTGGACGGAGGTCTTCGCCACCGTGATCGCCGACCGGGTGGTGGCCCTTCCCGAAACCCCCGCGATTCCCTCGGCTCCGCGGGACCTCATCTTCGCCGGGCCGAGCCGGGTCATTCCCAACACCTTCGTCGGCGAACATCCCTACCTCGACAAGCGTGGCGAGGCCTCGTTCGACGCGTTCATCCCCGGGACGATCGCGATCGGCCTCACCCGGACGATCTACAACGATCTCGACCGCGGCCGTTCCACCGGTGTGTCCGCGGCGATGGTGATACCAATGGCGGGTAGCCTCAACGCACTGCGATCAGGGGCCAACTCCGGAAGCATCGACTTTTCTCTGGCCGGCCTCGCTTCGACACGCCTGCTGGGCGGAAAGGCCCATGGGCGAATTGGCTTCACCCTCGCGGGCAGCGGTTCCTGGCCCAACCGTTCATTCTCGGTCTCCGGCAGTTCCGTGGAGATGGTTGAGACCGACATCGGCATCGGCCACCGGCTCGATCTCGGGCTCGCGTGGATCCGACCCATCACCGACTCGCTCGCCGGAGCCTTCGAGGTGCGCGCGAGCAAGGAGTTCGTAGGCGAGGAGCGAATCGACGCGATCAGTCCCGTCGACGTCACCCTCGGTCTCCAGAAGGCATTCGGACGCTTCACGCTCTCGGCGTCGCTACTGCGGCACTTCCGCTCCCTCCCTTCGGGAGAGTCACGCGACAACCCGCTCGCGGGCGCCATCGATCTTTCGAACGTGAGCGTCGCGGACCGCAATGCGTTTCTCGCCCGTGTGGGTATTGGCCCAGCGGTTGAAAAGCTCCGCGAGGGCGCCCACATCGTGGCGGTCGGCGTCACCAGCGCAACCCTGCCGGCGGGCGCGGTCCGAATAGCACCCACGTACACCGTCCGATCCGAGCACAACATCGGCTACATCTTCACCCTGACCTTCAGGCCGTAGCCGGGCCTTGTCGATCGAACTCGCCTGGCCGTCGCTCGACTATCTGCCGGGTTATGTCGATGCGCTGAAACGCGGCTTTTCTCCGGACAACGTGCGCGGCGAGGCGGCGGCGCGCGAGCAACTCGGGCTCATTGAAGAGGACGCCGCGGGTTTCATCGCGAGCCTCGTCGATCGCGAGGCGAAGGGCGCGCCCATCGCGCTCGCGGATGGAACCACGGTTCCAAGGCTCCCTGGTTACCAGCGATGGATGTGGGACGGTGAATTCTGCGGCTCAATCGGCTTTCGGTGGAGGCCGGGCACCGAGGCCCTGCCAAAGACGTGCCTCGGCCACATCGGCTACTCGGTCGTGCCCTGGAAGAGACGCCGCGGCTACGCCACGACAGCCTTGCGACTTCTCCTCCCCGAGGCGAAAGCCGAAGGCCTGCGCTACGTCGAGATCACGACGGATCCGGACAACATTCCGTCGCAGCGCGTTGTCCTGGCCTGCGGCGGCGTGCTCGTGGAGGAGTTCGTGAAGCCGCTGGAACTGGGAGGGACTCCGGGTCTCAGGTATCGGATCGAGCTGTAGCCGATCTGCGTCAGACCATGTTTTCGCGGCTGCGTTCGAGAACTGTCTTGAGATTCGCGACGACCTTGTCGGTCTCCCTGGGCTTGAGGTCGAGGATCTCCGTGAGCGCGATGCCGATGTGCGGGATGAACTTGTCGATGTAACCGCGCTTCTTGGCCTCGGCCATTTCGCGCTTACCGCGGCGGATGTGCAGGCCAAGACGGCGGCCGACTTCCATCAGCGCGAGACGCAGTTCCTTCACGATCTCGGGATAGTGCGCGATCGCCTCCTTCGACTCCGACGTGAAGGGCACCCACACCGAGGCGATGTGCAACATCAGGACCATCGGCCCGGTGGGCAGGGCCCCCTTCGACATCTGCATTCCGTAGCTCCGCCAGTCGACGCTCAGGACCGCCTTGGTCACCGCGCAGGCCGAGGCCTGGTACTGGAGGGGCACGCGGTTCGCGAAGCGGAAGACCTCGATCAGCTCGTCAACGGGCAGGTCGCCGCCGTGAGCGAGCGCCACCTCGACCTGGAACGGATTCCCGCGATACACCGCAGGAGGACGCGTGACCGCGTCGTAGTAGTCGGCTTTGAATCGCGCGCGCAAACCTTTGAGGAGCGCCGCCTCGCCCACCGGCGACAGGCAGTTCGTCGCCGGCGCCATGATCTTCACCTTCCCGAAGGCCTTGTGCACGCGCTCAATGGCGGGAGTGTCGAGGTCGCGCGGGCGCGCCTTGGGCGAGACCGCCGCCATCTTCAGGATGTCGTCGACGACCTTAGGGGTGAGGCGTGAGAAGTCGTTCTTGAGCGCGGTGGCGATGTGCCGGTCCTGCGAGTCCTGGAACATCCGCATCAGCCGGCCAAGTTCCACGCCGTAGGGATGAGGTTTGATCTCCTTGGCCTCTTCGGGAAGCTCGTGGACCGCGCGTTCGTAGGTGATCGTCTCCTGCCCGGGAGGCGAGTAGAGGACGCGGCAATGGGGATTCGAGAGTGCGGTTTGTTCGACGTAGTCGTCGACGCTCCGGCGGCCCTTCTTGTAGCTCGCCTCCATCTCGATCTCGACCCGGGTGCCGTGCGCCTTCTCCCATTCCGTCTTCTCTTCCTTCAAGACCAGAGGCTGGTTCTTGCGGGTGTCGACGGTGATTTCGAACAGATGGGGTATCGCCTGGGGCGACGTCCGCGACACGATGGTCACCGGCTTGCCGGTGGTGAGCTGGCCGTACATGCCCGCGGCGGAGACGCCGATGCCCTGCTGGCCCCGCTGCTGCTTCAGCCGGTGGAACTTGGAGCCGTAGAGGAGTTTGCCGAAGATCTTCGGGATCTGCGCTTTCACGATTCCCGGGCCGTTGTCCTCCACCGCGATGCGGAAACGCTCCTCCGACAGTTCGCGGATCTCGATGCGCAACTCGGGGAGGATGCCCGCCTCCTCGCAGGCGTCGAGCGAGTTGTCGACGCACTCGCGCACCGCGGTGAGAAGCGCCTTCTGCTTGTTGTCGAAACCGAGCAGGTGGCGATTCTTGACGAAGAACTCGGATACAGAGATCTCGCGCTGCTTCTCCGCGAGGCTTTCCGCGGTGGCGCGGCGCGCCGGAACCTTGCGGACGGGCTCAGGGGCGGCCTCTACCTCGGCGGCTTCGTCCCCTTCAGCTTCTTCCGCGATGACTGTCGCGACCTCGGGCGCGGCGGGCGCCTTCGAAGAAACGACCACCGTCTCCGCCTCACCCGCGTTCGCGTCGAAAAGAGAGGGCTGCTGCGACTGCCCGCGAACGTTCTGCTTTGACCTTGCCAAGATAGACCCACGACCTCCTGAAATGACCCCGAGCGGGCGCTTCGCCGCTCGTGAGAACGGTGGAGTTTAAGGTGTCCCCCGCGCGCCGTGGAATAAACTGTCGAGCCGGCCTTGAACCACACCGCGTCTGTTTCGAGAGAAAAGCTCGCCTACCTCGCTCTGGGCGTGGTCTACATCGTCTGGGGGTCGACTTACGTCGGCATCCGGCTGGTGGTCGAACACATGCCGCCCTACATCGCGGCAGCCATGCGTTTCGTGCTCGCGGGCGCAGCACTTCTCGCCTTCACGTGGCTCCGGGGAAACTGGCGGACGCCCACGCGCGCGCAGTGGCTGAACGCGGCGATCGTGGGCATCCTCCTGATGGGGATCGGCAACGGCCTCATCATGTCGGCCCAGCGCTACATTCCAAGCGGAATCACTGCCCTGCTCGTCGCCACCTTCCCCCTGTGGCTGACCCTCGCCGAGGCTCTCCTCAGCCGGGGCGCCTCCCTGCGCCTCCCTGTGGTCTCGGGCGTGCTGGTCGGTCTCGTCGGGGTCTTCTTCATCGCTTCGGCGAAGGGTGATGTCTCCTTCTCGGGATCGGCGACGCCGGTGGGAGCGCTCATCGCGGTGCAGGCGGCGTCCATCTGCTGGACCATCGGCTACATCAAGGCAAAGGCGATCAAGGAGCGGCTCCCCCTGGTCATGGCCTCGGGCCTCGAGATGACCGCGGGCGGCCTCTTCCTCTTCGCGCAATCCATCGTGTTCCGCGAGGACTGGGGACGGGTTCTGCGCGCGCCCATGAGCGCCTGGGGCGGAGTCCTCTTCCTTGCCGTCTTCGGCTCGATCATCGGCTTCACCGCCTTTGCCTTCACGCGCCACACGTTGCCCTCGCATGTCGTCGGCACCTACGCGTATGTGAACCCGCTCGTGGCCGTGATCTTCGGCCGGCTCTTTTTCGGCGAGTCGATCTCGACTCAAACCGTCATCGGCGGCCTCCTGATCCTCGCCGCGGTGTTCGTGACCACGATGCCGAAGCCGACCCCTCCCGCGGAGGCGTGTCAGGCGGAAGACTCTTAGAGCCCTCTTTGCTCGGTGATCGCCGAAGGGGAGCGCCCGCCTCCCGTTTCAACAATCCTTCCGCCAGGAAGGCGAGCGCCAGAAAATGGACGATCACGAAGCACTGCGGTTCCAACGCGGTGGCCGTGGTTATCAGAACCGGACTGGCGAGGACGCCAACGCTCACCAGAGCCATCACCGGCAGTGCGGTGCGCGCGGCCCGGAACAATCGCGGGGCCGCGGCGCCACTTGCCGGGAGCAAAGCCGCGATCAACAGGAGCGCCGTTGGAAACAGGAACAATCCGACCGGCAATTCACCCGTCCATCGGCCGAGTCGATACCAGTCGGCGTGGGTGGTGATCGCGTAGTAGGCATCGATCACGCCCTCATTGGCGCTGCGGGCGGGAATCATCGAGATGCCGTCCCGCGGTCCAAACGGCGAGATCTTGTAGAGGGCGGCGGTGGAAAGGGCGCGCCTTACGAGGATGGACACGTACCACAACGGGTCGGTCCGGATGTCTTCCAGAATGACGTTGCGAAGGTGGATCTCCTGGTCCCGCTCGGCGTTTCCCGTTCGGCTCTCTTTGATGATGGCGCGCTCGCCGGCCTTGTCGCGGAACTCATACCCTTTGGTACGGTCGAAGTCACCCAGCCCCTTCCAGATCAGGAGAGCCGGGTCGTGGTATCGGGGCATCATCGGGCGCCCCCGTCGGGTCATCGCGGATTCGACCATGCCGTCCACGTAACGACCCAGCAGCAGGTAGGGAAGACACAAAATCGCGACGTTCACGAAGGTGAGAGCGAGCGCGAGGGGCCAGACCCTCCCCCCGCGGGGGGCGAGGGCTCGAAGAGCACCGACAACGACGGCAAGCAGGAAGGCGGGCAGGAGAGATGGCACAGTGCCGCGGGCGATCGAGAAGACGCCGAGCACCAGGCCCCATCCGAGAGAACGGAGGAGGAGGCCGCGCACCGTCACCCTGCCAAGGGTGGTGTAGGTGGCCAGAGCGCCGAGGGCCACGATGCTCATGAGGTGAAAGCCTGCCGCCGAGTAGCCAAGCGCCAAAAGATCCACGACGAAGGCCGACGCGCTCAGCAGGATCGCCAGAATGGCTCCCGCGACCGCATGCCCCGCCGATCGGAATTCGAGAAACAGAGCGCCGAGAAGCGGCACGAAGATCAGGATGCCGAGCCAGAACAGAAGAAACGGGGCGGCGCCCCCCATGACGCGGTAGCACAGGCCCAGCAACAGAGCGCGCCCTCCGTCATCGAAACGTGAGGCGGCTCGCCATTGACGGTCGGGAGAAATCGACCGGGGCGGCAGGGTTCTCCAGAACCAGGCCGGCTCGATTTGCCGACCGGACATTTCCTCCGCGAGCCGTTGCCGGTAGGCGACGTAACGCGGGTCCTTCTCCCTTCGAACCGTGTCCTTTACCCGATACGGCGCCACCGGAAACTCTCCCAGGCCCGCATAGCCGGCGGCGATCGCGAAGTCGTCCGACGAACGCCAGTAGAGGAACAACTCGTCGGTGGTCGAACCCCCGATTCGCCATGCCGCGTTCACGAGGAGCAACGCGCAGGCGGCGGTGAGCCCAAGAATGGGCAACAGACCTCGCCCAGAGGAAATCAACCGATCCAACGCCCGGTTCATTGCTGCCTACGCGTACATCAGGAACGGCTTGCGGACGACTTCGAACGCGCGCGCCTCGGACTCGAACTGGGCCTTGAACTTCCGCATCGGCCGGCCGGCTTCGATCGCGGTGCGAATCTCCGAAGTGCCGCACAGAATGTCGATCGGCAGCTTGATGAACTCGTATTCGTAGGGAGGATCGCGCCACGCGAACTTCTTCCGGTCCTGGGCCCGCGCCTTCTCGATCAGGACCAGATACGCGTGGAAGGCGTCGACCTTTCGCCGGTCGGTGATGTGGACCTCGACCCCGCCGCACGCCGCGCCCGCGTGTTTGTGGAACGTGGGCGTGAAGTAACACGGGCGGAAGGCGAGGCCGCCGAGTTCCGCCTTGTCGAGGTCGGACGCGAGTTTCCAGGGGTCGAGCCAGGGCGCGCCCACGAGATGGAAGGGACGGGTGGTGCCGCGGCCCTCGGAGAGGTTCGTGCCCTCGATGAGGCAGCCGCCGGGATAGACATAGGCCGTGTCCACGGTCGGCATATTGGGCGACGGCAAGACCCAGGGTAGCCCGGTGTCCTCGAAGTCCATCGCGCGGCGATAACCCTTCATCGGAACCACTTCAAGATCGAGCGAGAGCGAGAGCTCCGTGGCGAACATCAGCGCCAATTCGCCCACGGTCATGCCGTGACGCACCGCGAGAGGGTGCATGCCTACGAACGACAGGTATTCCGGATCGAGGACATTCCCCTGAACGCACATGCCGCCGATGGGGTTTGGGCGGTCCAGTACGATGAGGCGCACACCGTGGGCGGCGCAGGCCTGCATCGCGTGAAGCATCGTGTAGACGAATGTGTAGTAGCGCGACCCTACATCCTGTACATCGAAGATCAGCGTATCGATTCCGGCAAGCATCTTCGCGGTCGGAATGCGCGTCTCGCCATAGAGGCTGAAGACACGCAGGCCGGTCTTCGGGTCCTTAAGGTCCCCCACTTCCTCGAGATCCTGCGCGTTGGCGAAAACGCCGTGCTCGGGCCCGAAAAGCGCCGCGAGCTTCGTGCTCTTGAGGCTCTTGAGATGGAGCGCCGCGTGAGTGAGATCCGGGGTCACCGCGGTGGGGTTCGCGATCAGGCCGACCCGCGAGCCTTTGATCCGCGAGGGCCGGGCGAGAAGTTCTTCGAGTCCGCTGCGCACGCGTTTCAAGGTGTGTCCTCCGTGCAAAGAGGAGAAGAGATTAACGCGAGAGTTGGAAGTTCAGCTTGCCGACACGAGCGCCCGACGCTTTCGTCACCTCACCCGCGATGACGTCGCCGTCCAGACGGCCCGCGAAGTTGAGCCTCTCTCCGGCTTCGGTGAAGGAGAAGCGGAGTTCGCGGCGGGAGTAGCTGAGGTTTTGAAGGGACATGTCGGTCGAGAGTTTTCCCTGCCGCGAGGTTCTCTGGCCGACGAGGCCGGACGGCGTCGCGGTCAGACTGATTTCCATTTTTCGCGGTTGCCCGGAGGCTTCGATGGCACCCGACCAGTAGCCATCGAGGAGGGCCAGCGCCTGTCCCCCTCCGAAAGACGGGCTCGCGGCCAGGGTCGCGAACGAACGGAGCCAGGCGGGATCGGGGGAGTTCAGTACCGCGATCGGGACGCCGGGCTCTGCGGAGCGGCGGCGCGCGGCCGCGAAGATGTCCACGAAGACCTTGCCGTCGGGTGAGAGTTCGACGGTGCGGGTGGGACGCCGCCCCTGGAAGAACAGGTCGAACATGTCGTTGAGCTGGGCGGCCCAGAGCGGAGCGAGCGTCCGCGGGTTCCCGGAGCCATCCGCCGGGTTGACCGTGAGCACGGTCCCCCCCGACGCGCTGATCGTCACGTCGCCGGCAACGAACTGGACCCGTGCGCTCCGGGCATTCGCCGCGATGGCATTGAGCCGGGCCGCCGCATCATGTGCGCGTTGGCGCGACCCGGGGTCGGGCCCGAGAACCATCACGGGGCCGAGCTCACAGGAGACCGCGGCACGCGATCCCTCCAGAACCTCCGCGAAGAATCGCGGGGAATACAAGGCTGCGGACTCTCTGCGGACCTCGATGGGATGCGCCACGGACGTCTTCTGATTCGCCCGGATCACGAGATCACGGGCGCCGGCACTGTCGGAAATGCGAAGACCGGGCAGCGAGACCTTTATCTCGGTGTCGGACGCGGAAAGGACAGCGGCGTTTCTGCCGGAGACCGTCACCGCGAGATCGGGAGCGGCGAGGCCGAGGCCGGCGATGGTCACAATGTCGCCGGGAAAGGCACGGGCGGGCGTCAACGACTCAATAAAGGGGAGCCGCCCGTAGTTGAGGAGCGCCTCCTTGCCCACATCCGAACCGAGCGCAGCCCTGACCGATATCCGCTGTCCCTCGCTCGCCGACACCTGGGGCACTCGGATTCGAATTCGGGCAGGCGTTGCATCGAGCACTTCCGCCTCGTTGCCGGCCACGGTGACCGTGGGTTTGGTGCTGGGGTTCGAGAGCCACTTGCCCACGATCGTGACCTCGTCACCGGACAGCGCCACCCTCGGGGTGAGCGAAGAGATTTTCGGCGCCACCGAGATCTTCAGCATGCGGCTCGTCGAGGTCGTCCCGAGCGCGGTCACATTCAGGGGAATGGTCTGTGAGCCCGCGGCGGCCAGGGATTCCGGCACCGTGATGTTGATCCGCGTCGGGTTGGCATCGAGAACCGTCGCCTCCGCCTTACCGATCGTGACCTTCACGACGGTGGGGTCGGGATCGGTTCCGAATCCCGAGCCGTTGATCGTGAGGGTTTGGCCGGGCTCAACCGGATTGGGCTGGTAGTTGTCGACCACGGGGATCACGATCGACTCGGAGTACTTCTTCATTCCGAACCATGCCACGACGATCAGGACAACCGCGACGGCGGCGACACGCGCGGCCATGATGGCCGGCGTGGGGCCCGACTTTACCGAGGCTGCGGCAGGGGAGGGAGCGACCGGGGGGGGCGGCACGAACTTTCCGTCACTCGTGCCTCCAAGGGATTCGGCGAGGCCGGCAAGGGGATCGTCGGAGCCCGCCCCCGCGCGCGGTGCGTGGGCGGCCGCGGGACGGGGGGGGGGCGCTGGTTTCCCGGCCGCCGGTTTCGCGGCTGCGGGTTTCGCGGGCGCGGGTTTTGCCGCGGGCTTGGGTGGTGGAGGAGGAGGTAGCGGCTCGGGCTCAGGGAGAGGCTCTGGTTCGACGAACATCTCGGCGGGAGGGAACTCCTCGACCGCCGCGGGCGCCTCCGCCAGCGGTTCGAAGGGCACAGGCTCGAGGGTGGCGGGCTCGGGAGAGAAGTCGGGACGGCCCAGTTCGGACGTGAAGAGGGCGTCATCCGCGGGAAGTGCGGCGGGAAGCGGATCGAAGGCCACGAGTCCGCTGTCGGAGCCGGCATCCGAGAGATCGATGAGGGGGGCATCTGCAGGCTGAGTCGTGAAGCGAAGCAGGCCGCTCTGTGGATCGTCCGGCGGACCGAGGGAGATCTCGTCTCCCTCCGCAAGTTGCTGCTCCATGATCTGAGCCCCATTTACGAACACGCCCCCGCGGCTGTTGGTATCGCAAAGGGTCACA
The DNA here is from genome assembly GCA_964396875.1 of uncultured Acidobacteriota bacterium. Lineage (GTDB taxonomy): Bacteria > Acidobacteriota > Vicinamibacteria > Fen-336 > JAGNNV01 > JAGNNV01. The sequence continues at coordinate 13,443 of CAYNHK010000043.1, read as the reverse complement.
TTCCCATCGTCGTCGAGGAAGAGGGTGGCATGCAGGGGTGAGACGGAGGCCCCGGACAGGACTAGGTGACAACCCTCGTCGGACCCGAGAACGAAGTTGTTGAGCACTTCGTCGACTTTCAGGATGGCGCCGGCCTCGTTCCCGTTCAGAACGACGATGGATGGGAAATTCACACTCGTCATTCGGGGTCGCCGCTCGATCTGTTCATGGCAGGGAAGGCCTGGGGCCTCGTGGGATCCTTTGAGAAAGAGTGATTCAAACACAAGCGCCGGGGGCCGTCAAAGAAGCCGCCCACGACCCTTGCCGGTCAGAACTTCGTCGGGTATGTCGCTTTCATGTGCGCGACTGACTCCTTCACCAGCGCCTTCAGGACCCCCAGATCGACATCGGCCAGGCGATTCAGGTAGAGGCAGCTGACGCCGGTCTTCACCTTCCCGAGCTTCTTCACCATGGCCTCGCGGTTCTTGAAGCCGGGCATGATGTAGATGGTCAGGTTCTGTTTGCGCGGGGAGAATGCGACCACCGGCCAGTCCAGCGGCTTTTTGCCCGTGTTCGTGTAGGTGTAGCTCCCAAAGCCCACGATCGACGAGCCCCACATCGCGGGCTTCGCCTTCGTGACCTCCTTCATCAGTTTGAGCACGGCGAGGCAGTCGGCCCTCCGCTCCCCTTCGGTGTTCTTCTCGAGGAAGTCGTCGACGCTGGCGGCGCTCTTCTTCGTCTTCAATTCGGCCATGGGTGTCCTCCGATCGTTGCGCGGGAGTTTCCCACGAGTGGTGGGCGCGGTTGCGGCCGGCCTTTGCCGTAACGTTGGTGTCCGAGGAGAACCGATTCGATGCAAATGAGAAGCGCGCAACGGCTTGGAGTGCCCGTGAGCCTGCTCGGCTACGGCATGTGGGGCTTGGCCGGCTGGAAGGACACGGACGATGCGGAAGTGGAACGGGCCCTCGACGAGGCTGTCGCATCCGGGGTGACCTTCTTCGATACGGCCTTCGCCTACGGTGATGGAAGGAGTGAGGGCGTCCTGGGTGCGTTGGTGCGGCGTCATCCGGCGAAGCGTTTCTTCACCGCGAGCAAGATCCCGCCAAAGAACCGTGTCTGGCCGGCGCCCGCGAACGCGGCGCTCGACGATTGTTTCCCGGCCTCCCACATCCGGGAGTACACCCTGAAGACGCTCGCGAACCTCGGCCTTCCACACCTTGACCTGATGCAGTTCCACGTCTGGCAGGACGCCTGGGCCAAAAGTGAGACCTGGCAGCGGGCGGTGGCCGACCTCAAGAATGAGGGCCTGATCAAATCGATCGGCATCAGCCTCAATCGATGGGAGCCCTGGAACGGACTCGCCGCCATCCGAACCGGCCTCGTCGACGCCGTTCAGGTCGTGTACAACATCTTCGACCAGTCACCCGAGGACGAGTTATTTCCGCTCTGCCGCGAGAAGGGGGTCGCGGTCATCGCGCGCGTCCCGTTTGATGAAGGGTCGCTGGCGGGACAATTGAGCCGGGACCGGAAGTTCCCCGAAGGCGACTTCCGGCGAACGTACTTCAACGCCGAGAACACGGCAGCGACGATGGACCGGGTCGAGCGATTGCTCGGGATCCTGCCTACGGGAATGACGCTCCCCGAGATGGCGCTTCGATTCATCGTTTCGAACCCCGACGTGACCACCGTGATTCCCGGAATGCGGCGAGTGCAGAGCGTGCGCGGGAATGTGGCGGCCGAAACCAAAGGGCCGCTCAGCGCCGGTCTCATCGCCGAACTGCGCTCCCATCGTTGGGACCGCAGGCCCGCCCAGAAGGCCGACTGAGGAAAAAACTCTTGACGAACTCCTTGCGGGTTAGTTAACCTTTTGGTTAAACCAAATGGTTAGTCAACAAGCCAGAACGCCCGACGCTGCCTCGGGTAGCCGGGAGCCGATTCTCGAATCCGCAACTCAAGTCTTTATGGAATATGGCTTTAGTGGAGCCAGGGTCGACGAGATCGCTCGCCGTGCGAACGCCAACAAGGCGATGATCTACTACCATTTCGGCTCGAAGCAGGCGCTCTACAAGGCCGTGCTGCTCAGGCTTTTTGGGGATGTCCTGGGTGAGATTCAGCGCCTCAAATCAACTGACGATCCCCCTGATCAGAAGCTGCGGGCTCTCTACACCCGGGTCGTCCATCACTTCGAGAAGAAGAAGGCGCTTCCCCACGTCATCCTTCGCGAAATCCTCGCGGGAGGCACCGGCATGGACGCGGAGGCCTCACGCACTCTGGGCATCATTCTCGGCTTTGTGAGCGAGACGCTTTCGGAGGGAGTTCGAAAGGGCCTGTTTCGTCCCGTTCATCCGCTGCTCTTTCATCTCACCATATTGGCGCCTCTCATGGTGCATTTCGCCGGCTCCTCGTTTCGCGAGCGTCTGCTGCCCCGCGAAATGCCGGGCCTCCCTCTGCCCACAAACGACGACATGCTGAACCACCTCCTCTCCGTCCTCGACTTTGTCCTGGCCCCGAAAGATCCGAGTCCGTCCGTCCGTTCCGAACAAAGGAATCCCGCATGAAACGTTCTCTCCCACTTCTGCCGCTCATCGCCTTCGCCGCCTTCGGCTGCGCCGTCGAACCGAAGAGTCCCAACATCGTGGCCGCGGGTCACGTCGAGGCCACCGATGTCCACATCTCCGCGAAGGTGGGCGGCCGGCTTCTCGAGGCTCCCTTCAAGGAGGGCGACCTGGTGAAGGAGGGCGACACCCTCGCGCGCCTCGCCACCACCGATGTGGAGATCCAGCTGCGCCAGGCGAACGCCGACCGCGCCCAGGCCGGAGCCGAACTTCGCTTGCGTCTTTCGGGCGCACGCAAGGAGGACATCGCGGAGATGGAAGCGCAGATCCGGGCCACCGAGGCGGATATCGCGGGCGCGCAGCTCGACCTCGACCGGATGCAGGGCCTGCTCGATCGGGGTTCCGGAACGACGAAGGCCCGCGACGACGCGAAGACGCGGCGCAACATCCTGGAAGCGCGTCTCGGGGCGCAGAGGCAGACGCTCGCGCGCCTCCATTCCGGATCGCGTCCGGAGGAGATCGAGGCGGCCCGGGCCCGCGTCGCCTCGCTCGACGCTCGCATCGCGATGTTCGAGCAGCAGATCGCGGATGCCACGGTGACGAGTCTCGTCGACGGGGTTCTCACCTCTCGTGTGGCCGAGCCCGGCGAACAGCTTCAGCCCGGCTCCCCGATCTGCGTCATCACGAAACTGAGCGAGGCCTGGCTCACGGTCTACGTCACGGACATCGACCTCGCGCGGATTCGTATCGGCCAGGAAGCGACGGTCACCACGGACGGTGGGCAGACCCGGAAGGGGAAGCTCATCTACATCGCGTCGAAGGCGGAATTCACACCGAAGAACGTGCAGACCCGCGACGAGCGCATCAAGCTCGTGTATCGGGTCAAGGTCGGCCTCGACAACGGGGACGGCTTCTTCAAACCCGGGATGCCCGCGGAGGCGACGTTCGTCCCGGTGGAACAGGCGAAATGATCGGCGAAGGCGAAGTTCCTCTCGTCGAGGTCAAGGGCCTCGTCCGGAAGTATGGCGACCTCGTCGCGGCGAACGACGTGTCGTTCACAGTTCGGCGGGGCGAGATGTTCGGCCTCATCGGGCCGGACGGTGCGGGAAAGACCACGACGCTGCGTGTGATCCTCGGTCTTCTGGCCCCGCACGGCGGCAGCGTGCGCACGTGCGGTCTCGACCCGTGGAAAGAGACGGACGAACTCTCGAAGCGCATCGGCTACCTCTCCCAGCGCTTCTCGCTCTATGGCGACCTCACCGTCGACGAAAACGTGGCCTTCTTCGCGGACATCCACGGCGTGCGCCATTCGAAGCCGCGGGCCGAGGAGTTGCTCGACATGCTGCGGATGACGCCGTTCCGGGATCGGCTCGCCGACCGGCTCTCGGGCGGCATGAAGCAGAAGCTGGCTCTCGCCTGCACTCTCATCCACACCCCACAGTTGCTCGTTCTCGACGAACCCACGACGGGCGTCGACCCGGTTTCGCGCCGCGATTTCTGGAAGATCCTCGCCCGGCTGCAGCGCGAAGGGCTGACTCTTCTCGTGACCACGCCCTACCTCGACGAGGCTGAGCGTTGTCAGCGGGTGGCGCTCATGGACCGCTCGCGCATCCTTACCGTAAGCACGCCCGATGCGCTGCGCTCCGAGGCCCATGGCGCGATGGTCGAGATACTGGCTCATCCAAAACGGCGGGCCCTCGAACTCATCGCCGCGGATCCCGACGTCCGCGATGTCGAAGCCTTCGGCGAACGTGTCCACGTAACTCTCCCCGCCTTCGACGCCGCACAGGCCACGGGGTGGACCGACCGGATGGCCGGAGAACTGCGAGCCGCCGGCCTCGAGGTCCTCTCGGCGCGGCCTATTCCTCCCTCGCTCGAAGACGTCTTTATTTCCCGCATCCAGGCCCGCGAGGCCGAGGCGACGCAGATCGGAGGCGCGCTTTGAAGCGACTCATCCTCACCACACTTCTTGGCGTTCTCGGAACGACCCTTTCAGCGACCGAAGCGGCGAAGGCGGCGAATCCCCTGGTCCAGCGCCTCACCCTCGACGACGCGATCGCCCGAGCGCGCGCCAACTCCCCCCGCCTGGAGTCTTTCAGCGCGCTCACCCGGGCCGCGAGTGAGAACGTGCGCGGAGCGGAGGCCGGCAAGCGCCCCGATCTCGATATCCAGGCCGCGTACTCACGCAACTCGAACGTGCCCGAGCTGATCCTCTCGTCCCCCGGAGCGCCGCCGCGCGTGATCTTCCCGAACCTTCCCAGCCAGTGGCGGACCCATGTGGGCGCGAGCCTTCCCGTCTACACGGGCGGCCGCGTCCAGAGTCAGGTGGGCGCGGCCCGCGAGGCCGAGGGCGCCTCGATCGCCGACCGGGCCGCGGCCGAGAACGATCTCGTCGCGGAAACGCACATCGCGTACGTGAATGTTCTTTTCGCGCGGGAGACCGCCCGCGTGCTCCGCGAGGCGATTGCCTCGTACGAAGCTCACCTGAAGGACTCCCGCGCGCGCGAAGAAGTGGGACTTGCCGCAAGCCATGAGGTCCTGGCCGTCACCGTCGAGCGCGAACGCGCGGAACTCGGCCGCCTCCTCGCGGACAACGCCTCCGCGGTCGCGACCGCGAATCTGCTGCGCCTCGTGGGCCTTCCTCCGGGCACCGAGGTCGAACTCGATCCGACTCCGGCAGGACTCCTCGCAACTCCAGAACCACTCGAGGATCAGGTCAAGCGGGCAAGCACGGGCCGCCCCGAACTCGAAGCGCTGCGCGCGCGGATCCGGTCTCTTGACGCCACGAGCCGCGTGGCTCAGTCGTCGTCGCGACCGCAGGCCGGCCTCCAGGCGGGCTTCGACTATTCGAATCCCAACCCGCGGATCCTGCCCCTCAGCGGAGAGTGGAAGGACAGCTGGAGCATCGGTTTGAATGTGAGCTGGAAGATCCTCGACGGCGGACGTTCGAGCGCCTCCGCTGCGCAGAGCCAGGCCCAGGCGGACGCGCTGCGCGCGCAGCTTCGCGATCTCGAGTCGAGAATTCGCCTCGACGTCACGACCCGCCGCCTTGAACTCGAATCGGCGCTCGCCGGCAAGGCGGTCGCCCTTCGCGGCATCGAAGCGGCGAAAGATGCGGTGCGCGTGGCCAAAGACCGTTACCGCGAAGGCGTGCTTTCTTCGAGTGAACTTCTCGATGCCGAAACGCGCCTCCTGCGCGCCGAACTCGAGGCCACGCAGACCGAAGCGCAGATTCAGATCGCACTCGCCAACCTCACCAGGGCGGTCGGGCGCTGACATGGAGCGGTCCGCGGTCATCGAGGTGGATCACCTCGTCAAACGTTTTGGCGCGTTCACCTCGGTCGACGACCTGTCGCTCAGCGTGAAGCAGGGCGAGGTCTTCGGCCTCCTCGGCTCGAACGGCGCGGGGAAGACCACGGCGATCCGCGTGTTGTGCGGTCTGCTCGCTCCGACGTCAGGCAGCGCGCGCGTTCTCGGCATCGATGTCGCGAAGGATCCCGAAGCGCTCAAACACAAGATCGGCTACATGACGCAGCGCTTCAGCCTCTACGACGACCTGAGCGTGATCCAGAATCTCCGCTTCTTCGGCGGCGTCTACGGACTCAGGGGCGCCGCGATGCGCGAGCGTGAGAACTGGGCGATCGCAACCGCCGGCCTGCAGGGCAAGGAAGATCTCATCACCCGCTCGCTCCCGGGGGGATGGAAACAGCGCCTGGCCCTCGCGTGCGCTGTGCTACACGGACCGCGCGTGGTCTTTCTCGACGAACCGACGGGCGGCGTCGATCCGATCTCGCGAAGACGCTTCTGGACGCTGATCGACCAGATGGCGGGAGAGGGCATCACGCTGATCGTCACCACGCACTACCTCGACGAGGCCGAGCGTTGCGACCGCATCGCCTTGATGCACGCGGGCCGTCTGGTGGCGCACGGGTCGGTCGCCGAACTCAAGGAAGTCTTCGCGGGCCGCGTTCTGCTCGAGGTTGCCTGCGCCCGTCCCCTCGACGCTCAGTTCCTGCTTGAAAAGGAGCCGGGCATCCTTGAAGCGTCCGTCTTCGGCACCCGCCTTCACGTCGTTGTCTCCAACGAGGCCTCGGGCCGCCGCCTCATCGAGAGCGCACTCGCAACCGGCGAGTTCGGGCCGGTTTCGATCGAGCGCATCGTGCCCTCGCTCGAAGATGTCTTCATCCACTGCATCGAGGCCGAAGAGGAAGCGCGAAGGGCGCGCGGGATCGTGGCATGAATCTCCGGAAGATCTGGGCGATGGCGAAAAAGGAATCGCGGCAGGCGTCACGCGACCCCCTGAGTCTCGCCATGCTCCTCGGCCTCCCGACCATCATGCTCCTGATGTACGGGTACGCGATCAACTTCGACGTCCGTCATGTGCGTCTCGCGGTGCGGGATCTCGACAAGTCGGAGGAGTCGAGGAGCCTGGTCGCCGCCTTCGTGAACTCGACCTACTTCGATCAGGTCGCGGATGTCCCCGCGGGGGCCGACGTGGACCTCATCACCGAGAAGCGCGTGGCCAAGGCGGTTCTCTCGATCCCCGAAGGTTTCGCGCGGACCCTCGCCCAGGGCCGGGCCGCCACCGTTCAGCTTCTCCTCGACGGCGCCGACGCCAACACTGCCACCACGGTGCTCGGCTACGCCACCGCCCTCGCCGCGGATGTCAACCTGCGGCGGTTTTCGGAGCGCACCGGAATCAACATTCAGCCCGTGGGCTACGAACCGCGCGTCTTCTACAACCCCGAGCTTCGCACCACCCAGTTCCTCGTCCCGGGCCTGGTGGGATTCATCCTGATGTTGACCGCGGTGGTCTCGACCGCACTCTCGGTGGTTCGCGAAAAGGAACGCGGGACGATGGAGCAGTTGCGCGTCACTTCGCTCACCGCCGGCGAACTCCTGATCGGCAAGACGCTCCCTTACCTCGCGATCTCGCTCATCGCCACCGTGATCATCCTGACCGCGGCCCGGGTGCTATTCGGCGTGGTGATCCGCGGGCCGTATCTCGATCTCTTCGTCGCCACCCTCATCTATCTCATCGGCGCGCTCGCCTGGGGCCTGCTGGTTTCGAGCATCGCGGAGACCCAGGCCCTCGCGTTCCAGATCGGCATGGTCACGTCCATGCTGCCCGCGATCTTCCTTTCCGGCTTCATCTTCCCCATCCGCTCGATGCCCTGGCCGATCGAACTCCTCACCTACGCGATCCCCGCCCGCTATTTCCTCGTGATCATCCGCGGCATCATCCTCAAGGGCGCGGGCCTCGCTCCCTACTGGCAGGACGTCGCGTTCCTCGTCCTTTACGCCACGATCGTCCTCACTCTGGCCTACGCGCGACTGCGCCGGCGGGAGTCGTAAGCGCCATGTGGGCACTGTGGCAGGTCATCCTCAAGGAGTTTTTGCAACTCCGTCACGACCGCAAGATGATTCCCGCGCTGATCGTGGGACCGCTGGTTCAACTCATCGCCCTCGGCTACGCCGCGAATCTCGACGTCACTCACGTGCCGCTGCTCCTTGTCGATGGCGACCACAGTGTGGCGAGCCGCGAACTCGTCGAACGCTTCGACGCATCGGGCTACTTCGAGATCAAGGGCTCCGTGCCGACCGCCGAGCAGGCCGAGCCATGGCTCGTCGAGGGTCTCGCCCAGGTCGTCCTCGTCATTCCCGAAGGCTACGGAACCGACCTCAACGCCGGACGCTCACCCCGCCTCCAGGTTCTCGCCGACGGCACCGATGCGAACTCGGCCGTGGTCGGTCTTGGCTACGCGTCGCGCATCATTTCCGAGATGGGGGGAGATCTCCAACGGGTTCGACTCGAAACCGAAACCCGCCGCAATGTTGAGGCCGCGCAAAGGCTCGGCGTTCCCGTGGCGCGTCCACCGGCCATCGGCCGGATCGAGGTGATGTCGCGGATCTTCTACAACCCCGACCTCAAGACGCGTTGGTTCTACGTCCCCGCGGTGCTCGCCATGGTGCTGATGCTCGTGACCATGATGCTGCCTTCGATGGCGGTGGTTCGGGAAAAGGAGATCGGCACGCTCGAACAGATCAGCGTCACGCCGCTTCGGCCGTGGCAGCTCATCCTCGGCAAGCTCACACCCTTCGCGATCATCGGGTTGCTCGACACCGCGGTCATCGTGGTTCTCGCCCAGGTGGTCTTCGGCGTCCCGCTGCGCGGATCATTCCTGCTCCTGCTCTTCCTGACCTTCCTCTTCCTGCTGAACACCCTCGGCCTCGGTCTTTTCGCCTCGACCATGGTGGCGACCCAGCAGCAGGCGATGATGTTCGCGGTCTTCGTGTTGATGGTGCCGATGATCTACCTCTCCGGTCTCATCTTCCCCATCGAGAACATGCCGATGCTTTTCCAGATCGGGAGTTACGGCATCCCGGTCCGCTACTACGGCATCATCCTGCGCGGCGTGTTCCTCAAGGGATCCGGCCTCGATGTCCTGTGGCCAGAGGCCCTGACCCTCGCGCTCACGGGAGTCGCGTGGCTGACCTTCGCCTCGGCGCGCTTCAGAAAGCGGCTCGACTGACGTTCTTGTCGCTCAGGGGGTTCTCTCCGCGCCCGTTGGCGAGATCTCCCCGACGGTCTATCCAATGCCGGACGACACTCGGCCTGCGGGTGCTCGCGATCGTCGCCGCGACTACTGCCCGGAGCCCGTCATGGACACGTTGTGCGGACTGTTGGCGGCGCTCGTCGCAATGACCAGCGTCGCCGGACGTGAGCCGGTGGATGAAGGCGCCAACGTGACGCTCAACGTGCAACTCGCCTTCGCGGCCACTTCAACGCCGCACAGGCTGGTCCAGGCATAGTCCGCGGCCGCGATTCCCGCCATCGACACGTCCATGACGGAGACCGGACCGCTCGTATTGTTCGTGAGGGTCACCGTCTTCGCGAGACTCGTCGAGCCGACGCCGACCCCACCGAAGGAGAGCGTTGCCGGCGAGGTGCTCACCGGCGCCACACCCTTGCCGGTGAGGGGGATGCTGTGCGGACTGTTCGATGCGTTGCTGTTGAATTCGAGACTCGCGCCTCGGGTGCCGAGAAGCGTGGGTGTGAAGACGACGCTCACGGCGCAGGTCGCGTAGGCCGCAAGGTTGTTGCCGCATGTGGTTGCGGACATAGCGTATTCCGCGGCCGCGGCTCCAGAGATCACGAAGGGTTGAAGTGCGATGTCGGAGCCCGTGTTGTTCCTCAAGGTCACGGTCTTGGCCGCGGTCGGGCTGCCCAGGCCCTGGTTGCCGAAGCTGAGGCTCGTCGCCGGAGTCAGGGTCAGCGGCTCCACCCCCGTCCCGCTGAGCGCCACAACGTGCGGGCTGTTGGAGGCCGATGTCGTGACCGTCAACGTGGCCGCCTGCGCTCCGAGCGACGCCGGCACGAACGTGGCGGTGAGCACACAACTCGTCTGGGCCGCCAGAGAGCTTCCACACGCAGAGGCATCGACCCCAAAAGCGCTCCCAGCCGGATCGAGGCTCACGCCCACGATCGAAATCGGGCCGCTCGTGTTGTTCCGGAGAGTCAGGCTCCTCGGCACATCCGGCAGACCGATCCCCTGGTTGCCGAAGTTGAAGCTCGCCGGGGCCAGCGTCACCGGCAGAA
>CAYNHK010000043.1:0-3209 GCA_964396875.1 uncultured Acidobacteriota bacterium | reverse complement strand
TCCCGCTGAGCGCCACAACGTGCGGGCTGTTGGAGGCCGATGTCGTGACCGTCAATGTGGCCGCCTGCGCTCCGAGCGACGCCGGCACGAACGTGGCGGTGAGTACACAACTCGTCTGGGCCGTCAGAGAGCTTCCACACGCAGAGGCATCGACGCCGAAAGCGCTTCCCGCCGGATCGAGGCTCACGCCCACGATCGAAATCGGTCCGCTCGTGTTGTTCCGGAGAGTCAGGCTCCTCGGCACATCCGGCATTCCGATCCCCTGGTTGCCGAAGTTGAAGCTCGCCGGGGCCAGCGTCACCGGCAGAACGCCGTTGCCCACGAGCGCGACGGAACGCGCCAGGCCATCGGCGCTGAAGTCGAGACTTGCGTCTCTGGTCCCGAGCACCGTCGGCGTCAAGACAACACTCACGGCGCAGGTGGTGTAGGCCGCCAGCGTGGCCGAGCAGGTCGTGGCCGAGACCGCGTATTCCGCAGCCGCGACTCCCGAGATCGCAAACGAAGAGAGCGCCATGGATGAGCCCGTGTTGTTCCTCAGGGTCACGGTCTTGGCCGCGGTCGGGCTGCCCAGGCCCTGGTTGCCGAAGCTGAGGCTCGTCGCCGGAGTCAGGGTCAGCGGCTCCACCCCCGTCCCGCTGAGCGCCACAACGTGCGGGCTGTTGGAGGCCGATGTCGTGACCGTCAACGTGGCCGCCTGCGCTCCGAGCGACGCCGGCACGAACGTGGCGGTGAGCACACAACTCGTCTGGGCCGCCAGAGAGCTTCCACACGCAGAGGCATCGACCCCAAAAGCGCTCCCAGCCGGATCGAGGCTCACGCCCACGATCGAAATCGGGCCGCTCGTGTTGTTCCGGAGAGTCAGGCTCCTCGGCACATCCGGCAGACCGATCCCCTGGTTGCCGAAGTTGAAGCTCGCCGGGGCCAGCGTCACCGGTAGCACGCCGCTGCCCAAGAGCGCGACCGAGCGCGGGCTGCCGGAGGCATCGTCGGTCACGATCAGCACCGCGGTCTTGGCGCCCGTGGACCCTGGCACGAAGCTCACGCTCAGGGTGCAGCTCGCGCCCGCCGCGAGGCCCGTCCCGCAGTCGTGGCTCAGTGAGAACGAGGCGGCATCGGCCCCGGCCAACTGGATCGAGGCGACCTGCAAGGGTGCGTCACCGGTGTTGGAGAGCGTTGCGGTCTTCGTGGCGCTGAGGGTACCCGTGGCCACGCTGCCGAACGCCAGGCTCGAGGGCGCGAGCCCGGCCACGGGGGCGCCGCTCTGGCCGGTGAGACTGACCAGATGGGGCTGGCCGACGGCGCTGCTGCCAATCGTGAGGTCGCCGGTGTGCGGACCTGCGACGGTCGGGGTGAACGTCACCGTGACCGTGCAACTGGCGAGGGGCGCCAGTGACGTCGAACAATCATGCGTCTGGCCGAAATCGCCGGTCGCGCCGATCGGCCCGACCGCCGCGGCAAAGGCGCCCGTGTTCGTGACCGTGACCACCTGGGGGCCGCTCGTGGCGCCTATGGCCTGCGAGCCGAAAGCCAGGCTCGAGGGCGAGACGCTCAGTGTGCCCTGGAGTTCGAAGTTGAAGTTGAGCGGCGGCTGTCCCGCGAAGCCGATGGTCACGTTGTCAGCGAAGCCGCGCCAGTCCTGGCCGTTCGCCCAATTCGTGCTGAAGAGAATCTGGGTGATCGGCGCGGCCGGGTCGACCTCGGCGAGCGAGGCGGGCGCGGGGTTGCCTCCCGCCGCCTGGATGCGCATGCGGCTCTGGATCTGGCTGCGACGCCACTCGCCCACCGCCTGGGCCACGCAGTTCGGCTCGCAGCCGTTCCAGATGAGCTTGAATGATCGCGGATCGTTCCACTCGTAGACGCGAAGCTCGATCTGCGGGGGATAGGCGCGGGCGCTCGAGGGATCGATGAACCAGTCGTAGGCGAGACGCTCCAGTTGGCCCAGGGTGCCGAACGGCGAAGGCGGCTGGATCGTGAGCACGGCGTTGTTCGTACCCAGCTTGCTCAGTTCGACCGAAGCGCCCCCCGACCGCGGCTGCGTCGTGGTGATGCCGACGAAAGCGCTGGCCGAGGAGGTCCAGTAGCCGACGGTCGCTCCGGATGCGGGTGTGACGACGTCCTGGGTCGTCGAAGTCGGGTTGGCGCACACGTCGCCCTCGCCATCGCCGTTGGAGTCGGTCTGGTCCGGGTTCGCCGTGGTCGGACAGTTGTCCGCGATGTCGGCGACGCCGTCGTCGTCCGAGTCCAGGAGCGGCTCGAAGTTGTAGTTGATCGGCGGCGCACCCTCGAAGCCGAGCGTGACGTTGTCGACGAATCCGCGCCAGGCCGTGCCCTTGGCCTGATTGCCGCGGACCATCACCGCGATGATCGGGGCGTCGGCGGGGATATCCGCCAGGGATGAAGGCGGCGCCGCGCCGCCCTGCGCCGGCCACTTCACGACCGTGAGTCTGCCGCCCATGGCTGAGGCGCGGCGCCATGTTCCGGTTGGCAGGTCGTCGCAGGGACCGCAGGTGTTCCACCACAGCTCGAAGGAGCGCGAGTCCGAGTAGGGATACACGCGGAGCCCGATCTCGGGAGGCAGTGCCCGTGCGTTGGCCGGGTCGCTGTACCAATCGAAGGCGAGATGCCGGACCTGGGCCCAGGTGCCGTAACCGGGCAACGGGATCTCGCGAGTGGAGTACGCGTTGTTCCAGGCCGCGCCCGAAATCTCGAGCGATCCTGCGCCGGAACGAGGCTGTGCCGCCGTGATCGCCGCGCTCGCCCCTGACGAGGCGCCGTTCTGCCAGCCTGCCCCATCGTTCGGCCGGGCGACCCGCGCGATGGTGTCGACGGGCGAAGCGCAAGCGTCGCCTTCACCATCGGCGTCAGCGTCGGCCTGACCCGGATTGGCGACAACCGGACAGTTGTCCTCCCAATCGCGAACGCCGTCGGTGTCGCCGTCGATGGAGGGCTCGAAGTTGTAGTTACGCGCCTCGCCGCCGGCGAACTTGATCTTGAGGTTGTCCACGAAGCCTCGCCACGGCAACTGGCCTCCCTGGTTGGCGTCGATGTGAATGCGGACCATGGGAGCATCGGGCGGAATCTCGGCGACACTCGCGGGTGCTTGCGCGCCATCCGGGAAGATCGAGAACTCGCCCGTCAGGTCGGTGGTCGCCCATGTGGTGCACGCACTCCACCTCCGGCCCTTCGGCCCCAAGCTCCGCAGCGGGGTC
>CAYNHK010000042.1:0-26164 GCA_964396875.1 uncultured Acidobacteriota bacterium | reverse complement strand
ATCGCTGCTGCCCGCCGCCCGCACCTCCGCGTCCGTCCGCGATGCGATAGGTGCCGGCGCTGTGCCAGGCCATGCGGATGAAAAAGGGTCCGTAGTGTCCCCAGTCGGCGGGCCACCACTCCTGCGACGTCTTCATGACCTTCTCGATGTCGGCCTTCACGGCTTTGAGATCGAGCTTCGCGAACTCCTGGGCGTAGTTGAACCGGCTGTCCAGTGGACTGGAGCTTTGCGCATGCTGGCGGAGAGGGGCGAGGTCGAGTTGCTCGGGCCACCAGAATTTGTTCGTCGTGGCGTTGGTCTGGGCGTGGGCCGGGCTGATGGCTAGGCCGGCGATCGCCAGAGCGAGGACGTGCTTCAACATGAGATTTCTCTTGGATCCTTGTCGTTGGGAATGGGTTGGACGGCAGCGTGGAGCGTAGGGAATCCCGGGAAACACGTCCAAGACTTAGTCCTGATCGAACTCATAGGCGCTGCCTATTCCTCAGTCGTCCGGGTCCCCGGGGCGATGGTCCGATGAGGAGGTAGGCTCCCCGTCCATGGGCCTGAAGCGCGAGCTGAATCTCTTCGACGCCACGATGGTGGTGGTCGGGGGAATCATCGGCACGGGCATCTTCGTCAATCCGTACATCGTCGCGCGGGCGCTCGACTCGACACCCCTGGTCCTCGGGGCATGGTTCGCGGGCGGCGTGGTGGCCATCATCGGGGCGCTCGCCTACGCCGAACTCGGACAGCAGCAGCCGCAGGCCGGTGGGCCCTACGTCTATCTCCGCGATGCCTGGCATCCCATGGCGGGCTTCATGTACGGCTGGGCGCAGCTCCTGATGATCGAAGCCGGCGGGATGGCCGCGGTCGCCCTGAACTTCTCCCGCTACACCCTGCGCCTCACCGGTCAGCAGGAAACCGGGGCCATGCTCGTCGCGGTCGCGGCCGGGGCCATCGTGCTCCTGACCGCCATCAACTACATCGGCGTGAAGCCGGGCAGTCGGGTGGTGAACGCAACCGTTGTGCTGAAGCTTGGCGCCCTCATCATCCTGATCGCCTTCGCCTTCTGGGGTGGCCAGGCCACAGCCGGTTGGTTGTCGGAGGCACGCGTGGATGACACTCCCTCCGGCTTTCTCGCGTTCGGCGCGGCGCTCATCCCGATCCTCTTTACTTATGGAGGCTGGCAGAAGGCGAACACGGTCGCGGAGGAGATGCGCGACCCGCAGCGCGACATGCCGCGCTGCCTCATCATCGGCACGCTGATCGTGATCGCCATCTACCTGCTGGCGAACGTCGCCTATTTGCGCACGCTCGGTCTGGTCGGGCTCGCGGCGACCGAAACTCCCGCGGCGAGCGTCGCGGGGTTGTGGATGGGCGCATCGGGCGAACGTTTCATCTCGCTCACCATCGCCATCTCGACCTTCGGCTTCCTGAACCTCGGGATCATGGCATCGCCTCGGATCTACTTCGCGATGGCCCGTGACGGTGTCTTCTTCCCCGCTCTCGCGAAACTTCACCCGCGTTACCACACCCCCACCCTCGCGATCCTGCTTCAGTCGGGCTGGGCGCTGTTGCTGCTGTTCACCGGCACCTACGAGGACCTGCTCAACACCGTGGTCTTTGCCGACTGGGTGTTCTTCGGCCTGACGGTCGCCGGCCTCTTCCGCCTGCGGCGGCGGTTCGCGGACCGCGTCGGCTTCCGCACACCCGGATACCCCTGGCTGCCCGCGGCTTTCGTCCTCGTCGCCATCGTGGTGGTGTTCAGTGTGATCCGTACCGCGCCAGAGCGCTCGGCCATGGGTGTGGCGCTTCTCGCCCTCGGCATTCCCGTCTACTACTGGTCAAAGAGACAACCGCGCGCCGTTCCCCCAACCGATGTCTCGACGAGCTGAGACTCCACCATGCTGAACTCACCTCTCGCTCCTTACCTTCACTGGGCCAAGACCCGCCCTGCCGCCGAGTTCGACCTCGCGGGAAGCAACCTGCTCGCTTGCACACTCGAGGATCTCCCCGGCGCGCGCGAGGCGGTGGATCTGACCGCTCCCGACCGCGGCGGCTACCCCCCGCTCGTCGAGGCGATCGCCGCGCACTATGGCGTGAGCTCAAGCCGCGTTGTGACCGCACCCGGGTGTTCCGCCGCGAACTTCTATGCCATCGGCGCCCTCGTCGGCCCGGGCGACACCGTTTTGATGGAAGGACCCTGGTACGACCAGATCACCGGCGCCTGCCGCCTGCTTGGAGCGAAGGTCGAGACGTTCGATCGACGATTAGAGGACGGCTACCGGATCGACATCGATGCGGTTCGTGCACGGCTCACTCTGAAGACGAAACTCGTGATCATCACCAGTCCACACAACCCGAGCGGTCAGGTCGCCGATCGCGAGACGCTGGTGGCGTTACAGACGATGGCCGAGAGGGCTGGCATCCATCTGCTCGTGGATGAGGTGTACCTCGACGTCACTAACATGCTCCACCGCACACCGGAGGGCCCGCCGCCCTCGCCCCGAGCCGCGGGGTACTACGCACCGGCGGCTCTCGTCGGCGATCGCCTCCTTTCGGTTAGCAGCCTGACCAAGTCATACGGTCTTAGCGGACTTCGCTGCGGCTGGATCGTCACGTCAGAAGCCATCGCGGAACGAGCGCGGCGCGTGCGCGATGTGATCGACAACATCGGCGCGGCGCCCGCCGATCGGCTGAGCGCCCTGGCCTTCAGCCAGTTGGATCGGCTCGCCGCACGCGCTCACCGGCTGGTGTCGACCAATCTGGAGCTGGCGAGAGTATTTTTCGCGCGCCATCCCGAGCTGGAACTGGCTGTACCGCTCGAAGCGACGATCGCGTTCCCGCGCGTTTCCGGCATGGCCGACACTGACCCGTTCGTCGCACGGTTGTTTTCCGAGCAAGGCGTCGCGGTCGCCGCGGGAAGTTTCTTCGGAGCGCCCGCCCATATTCGGATCAGTCTCGCCGGGCGGACCGAGACGCTGGCGGCCGGCCTGGAGCGCATCGAACGCGTCCTCAAAAGCCGATAGCCGAGCGTGCGGGCGATCGCTTCGTAGCTGCCCAGGCCGAGGCGCGGGCGCGCCTGGAATGCCCGACCACCCGCGGAGCGTTTGGCGCCAGCCGTTCCACAAGGAACCTCTCCCATGACCAACCCCACGACCCTTGCGCGCTCATCGGGGCGACGATGGCCCGGGGCAAGGAGTCGTAGACGGAGCGATCCGACCTTCACATGCGGCATCCCCGAAGGCCTCCGCGACCTTCATGGCAAGGGACGACGTGTCGGCATGAGAGAACGCTCTCCACTCTGTGAGTCAGAGTAAACAGCCCTTCCCACTATTGGGACGGGAGCATCCCGGATGCGCACGAACCCACCGGCAGAATTCAGTTTTCCTGGGGAGGAAGCAACCGCTTGAGGTAGGACACCGCCCCGGAGGCAACGTCCTCCACGCCGATCACCACGTCGTGCGCGGCGGCCCCGACCGGAATGTCCACGATGAACTCACGAAGCCCTCCCTCGAGCTCCAGTTCCCGCGCGTCGAGCCTCACGCCCACATCCTTCTCACGAACCGCCGGAGCCGACTTGTCGTCGCCGACACTCCTGAATGACACGACAAGCCTGACGCGTCCCTCCTCGGTTCCCGGGAGCGCGGTGAGCGCCTTCAGCAGCAACACCACGCGAATCCGGGCCGAGGTCGCACTTGTCCTTTCGGCCTCCGCTTCCACTCCGAGGGTGTTCTCTTCCAGTCCGAAGGCCATGGTCCACATCGCCCGCTGCGCCCGCCGGTCCGAAGGAACGGACCGCAGATAAGCCAGGCGGTGCCTTATCTCGGCTTTCTGCGCCGCCTGAGCCTTCCGGGTAAGCCGCAGTTCAAGCCTGTGGATCTGTCCGTCGGCCTCCCCTGGAACAAACCCCACGACGTAGTGACTCTGTTCCACCGCGTCGAATTTCTTCATGGCAGCGGTGGGATCGAGCCCTCGAAGCAGGGCGAAGCCGCCCGTCTCCTCGCCGAGAAGCTCCAGTGGATTGGTCAGGTTGGCGTTTTGGACCATCTCGCTCCGTTTCGAAGGAGCGTAGGTAGGGTCATCCACCGTCAGCCCGTCTCCCGCGAAAGACGGAAGGCCGCGGGCATCAAGTGGGTAGATCGTCACCCGGGCCGCGTTGGCGCGCGCGGCCGCGGCGCGAAGCGGAGCCGACGTCTCGAACTCTGCCATCGCGGCCTGCATCGACGACGAGTTCCGGAGGAGCGCCTTCGGGCAAATAGTCCCGAGCTGATCGTAGAGATGAACGCCGGGTCGCTGCTCGATTCCCTCGCTCACGTACAGAAGCGCCTTGCGGCCGGGCAGGGGACCGATGGCACTCGCCACGAAGGCAAGCCGGTCGGCAGCAGCTTGAGCCTCCCGGGCGCGCGCAGAGGCGTAGCCGCGCACCATCGCCATCAGTTCCGGAAGCGCGCAGACACAGTCGCACTCCATCCGAGGCATCTCGACGTAGAGCTTGATGGCGGCCTCGATGTCATTCATGACGTTCCGTGCTTCGCCGGCGCCCGGCGAGGTGGTCTGCCAGGCCTGAACCGTTTCAAGGGCGGAACGGACTATCGCGGGATCGGTGGTGAGGGGGGTGAGGGAACGCAGGCCGTGGTCGTCGGCGATCACCAGCACGCGCGCGCCCCGGGCGATGTGCAGATCCGACAACATCGCGGCCTGATCGAGAGCACGCTTCCTGGAACCGGATGAGAGCAGCCAACGATCGACATAAATGGCCAGGGTCATGGCCTCACGATCATCGGTCGGAGCGGTGGGCGAGACGGCCGACGCCGACGCCGATCCGGAGGAGGGTGCGGCAGCCGGCGGCTGGAAGCTCACAATCTCAACGGGTCGACCGTCCTCGAAGAGTTCAAAATCTTCAACTCGAAGACTCGCGATCGGCCGGCCCTTGGCGTCCGTCACCGCGGCATCCACAATCACCATCTGCGCGACTGAGGGCGCGATGGTTAAGACCCCTTGACGTGGATCCTGAACGAGCAGGGCAATGCCCAGGAGGCCGGCGAAAGTAGAGAACATGGTCGCCGGGGGCTAGCAAGATCAGTGCCTCGCGAATACTTCATCGACCAGACGTAGGATCGCTGGTGGTTCCGATTTGACCCACCACTCCGATGCCGATCAGCGACTCACCGTCTCTCGCGACGGCGATTCGGTCGTGGTCCGGCTGGGCGGCGACTGGAACCTCCGTGGGGGACTGCCGTCGACCATCGCGATCGCGGCGGCCATCGAGACCAGTCCGCGTCCATCCCGCGTTCGCGTGGAGAGCCTCTCGCTGGGGCGATGGGACAGCAGTCTGGTCACGGTTCTGGCGCAGATCGAGCAGACCAGCGCGAAACACGGGCTTGACCTCGACCTCTCGGAGGCCCCGGCCGGCGCGCAGAGACTTCTCGAAATTGCGCGCGAGGGCGGGCGGCGCTCGAAGGGCGCCTTGAGCATCCTGCCCGCGGCGAGCCCGGAAATCCGT
Source organism: uncultured Acidobacteriota bacterium (assembly GCA_964396875.1). Lineage (GTDB taxonomy): Bacteria > Acidobacteriota > Vicinamibacteria > Fen-336 > JAGNNV01 > JAGNNV01. The sequence continues at coordinate 20,679 of CAYNHK010000042.1, read as the reverse complement.
CCACCCCTCGCCTGGGTCGTGGGTCGCTGGGTCATCGAAGGCACACTGAATCTGGGCGACAAGGTCCCCCCTCTTACCGAAGCGGTCGGACGTTTTGTCATGGAGAGCGCTCGGACAACGGGCGACAAGATCGACTTCCTGGGTTCGACGGCCGTGGCGCTCTGGCGCATGCTGGTCGGCCGCACCTGGCGGCTGGGTCTCGGCATGACCGCGGCCCTGCAGGAGGCCGGCGTCGGGACCCTGCCCGTCCTCGCCATCCTCGCTTTCGCGGGGGGAGCGGTCCTTTCCCTCCTGGCCAACCAACAGTTGGGGAGGCTCGGCGCCCCCCTGCTCGCCCCGCAACTCGTGGCCATCGTGATCTTGCGAGAGTTGGGCGCTCTCGCAACCGGCGTGGCCCTGGCCTTCCGCGTCGGCTCGGGCATCGCTGCCGAACTTGCGACCATGTCAGCCGGAAAAGAAGTGGATGCCCTGCGTGCGATGAGCATCAGTCCCTTCGACTTCCTCGTGGCCCCGCGCGTGCTCGCCCTTGTGCTCATGGGTCCGCTGCTCGTGGTCTACGCCAACTCCTTCGGCCTGCTCGGCGGCCTGTTCGTCGGCGTGACCACGAACGAGATTCCCGTGGCGATCCTTCTCGAAAGCTCGTACGCGGCGCTCACCCTGAAGCACGCCATTGCCGGCCTGGTGAAGGGCGCCGCTTTCGGTCTCGTGGTGGGAATGGTGGGCTGCTATTACGGCCTCCGCAGCGGTAAGACTGCCGGGTCGGTGGGCCATGCGGTTCAGACCGCGGTGGTCGCGGCCGTGCTTGGAGTGGTGCTCGCCGACGCCGTGCTCACCCTCTTCTTCAAATGGGTCCAGCTGTAGGCCGATGATGACCGAGGGGCCACTCATCGAAGTTCGCGGACTGACCATCAAGAGTGAGGACGCGGTCATCCAGAGGGGCCTCAACTTCACCGTGGGCCGGGGGCAGATCTTCGCGATCATGGGCGAGACGGGCGCCGGCAAGAGCAGGTTGATTCGCCACATGGTCGGCCTCGAACCGCCGGCCGAGGGGGAGGTCTATTACCAGGGCGATGGTTTCTGGAGCGGATCCGAAGAAAACCGGGAGCGCCTTATGAGGCGCTTCGGTGTTCTCTTCGCAGGCGGCGCGCTTTTCTCCACCAAGACACTCATCGAGAACGTGGCGATCGGACTCCGCCTCCACACCGACCTCAACCGCGAGGATGTCATCGCCGTGGCGCGGCTTAAGCTCGCACTGATGGGTCTTCTGGGGTACGAGAATCACTACCCGTCCGAAGTGGACGAGGCTCGCCGCACGTGGGCGGGCTTCGCCCGGGCGACCGCCCTTGACCCGGAGATCCTCTTTCTCGACGAGCCCGCGGCCCTGCTCGACCCGCTCGGCGCACGGCGCGTGGACGAGATCATCCGGTGGTTTCGGGACGATCTCGGCGCCACGGTCGTGCTCGTGTCCAACGACCACGAAACCCTCTTCTCACTCGCCGATGAAGCCATCTTCCTCGACTCGGAGACCAACACCATGACGGCACGAGGGAACCCCTCTTACCTTCGCGACCACGCAACGGACCCCAAGGTTCGCGCCTTCCTCGGCGGGGGGCGGGAATGAGCGGGAGGGCCCGACCGAGGCTCGTGGGTGTCTTCGTCCTGGTCGCCGCGGCCCTGACGTTCGGCGGCCTCGTGCTTCTCAGTTCGGGACAACTGTTCGCGGATCATCGGACCTTCGTGGTCTTCTTTCCGAACGCGGTGGGCGGACTGAAGCCGGGAGCGCAGGTGACCCTTCGGCAGGTGCCGGTTGGCGAGGTCTCGGATGTTCAACTGGTCTTTCCGGGAACGAACTACATCGATTCGCGAATCATGGTCGTCCTGCAGGTGCGGCAAGGCGTCATCAGGAACATCACCGGGCCGTCAAGTGTCGCGCATCTCTCCGACGTGGAACTGGCCCAGGCCTTCGTGGCCGCGGGCCTGCGCGCCGTCGCCCGCTCGTCTTCTCCGGTGGCCGGGCAGAAGACCGTCGACCTCGACTTCCAGCCGAACATTCCCGCCCGTTTCGCGGGCATCAAGACGCCTTATCCCGAGATACCCACCGCCCCCACCGGCATGGAACTCCTCAACGACAAGCTCGAGAACACGCTCCAGAAGTTGGCGGACGTCCCGATTGATGAGGTTCTTCTGCAGATCAGGACGACTCTTGTGAGCATGCAGAAGCTCCTGGATTCGAGAGACCTGAGCGCCTCCCTCAAGAATCTGCGCGTGACTTTGGAAACCGCCAATCACGCCCTCGGCAGTGGCGAGAAGACAATGAGCAACGTCGACGTGGCGATGGGCGACGCGCGAACGACCATGGCCAACGTCAACGAAACCATGAAGAAGCTCGGAGCCAGCCTCGAGCAGACCAACCGGACCCTCGCGACCCTCGAGCGCAATGTCGATCGCACCGCCGACGTTCAGTTCGAGACCTCCGTAACCCTCGACGAGATGCGCGAGCTCTTGAAATCCCTCCGTCTCCTGATCGATAGTCTGCAGCGGAATCCCGAGTCGCTGCTGCGGGGCAAGCCCGAGCCTAAGAGCAGCCCGCGATGAAAGTCTGCCGGCATTCGAGCGCGCCAGCCTGGCCTTGGGCCACGAACGCTGCATCCCGCCTGGACTTCTTCGCTCAGGAGCCCGAATATTCCCGATATTCGGGCCCTTCGGCTCATCGCCAGCCGGGCGCATCGCTCGTCTCGGTGCTGCGGCGGACTTTCACCACGGACTGCTTGGAGAGGAAATGATGCGCGCAAGGCGCCTGCTGATCTTTCTCGCGCCGATCATGGCCGCCGTCGTTCTTTCAAGCGGCTGCGCGCTCAAACGGTCGAGGCACGCTCAGATCTACGTCCTCGACTCGATCCCCGCCGCGGGCGCTGGCGCGGCCACGCTCCGCGAAGCTCCTTTGAGCGTGGTGGGCGTTTTGAGGGTGACGGTTCCGGGGTGGATCGACCGACCGGAGATTACGCGACGGGCCGAAGGCGGAGAGATCGTGGCCGATGACTTCGCGCGGTGGGGAGAGCCGATCGGCCGGGGGATTCAGCGCGTGTTGACGGAGAACCTGGCGACGCTGCTCCCGGACCGCCGCGTGGTCGCGGCGCCGTTTGCGCCCGGCGTCGACGTCCACCACCGGGTGGACGTCACGATCACCGAGGCCTCGCGCCAGGCGGACGGAACGATTCTGCTCGAGGCTCGCTTCGCGTTGATCGGGCCGAAGGGCGAGACCCTCGTGCAACAACGTTCTTCGCATCGCGCAGGAGCGTCGGTGGCGGGGTCCGGTGGCGCGGTAACGGGTACGAGCGAGGCCCTCGCCGGGCTGAGCCGCGATATTGCCGACGCATTGCGCGCCCTGCCCCCACCCACCGCGGAAGAAAAGTCCACTGGCTCGGTGCGTTGAACGGCAATGAAACCGTTCCGCATCGCTCTGGCGAACCTTCCTTTTCCGAAGATCCCTGACGAATCGGTCGCCCTGGTCGAGCGGGCCCTCGCTCGAGCCTCGGCGGAAGGAGCACGACTCGTCTGCTTCCCGGAGTGCTTCATTCCTGGGTATCGCGGTCCCGGGAAGACCGTGCCGCCTCCTGATCGCGCTTTTCTCGAGCGGGCCTGGTCGGCCATCGCGACTGCCGCGAAGAACGCGGGAGTTGGCGCAATCGTCGGCACCGAGCGCGTGGTCGAAGGCGGACTCCTCGCCTCCGCGCTGATCGTAAATGAGGACGGGACGATCCTGGGCTTTCAGGACAAGGTGCAGCTCGACCCCAGCGAAGACAACCTCTACACCCCTGGTGAGGGAAGGCGCGTATTCAGCCTTGGCCCTCTCACCTTCGGCGTTGTCATATGTCACGAAGGTTGGCGCTATCCCGAGACCGTTCGATGGGCGGCTCAGCAGGGCGCGCAGATCGTCTTCCACCTCCAGTTCCACGAAGCGGAGCCTTCGGGCTTCAGGCCGTCGAGCTACGGCGATCCCAAGAACACGTTTCACGAATATGCGGTGCTGTGCCGGGCCGCCGAGAACACTTGTTATTTCGCGACCGTCAACTACGCGAGTGACGGGTCGCCGACGACATCTGCCGTCGCACGTCCCGATGGAACGCTGATGAGTTACCAGCCCTACGGACAGGAAGGGCTGCTGATCGCGGAGGTCGATCTCGCGCTGGCCACCGGACTCCTCGCGAAGCGCTTCAAGGGGGTGTAGTCAAGGCCGCCGCCGGTGGCTGAGTCCATCGAATGGCGTCCCGTCGAAGCCACCGCGGACCGGCTGGCCCACGGCGCGGCTTGGCTCGGTCGTGTTGGGTCGGGAGATTGAGAGAAACCCCACGACGTCATCGCGAGGAGCCCTTCGAGAGGCAGGTGACGAAGCGATCGTCGTCAGGCTTGGTCGTGGTGGCCCGCGTGGCCGGCGCTGCGGTGGGCTCGCGGCGCCGGCCACGCTCCATCCTCAGGCCAAACCCCTTGGCGGACGAAGCGCGCGCGCGTGTCGCGTGATCCTGTCGACAAGCATGAGCGTCTACGCCGCGCCGATGCTCGTTGTCGCCGAGAGCTGTCGGCGTCTGAGCACCCCCCGGGCTACGAACACGATCACGAGAACCGTGATGGGAGCCACCATCAAGGGCTCCGGCTCGCCGACAAAGACTGTGGACAGGCTGGCGATCCTGAGCTCCGCGACGAGAGCGCACGCTGCGACAAGCAGTTGCAGACGCGCAGCGATCCACGCGCGCCAACTTCCGGTCCGGGCGCTTCGTTCGAGGACTACATGGATGAGCAGCATCGACGCGACGCCGAGCAATGCCACCCACGGAGCGTGCGCGACTTTGAGGTCCACGCCAACCAGGCTCGTCGGCCCAACCTCTTGGGCGATGTCATTCGGAAAGAGCGTGACGGTCCACCACGCATGAAGGCAGGTCAGCACGGCGATGGTGCGCGCAAATACGGCGCTCCAATCGAGTCGATGGCGCAACCGAGCGAGGGCGGCAAATGGGATCGCCAATGGAATGGCCATCCAGACCCCACGCCCAGAGACCGTGCAGGATGCTGAAGGAAGCGCCACCAAGCTCGAAAGTAAGACCACGGCCACGGGAGTCACCACGGTGGATAGGGCGATGCCCTTCCACATCATGCGATCTGTACGCCGCCACCTCATGGACAGGTGCGCCAGGGAAGCAGCCCACAGCACGGAGGCCAGCACGAAGCCCGGGTTCCACAACGTGGCCGGCGCTGAGCAGTGCGCCATGTCGAACTGCATAACGGCAGAATACGCGCCTGGTCGCGGCTGGCGGCAATGAGTGTGTCGAGATACCCGAGCGCGATGGCAGGGCCGACGGCCTGCACGATCATCTTCTAAGGCTGGGTCGTCAGAATGGAGCGTGGTCCGGCACTGCGGGCCACCACTACCAAGCCTGACGAGGATCGCTTCGCTCACCGCAAACCGTCGGGTCGCTCGCGATGACGATGTGGGGTTTCTCCTCCCAGTCACGGACCCGGTTCCGTGGACCGACTCGCGATGACGGGCCTCGACAGGACGGAGCGGGCCCGTCAGTTGAACGAGACGTGGAGGTAGACCGAGTGGCGGCCGTACGTCTCGAAGAACGGTTTGAACGGGACTCCTGCGATCGAGAATCGGAGGGACGCGGGGTCGCCTTCGATGGAACGGCTGAGGTGGCTTCGGTCGAGTGAGATTCTTCGCCAGTCCGTACGGGGCGCCGGCTCTTCGGCGGCCAGGAGCACGGGGCCGTAGAACAGGCTGGCTACATTTGGTTGATCGACGAGGTGATCGAGGCGGAACGTGAACGGCATCCTCAGATCGATCGTGTCTTCGTCGCGCCATTCGCGTGAGAGGGTCAGATAGGCGCCCGAGGTCGCTTTCACTTTCTGATCGCGGCCGTTGATCTTCACTACGACACCACGCGTCGCCCATCCCGGAATTCGCACCTTCAGATCGAACCGTCCCGCGCCCTTGATGATCAGCCGCGTCGTGTCGGCGTAGGGAAAGTCGGTGACCTGCTGAACCCTGACTTTCCGCTCACTCCATGTCAGAGCCGACGGGATGAACAGGTTCACGTAGAGCGACTTGTGATCGGCGCTGTGGAAGTAGATGGTGTCCTGCAACTTCGTCTGGCTTTCGAGCGCCGTGCCGTTGCAACAGGTGAAGCCGTTCATGTTCGCGTTACCGAACTGCTTACGGGCCCCAGGGTTGAGCGGCACGTGATAGGTATTGCCGGCGTCTTCCTCCGCCACCGAGGCGAGGATGTGGTTGTAAAGCGCGCGCTCGTAGTGATCCATGTACTTTGCCGTCTGGTCGTACATGAAGAGCTGGCGATCGAGCTTGAGCAGGTTGTAGGTGGCGCAGGTTTCGTTCTGGCCGCCGGGAGACAGGCCGTTCTCCCACAGCGTGCCCGGCTGGGCCGGGAAACACTCGGCGTTTGCCGGATTCCGGGCGCCCGCCACGCCGCCGATGCTGTACATGTAACCCTCGTTGACGATGTCCCAGAAATTCGAGGCGATGTCGTAGTACGGCATCTCCTTCGTGTTGCGAAACGTTTCGAGCGCGCCCGTGATCTGGGGGATGTGCTGGTTCGCGTGTTTGCCGCGGATCGTGTCGACGCGTTTGGCCAGGCCTCCGTCGTGGTCGGCATTGCCGAAGAACAGGTTCGTGTTGTCGAAGAGCTTCGCGGTGTCGAGGAACCGCCGCTCCCCCGTGAGTCGGAAAAGGCGCGCCATCGCCTCGTTCATGCCGCCGTACTCGCCCGCGATGTAGCGGCTCCACATCGCGGTGCGCGTGTCCTTTGGCACCGCACTCAGACGTGCGTGCACCCATCGGCCCATTCCGCGCGCGATCTCCAGCGCCTTCCCGTTCCCCGCGACCTCGTAGGAGTCCATCAGTCCCGAGAGGATCTTGTGCAGCGTGTAGTAAGGGGCCCAGACCTGCGAGTCCTGCGTGCCGTAGGTGGCGCCCCGTTCGAGCATGATGAACTGGTCGGGGGGATAGGCGCTGATGAAGCCCACGCCCCAATTCCAGTAGTCGGTGCGGATGGCGCCCGCGCGCAGGTTGGAGTCGTAACTCTCCCGGCCGGGGCCGATGGGCACCGCGGTTGGATCAGCGACCGATGGGCCGCCGGCGCGCGCGGGCTGTCCCGACTTGCGCGACAGGGTGTGCAGAGCGTCCACGATGTAGTTCATCTTCCCCAGGAAGACGGCCTGCAATTCGGGGTCGTAACCGGTGCTCGCGTAGGCCTGGGCGATGGCCGTCAGGTAGTGGCCGCTCGCGTGGCCTCTCAACCTCGTGGTCTGGTTGTCCCAGCCTTCGAGCGGTCTGGCGCCTTCGGGCTGCGGCTCGCCGAAGGTCTCGCGGTAGTTGTAGAGAAACATGTCGGGGTTGCTCGCCGCGAGACCACGAAGGAACTTGTCGCGGTTCTTGATGAAGGGCGTGTCGCGCCCGTGCGAATCGCGATCGAGGGTGACGCGGCTCAGCGGGAAAGCCTCGACGAGGCGATCTGGCGGAGTAAGGGTGCCGAGGCGCGCCTTGACGATGACCGTGGCCTTGGGCGCGAACGTCGTGCCGGGCACCCGGCCGGTGACCGTGTACGTTCCAGGCTTGCGCACTTCCATGTTGTCGATCGGCGCGGGCCAGATCACGCGAACCGGGCTCGTGGCGCCACCTGTGTAGGTGTCCGGGATTTCGGCGGGCAGTCGGGGCAACATTCCGACGATCGTTTCCACGGTGACGTTCGGGACACTGGTGAGTTGCCTGGCGAACGGCGATTCCTGTGGGATGTTGGCGGTGGAGATTTCCGGCGGAGTCGTGCGGTCGCGGGAAGGCTGGACGGAAGCCAGGGCATTGCGGTGGATGGTGGCGACCTGTTCGTCGCCGAGAACGATGCGATACAGGCGGACGTCGCGTAGCCTGCCGTGAAGCGTGGGTCGGCGATCGTCATGGGTGCGTCCCAGGAACAAGCGGGTGGTGGTGGCCGCAGGCGAGACGAATTGCGCGAGCGTCACGCCGACGTTTCTCGCCTGTCCGGCTCGAACGCCATCGAGGTACGTGGTCAGAACACGGCTCGCGGGATCGAGCACGACGGCAAAGTGCGTCCACACATGATCGATCAGCGGCATCGTCCTCGTTTCACCTCGGGCCTGGCCCTCGACCAGCGCCGTCACGCGGAGCCCCTCGGCCTCCACTACGGCGGACAGCCGCGTCGTCGGGCTCTGGCCGAAGTCAAAGATCGGCCCCAGGGCGCGCGTTGGAAGGTACAGCCATCCGGTTACCGTGAGCGCGTCCTCGCCCGAGAGGGCGGACGCCGGCAGCTCCGCGTGGCTGCCCTCGCCCGTGAGAAGGAGCACGCGACGCGGTCCGTCTTCGACGAACACAGCACCCTGACCGCGCACCGTCGCGTGAAGCTGGTTCCGCGACGAGTCTTCCGCATTGCCCTCGAACAAGTAACGGGCTATGAGACCGGTCTCTCCGATCCCATCAAGGAACTGATCGCCCCCCTGGTTCGCGGTTTGTTGATTCCAGGTCTCTGTCCGAGCGGCGCCCGACCCGACGACCGAGACCAGCAGGGACAGCGAAAGAAGGAGGCGCTTCATAGCGGCAAAGATACCTGCGGAAGAGCGGGCAGTATGCTCCCCGCTCAACACTCAGGAGCCAACATGCGAAAAGCCAGCGTCTCTATCCTCGCCGTCGTCGGAATCGGCGTGCTGCTCTTGAGCCTGGTATCGATGGGCCAGGCCTACTTCAACAACTACACCATCGGCGGCAGCGAAGGGCCGGGAGTCAGGCAGATCGGCGGGGGCGATCCGCAGGTCGAGAAGGCTCTGCGCGGGATTCGCGGCACCTCGGCGGCCTACGCGGGGGCTTTCGCGGTCCTGTTCCTGGCCATCGTCTTCGGGCCCTACAAGCGCGGCGAGGTCTGGGCCTGGTGGGCCCTCATGGTCGCCTCTTTGCTCCACGCGGCGATCGTGTTGCCGCGGCTCGTTTTCGTGGACACGACACTTGGAGTGGGCCCCGCGGTGGCGCAAGGGGTCGTGGTGATCGTCGCCCTGCTGCTCGACGCCTCAAGACTGCGCGCCCCTCGGGCATAGTCAAAGAGGCATCCTGAATCGATGAACTGGCAGGACCGGGCGTTCCTCTTGAAACTCACCCTCGCGGTGATGATGCTCGCCCACAGTGTGCCGGGAATGGTCGACGGCGGCGTCAACGCCTTCGGCCGCCTTTATCTCGACCCCGCAGGCTTCGCTCCTTTCGGCCTTCCTCTGGCGTGGGCCGTCAAGCTCTCCCACGTCGCCATGGCCGCGGCTCTTCTCTCCGGCCGATTCATCAAGCCTCTCGGCTGGATCACCATTTCGGTGCTCGTGATGGGCATCATCATGGTCCACGGCCGCGAAGGCTGGTTCGTGGTGGGCGGGGGCAGGAACGGCGTCGAGTTCAATGTCCTCCTCATCGCCGCCTTCCTGACCGTCATGTACCCCGATGGGTTGAGGCGACGGCCTTGATCTCATAGGACCCGGGCCGGACCTCGACCGCGATGGTCACGGTCGGGTCGGTCCAGAGGTCGCTTCTACGGCTGAGTCGACCTGCGACGCCCACCAATGAGGACGCCGACAACGCCGAGCAGGGGATTCAACAAGGCGACCCAGGCGGGCTGTCGCGCGTTTGACATCGCGGTCGCCATCGTGGCCTCAGGCCCTCGCGCCCCACCGCGTGGATGATCCGCAGTCATCGCGGCGACGGCCGACAAGACGCCGAAGGTCAACACCAGAACGGCGAGGATGTGCACGGCGCGCGGCGCGCGGCCGACGGCCGCGGCCACGAACCCACCAACGATGGCTCCGCCGAGTCCGAGAACGAAGCTCAGGGTGATCCACAGGGTCGACGCTTCGTACGTCCCCGGCCTGAACAGCCTGTCCATCCCCAGCAGCGGAAATGCGGCAGAGAATGAGGCGATGATGCACACCACCATCGCAAGATACCCGGCCACCGCTCCTGCGATCTGTCGTTTCATTTCTGCCGTCCTCCTTGTGTCCCGTCGAGGGCTCTCCGATATTCCTGCGTGAAGTGGGCTCGCAGCGACGCCAGACGTTCGGAGGCCAGACCGTAGGTGGACAACCAGAACCCGCCGCGCACCGCGTCCGCGCCGGGTTCGATCTCAATGAAGAGGATCGCGTCACCGAGCGAGGGAATCGTGAAGCCTGCCTGGCCGGTCTTCGGACTGTCCACCACCCGAGTCACCTCGAGACCGTCGACCAGCCGGAGCAGGCGGTTGAACGCCTCGTCACGCGTCAAGGCCGTGCGCTCCCGGAATCCGATCAGGTCGCGCCGCGTACCCCGATGCCGTTCGAGGTACCAGCGAAGATGGGTCATGAAGTACGACCACCCACCCTCCACCATATGAAACTCATCGTCCCATTCGGCGCCGTCGCCAAAGCCGGATTGAACGAGTCGGACCACGGTCCCGCCGTCGCGGGCGTCGAGGTGAAAGTCGACGGCGATCTTGACGGGGCCGCGGTCCTCGGTCCATTGGAAGTGTCGACCCGGCTCCCAGGCGGTGATCTGGCTCTCACCGGCGGCGCCCTCGCCCCAGGAGAACCAGATCGAGCCGCCCACGCCGGGCCTCACCCGCGCCTCGACCGGGAACCATTGGGTCAGTTCCTTCGCATCGGTGAGCGCCTGCCATACCACATCGGGCGGGGCCTGAATGAAGACGTCATGCACCACCGAGCGACTCACGGGAGCCTCCGATGCGTGATGGACACGATCGTCTGGGGGGCCTTGCCCGGGAACTTGAAGATGATCTCCGACACGTAGGTGTTGGCGTCGATCACTTTCAAGGTCATGTCGTACCTGCGCTTGTCCGTCTTTCCTCCTTCGTGTTCGAGGGTCTCGCCCGACATCAGGATCAGGCCGGCGGGCGTCTTCGTACCGGACGCGGTGACGTAGTACGTGCCCATCGTGTCGAACCCGACAATCGTGTATTCCTTCGTGCGCCGGTCAAAGCCGTAGACGCTCATGAATTCAATGACAGGGTCGCCGAACGTCGATGGGTTGTTCGATGTCCCCTCGGAGACGAGGAATCGCCCGCCGAGAACCATGCGGTTGGTGACCGTACCCAGGGCCTTCATCGGCGGCCCTCCCATGGCATAGGCCACGTCCTGGCTCCATCGTCCGGCCAGGCCGGCAAGTTCCTGATGTTCGACCGTGGGCCGCAGGGGCTCGAGCATCTTCTCGATCTGGGCCTTCGTGGGCTGGCTCTGCGAGAGCGCCGGCGACGCCATCCACGCAAGCGCCATGGCCATCCAGGTCATGCGACGTAGGTTCATGATGCGGTTTCCTTTGGGTTGGACGGGCGATACACGGGATGTGCGCCCACGAAAAGTCGATAGGCTCGTCGGTTGCGGCCGGAACCGGCCGAATACCTGGCCGCCAGGGTGTTGATAGCGGTCACCAGCTCGTCGCTGAAGGCTTTCCGCTCGGCGGGTGAGGAGAACGCGACCTCGGTGTCGAGGGTCAAAGTGGTGAGCCGCTTGCCCGATTCCCTGGCGAGCGAGGCCAGTGCCGCGACTTCGCGAATCGTGCGCGCCGCGACTGCCACCTGGTAGGTCGAGGAAAAGGTGTCGCGCGCGGGGCTCGCGCCCCCGACCGCATCAGGGGCCATGATGTAGTGCGCAGCGGTGGCGCGCACGAGGCGTTCGGTGAGGCCCCGCCGCTGACGTGTGCCGACTTCCTCTACAAGCCCCGCCTTTTCGAGGACGCGCAGGTGGTAGTTGACGAGTTGCCGCGGCACGTCCAGCGCTCCGGCGACAGTCGTGGCCGAGCCCTGCGTCGCCAGCGTCTCCAGGATGCGCCGGCGCAGCGCATGGGTCAACGCGCCCGCGGCCTTGCGCTCCTGCACCACAGCCAGTCCGGAGCGCGGATCTTTCCTGCGCTCGCCCGTTTCCTCGATTTCCAGCGCCCTGATCAACACGGCGCGGACTGTATCAATTGAAAAGATTACTTGTCAAATCGGATTCAGGGCCCCTTCGCGGAGCGTGAATGGCGCAGGCGCATCAAGCCCAAGCGCGCATGTCCTGAAACGCGAGAGGGCGATGGCCTATCATCGGCCGCTTTCAAAAAAGGAGATTCCGCATGAGCCCCCATCGTTTCGGTACTTCACTGACCTCGTTCATCGCTTCCAGCACCTTTCTGTTGGTGGCCGCCTCGGGTGCGCTGGCCGGGCAGGACGTCCCCATCGTTCAGCCGGGGGCGCCGGGACAGAAAGCCACGAAGTTGACGGCGCAGCAGGCGGTGAAGCTGGCCGATACGCGCTACACCGCGGACGACGTCACCTTCATGCGCGACATGATCCATCATCACGACCAGGCGGTGCAGATGGCCGACCTGGTGAAGGAACGCACCAACCTGCCTGAGCTCGTGGCGGTGGCGGGCCGGATCCATGCTTCCCAGGCTGACGAGATCCGCTTCATGCAGAACTGGCTGCGCGAACGCGGCGAAAGCGTGCCCGACGCCTCGATGCACCGCGGCATGGATATGAAGGGCACCATGGCCGGCATGGCGTCGCCCGAGGACATGGCGAAACTCGCGACGCTCCGGGGAACCGAGTTCGATCGCCTGTTCCTGAGCCTGATGATCACGCACCACGACGGCGCGCTCAAGATGGTGGACGCCCTGGTCAAGAGACCGGGCAGCGCCTACGAGCCCGTGCTCTTCCAATTCGTCAGCGACGTGAAGACGGAACAGAAGGCCGAGATCGAGCGGATGAGCAAACTGCTGGGCACCCTCGCGACCGACCCCCGCGTGGCGCTTTCGGCCGGTTTCAAGGACGCCGGACAAGCGGCGAGCCACTTGTCGCTGGTCGCGACCCTCGCACGACCCATGGGGTTCTTCGATCCCACCAACCCGGCGGACCTGCCTCTCCCCAAACCCAAGAAGGAGGTTGAGGGGGCCAAGCCCGGGCCCCGCGACGAGCAATCCAACGAAGGCACCGAATGGAGCGACCGTTCTCCGCTGCTCTCCTTCGCGCAGACCGACATGGCGTTCAAAGGCGATGTGCTGGTGACCGGCAATTACCACGGCTTCAACATCTATCGCCTCACCGATGCGAAGGCCCCCACGCTGCTGAGCTCCGTGGTCTGTCCGGGCGGACAGGGTGATGTCTCCATCGTCGGCGATCTCCTGATCATGTCCGTCGAACAGACACTCGGACGCGTGGACTGCGGGCGGCAGGGCGTGAAGGACGAAGTGAGCAAGGAGCGCTTCCGTGGCCTGCGCATCTTCGATATCTCCGACCTGAGCAGCCCGCAGCAGGTCGGCCAGGTCCAGACCTGCCGCGGATCGCATACGCATTCGGTGGTGGCCGAGGACAAGGACCGCATTGTTGTGTACAACTCCGGCACCGCAGGGGTTCGCAAGGGAGAAGAGCTTGCCGGCTGCGTGGGCGAAGTGCCGGGCGACAACCGCACCGCGCTTTTCCGGATCGACGTGATTGAAATCCCCAAGGCGGATCCATCGAAGGCCCGCATCGTCTCGAGCCCCGCGGTTTTCGCCGACGAAGCCACCGGACGCATCGCAGGGTTGTGGATGGGCGGCAATCACGGCGAAGGAACGCAGGTGACGAGTGAGACCGACCAGTGTCACGACATCACGGTCTTTCCCTCGCGCAAGCTCGCGGCCGGCGCCTGCTCAGGCAACGGAATCATCTTCGACATCTCGGACCCGCTGAAGCCGAAGCGTCTCGACGTGGTCACCGACAAGGGCTTCGCCTACTGGCATTCGGCGACCTTCAACAATGACGGCACCAAGGTGATCTTCACCGACGAATGGGGCGGAGGTTCGCGTCCGCGCTGCCGGTCCTACGATCCTCGCAACTGGGGCGCCGACGCGATCTACGACATCGTGGACAACAAACTCATCTATCGCGGCACCTACAAGCTGCCTGCGCCCCAGACCGAGAAGGAAAACTGCGTGGCCCACAATGGCTCGATCGTGCCGGTGCCCGGCCGCGACATCTTCGTCCAGGCCTGGTACCAGGGCGGCCTTTCCGTGATCGATTTCACGGACAGCACGAAACCGACGGAGATCGCTTTCTTCGACCGCGGGCCGATCAGCGACAAGGCCGAAGTGCTGGGCGGCTACTGGTCCACCTACTGGTACAACGGCCGGGTCTACGGCACCGAAATCGCGCGCGGCCTGGATGTGTTCGAACTCCTGCCGAGTCAGTATCTGACCGCCAATGAAATCGCCGCGGCGAAGGCGGCCACCCATGGCGGCACCTTCAATCCACAGCAGCAGTTTCCGATTCTCTGGCCCGATGCGCCGGTGGTGGCGCGCGCCTACATCGACCAGCTCCAACGCGAGGGCCGCTTCACCGCCAAGCAGGTCGCGACACTTTCGGCCATGCTGGACAAGGCTCAGGCCAGGCTCGACGCCGGACGGAAGGACAAAACGGTGGCCGCGGAACTGCGGACCCACGTCGGGCATCTGGCCGGTGCGGCCGCGGGTTCGCGCAGCGCGATGCTGGCGAAGGTGATGGAAGCGCTCGCCGCCAAGCTCAGCTGATCGCCGTAACCTTCTCCGTCCCGGTTCGTCCAAGCCTCGAGCGAGGGACTCGATGCGACAGCTCTTGAGTGATGCGCGATTCGCGCTGGGCGCGGTGCGCCGGCAGCCCGGCTTTGCCGCGGTAGTGGTGGCGACGATCGCGCTCGGGATCGGCGCAAATACCACGCTGTTCAGCATTGTGGACGCGGTCCTGCTGAGACCCCTTCCCTTCCAGGCTCCCGACCGACTGGTCACGATCTGGGAGACGGGCGCGCGAAAAGCCCGGGTCGCTCCGGCCAACTTTCTGGACTGGAGAGCCGAGGCGAAGTCCTTCTCGGCGATGGCCGGGTTCAATGCCGCGGGGTTCACACTGACCGGAACCGGCGAGCCCGAACGCATCGGCGGAGCGTCGGTGAGCGTCAACTACTTCGACGTGCTCGGGGTCAGCGCAGTGGCGGGACGCACCTTCGCATCGCGCGATGACGAGGCCGGCTCCAGGAGCGTAATCCTCGGCTTTGATCTGTGGAGGAGCCGGTTCGGCGCAGACGCCTCGATCGTCGGCCGGACAATTCTGCTCGATGGCCAGGCCTACGACGTGGTCGGCGTGGCGCCGCCCGGCCTCTATCCCTCCTGGCCGGGCGCCACCGCGCGGATCTCCTTCGCGGCGCGGACCCAGCAGGTTTTCGTTCCCAGGCGGATGAATGCGGAGCGCGCGGGGAACCGGAACAGTCACGTCATGGGCGTGGTCGCAAGGTTGCGCGACGGCGTCGCCATCGCCGAGGCAGACCAGGAGATGAAGGCCCTCCACGCCCGGCTGGCCGTGCAGTATCCGGCCGCGAACGCGGGCGAAAGCGCCCTGGTGACGTCCCTCGAATCCGAGATCACGGGAGACGTGCGCCCCGCCCTCCTCGTGCTCCTCGCGGCGGTGGGGCTGCTCCTGCTCCTCGCCTGCGCGAATGCCGCGAGCGTCCTGCTCGCGCGCGCTACGTCCCGGGAGCGGGAGATCGCCGTGCGCCGCGCCCTCGGCGCGAGCCGGTCGAGCATCGCGAGGCTCCTCGTGACGGAAAGCCTGCTTCTCGCCATCGCGGGCGGGGTCGCGGGATGCGCGCTGGCCGCGCTCGGTCTTCCCCTTCTGGCCGCCATCCTTCCTCAGGACCTCCCCCGTCTCACCGCCGTGGCCGTGAACGGCCGCGTCCTCGCCTTTGCCCTCATCGCCTCGATCGCAACCGGGCTCGCTTTCGGCTGGTGGCCGGCGATGCGCGCCTCTGCGGCCGACCCGGCGGCTGGGCTGCGCGACGGCGCGCCGGGCACGGGGGATCGCAGAGGCCAACGCGTTCGCAGGGGCCTGGTGGTCGGTCAGGTGGCCATGGCTCTCGTCCTGGTGACATGCGGCGCTCTCTTGACCCGCAGCTTCGAAAGGCTGCGCCAGGTCGATCCGGGCTTCCAGCCCGAAGGCGTCCTCGCGTTCCAGCTCGTCCTGCCCGCGCGCTATTCCACAATCCCCGAGATCAGCGCCGGCTACACCGAGTTGCTTTCAAGGCTGCAGGGGCTGCCGGGCGTCCTGGCCGGAGCGGTCGCCTATGACTCACCGCTCGAAACCAACTGGATCGACTCCTTCGCCATCGAGGGAAGGGCCGATCCCGGCGAGAGCTGGTCCGCGCATCTCGCCATCGTGAGTCCGGGCTACTTCGAGACGTTGGACATCGGGGTCGCGGGCCGACCGATCGACCCACGTGACTCGCAGGGCTCGTCGGGGGCGATAGTCGTAAGCCGCGACTTCGCAGCGCGGTTCTTTCCCGGTGAAGACGCCATCGGTCATTGGCTTCGCCTCGGCTCCGTCTCGGGCATGCGCGACTCGGCGGCGCCGGTCCGCTTCCAGATCGTGGGCATCGCCGACAATGTTCACTCGCTGGGGATGGCAAAGGCGAGCGAGCCCACCTATTTCGTCTCTTCAAACCAGTTCCCACAGCGGGACATGAGCATTCTCCTGCGGGTTGCGGGCGATGCCCTGGCCCTGCTGCCTTCGGTGCGAAACGAGGTCCGAAGGTTCGACGGTTCCATAGCCCTCCTCGAACCCACGACCCTCGCGCGGACGCTCGATTCCAAGGTGGCGCAGCCGCGCTTCAACATGCTCGCCCTCGCGGGTTTCGCGGGGCTCGCCGTGGCCCTTACCGCGGTCGGACTCTATGGACTGCTCTCATACTCGGTCGCGAGGCGCACCCGGGAGATCGGAGTGCGGCTCGCGCTCGGCGCTCGGCCCGGGCAGGTACGGGGTCTCATCGTGGGTGAAGGGCTGAAGCTGGTGGCGATTGGGGCCGCCTTTGGCCTGGTGGTCGCGCTGGGCGTCAGTCAGTTGATGGCGGCTCTGCTCTTCGGCGTGCCGCCGCGCGACGGGATCTCGTTCGTGGCCGGGACGGTGACCCTGCTCGTCGTGGGCGCAACCGCCGCCTGCATTCCCGCGAGACGCGCTTCGAAGGTCACACCGGGATCGGCGCTTCGCACGGATTGACGGGCGTGGCTGAATACCCTGCTCGTTTCATCCTGCCGAGTTGGCGAGGTTATTGGCCGAAGCCGGCGCGCCCGGCACGCGTGGCGATCGGAGCTGAATCAATCGAAAAACGTGCTCGAGCGCAAAAGATGACGAAGCAGTGAGATGCTTTAGGCATGCTCGTCTCCTGTCCCTCCTGCGGTAAGCGCATCTCCGATCGCGCGCCAGCGTGCCCGTTCTGCAAAGCCACCCCGAACGCGGGGCCTCCGGCGGAGAGCGCTCCCCCGACGGTCCCCGTGGTGAGCGCTCCCGCTCCGGCGGCTGTCCCTGTGGTGAGCACCCCCGCTCCCGCGGCCGTCCCTGTGGAGGCCGCGCCCACTCCCCTTACGGTTCCTGTTGTGAGCCCACCCCCTCCGCCGACAGCTCCCCCAAAACCCTTTCCCCCGACGGACGACCCAACCGCGACCCTGCCGCCATCTGCGCTTCCTCCCGAGTTCCTGGCCGCGCTCGCGCGACCCTCACCTGCACCCGCTCCCGTCGAGGCCGCACCGGTTCCGCCACCCGAGCAACCGCCGCCCTCGCCGCAACCCGAACCCGACAGCGTGGCTTTGGAGGCCGTGGAGCATTTCAACGCCGAAAGGTTCGAGGACGCGCTCACGACGATCGATCGGCTGCTCAGCACCCAGCCCCGCAACCCGGAGGCTCTCAGCACGCGCGCCCAGGCCCTGTTCAAGCTCGGGCGGCGGGAGGAGGCCGCGCGCGCCATCGCGAAGGCCATCGAGGCCTCTCCGGATTCCCTGCCATTCTGGCTCAACAAGGCGGTGATGGAGCACGAGGAGGGCAAAGCGAAACAGGCGTGTCGTTCCGCAATGGACCTCGTCGAGATCGCCCAGCACTCAGACACGGAGTCCCCTCTCGTAGACCAGGGGCGACAGATGATCGCGGCCTTCGAGGGGAAGGGCGCGTTCCCGAATGCGCGCGGGTACCTCGGCTGGCTGGGCTTGGGTTGTGTGTCCATGAAAGCGGGGCGAGCCGAGGCGGCACTCGAATTCTTCGACCGGGCGATCGACGCCGCTTCGGGCAACGCCAATGGTTTCAGGTGGAAGGGACGGGCCCTCACGCAACTCGGACAGACGGATGAGGCCCTCACCCTTTTCGAGACCGCTCTCGAGATCGCCCCTGACGATCCCGAGATCCACCACGATCGAGGCATGGTCTTCGCGATGCTGGGCGACTCCGACCGCGCGGTCGAGGCCTTCGATGCCGCCATAGCGCTCGATCCCCATCACGCGGCATCGCTCGCGGAGAAACGAAGACTCGCGGGTTAGATCAGATCCGGAGACGCCAGGGACGCCGGTGGGTTGTCTGGTATAGCAGAAACGCTATAGTAGCGTCGTGTCTTGGAGGATTGTCTTCTTCAGCGAGCGACTGGAGTCGGAGATTCTGGCGCTTCCGGCTGGCTTCGTCGCGCGATTCCTTCACTACACAGAACGCATGGAGACCTACGGTCCCGACCTCGGCATGCCGCACACTCGGGCAATGGGGGCCGGATTGTTCGAGCTGAGAATCAAGGCGGCCGAAGGAATTGCGCGAGTCTTCTACTGCACGGTGGTCGAGCGCCGGATCGTCATGCTCCATCAGTTCGTCAAGAAGAGCGACAAGACGCCAGTGCGAGAGTTGGCGACGGCCCGGCGGCGAATGAAGGAGTTCAAGGATGCCTAGTTCATTGAAGCAGTTCAAGACCCGCGCACTGGCGCGGCCGAAGGTGAGGAAGGCCTACGAAGCGCTCGCTGAGGAGTTCTCCTTCCTCGATGAGGTTCTGCGAGCTAGAACCGAGGCCGGCCTGACCCAGGCGGAAGTGGCCGCGCGAACCGGAACCACACAGTCCGCGGTTGCAAGACTCGAATCAGGCGCGGCGAAGCACTCCCCCTCGATCGCGACCCTCCAGCGTTACGCAGGGGCGCTCGGCTGTCGCGTCGAAGTCCGCTTCGTCAAGCGGCAAGCGAAGCGAGTCTCACGGCCCCGCGAGGCGCGAGCCGGCATCTAGCTCGTGCTCACCTTAGGGTAGCGCGGTTTCTGAGCGTCGATCACGAGTGGAAGGGGGCGCCAGGCCCTCTGTCATTTCACGGCGTGTGCTCCCCGCCATGAGGGTGATGGTCGCGGTTCTGATTTGTCTGGGGCCGTTGTCCGCGAAGGCCTTTCCCCAGGAGCGGCCAGAGAGTCCCCCAAAGTGTTCGATCCCTTTTGGAGCGGGCTTCACGATCGCGGATGGCACGCCGATGTGGTCAGGCTCGAGGCGACGAGGGCGTCGTCGTGCTTGGTCGATTCAGGGTTGCTTTCGAGGCTCGGCCGCCGGCTCAAAGAATATGGGCTGGCCTACGGCGAGGCGGCCGCATCTAATCACGGTGCCGTAGACGCCGAGCTTGTTGTCCTTCTCTCGCACAATCGCCTTCAGCATATCGGCGGCGGGGCGTGCTGAGTCAGGGTCGAAGTTCACCATCGAGCAGCGTTCGTCTCGCATCGTGATGCCGATCGCGGCGGCCTCAAGGCCCTCCCCGAACGAGAGCACTCCCCCCACCCATTCGTCCTCCTCGAAGGGCACGGACCGCAACGACAAGATCAGGATGTTCGGCCGGAATCTCCGGACGTCTGGCCGCTGATCCGCGAGCCTCCCGATTTCTTCGACCGTGGCGGCAGCGATCAACGAGATGGGCGCCTCGTCGAAGATGCCATTCCTGAGGCGCATCATCTCGACCGGTGAGCGGTGGCGGCGACCCACGTCGCTGGCCAGATCCTGGCTGAACAACTCCAGCTCGTCACCTTCCGGCGTACGAATGTGCGTCGGAAGATCGCCACCGTCGGATGGTCCACGCCGCTGCGGAGTGAAGAGAATCAACTCCGGGAGTTTGCTGGCGCTCAGCCAGGGGAACCCGCCGCGATCGTCGATCCGACGGAAAGCCAGGCGGCGGTCACCGACAAGACCATGCCAGCCCAGATCGACGGCCTCGAGGCGTTCGCCGCCCATGGACTTCACCGGGTACCGGAAGAGGGCTGCTACCTCACCGACCTTGATTGCCATATTCGTCGCCTTTCGTTCAACCGGGCCCGCGGGAGAAAAAAAGAGCGCCCTTTCGGGCGCTCTTCATCGCCTCACAGCAGGCGCTTAGTATTTGTAGTGGTCCGGCTTATACGGCCCTTCCACAGGAACGCCAATGTACTCGGCCTGCTCCTTCGTGAGGACGGTGAGCTTCACGCCGAGCTTCTCGAGGTGCAGACGCGCCACTTCCTCGTCGAGCTTCTTCGGCAGCATGTAGACCTTGTTCTCGTACTTCGAGTGGTTCTTGTGCAGCTCGATCTGAGCCAGGGTCTGGTTGGTGAACGACGTCGACATCACGAAGCTCGGGTGGCCAGTGGCGCAGCCGAGGTTCATGAGACGACCCTCGGCGAGGATCATCACACTGTGACCATCAGGGAAGACCCATTCGTCGTACTGGGGCTTGATGTTGATGGTCTTGATGCCCTTGACCTTCTTGAGGCCGGCCATGTCGATTTCGTTGTCGAAGTGGCCGATGTTCGCGACGATCGCCTTGTCCTTCATCTTCGCCATGTGGTCGGCGGTGATGATGTTGAA